>JACPVB010000187.1 GCA_016191985.1 Chloroflexota bacterium | reverse complement strand
TTGTTTTGAAAAAGGTTGCGGAAAGCCAGGCGGATCATTTTCGAAAGCCCTCCGCCGGCGCAAGGTTGGCAACGACTCGCGTTGGGAAGATGGACGCGACCAACGCCATGCCCAGACCGGCAAGCAATGCCTGCCCGCTATCCACGGGGTCGAAGACGATCAGGAATTGCGGACAGGCAGACATGATGCATTGGGCTAAACCGTTTGCCAGCAAGAGGCCTAGCGATGCCCCGGCTATTGATGCGAACAGCGCCTGCGTCAACACAACTTGATATAGGATGCGATTCTTTGCGCCAATGGCTTTGAGAACGCCATACTCACGCTGACGTTCCACCGTGGCCGTGTAAATGACCAACCCGACGATCATCGTCCCAACCAGGAAGGCAATCCCAGTCATCAACTTGAGCGGGGCAGAGAAGACCTTGGCGAACAGCTTGAGGTCATTGGCGGCCATTTGTTTTTTGGTGAGAGCATCCACTCCGGTTAGATCATTTAGCCGCTTCAGAATGTAGTCCACGTCCGCGCCATCCGAGGTGGTGACCAGCAGAAAGCTGGTTGCGCCGGGGGCAAGCAGGACTTCTTCCGCCGCATCTTTGCGGACAAAGAAGTAGCTCGTCATCCAGGAAGTGGTGCCTTTCGATAAGCCGACGATGGTGAAATCTATTCCCATCACTTCCACTTGATCGTCGAGATTCAAGTTATGACGGTCCGCGAGCACATGATCGAAGACAATTTCTCTTTTCGAGCGTGGTTCGCGCCCTGCGATCAACTCCCATGGTCCGCCGCCTTGATCTGGTTCATAGCCGATCATGTAGGCAGGCTGCTTTTTTTCATGCAGATCGAGGATGATGAATTGCGAGAGGATCGGGATCGCTTCATCCGCCCCTCGAATCGATTCCGTTTTTTGGGCGATTCCTTCGGGCAGCAGAGATGTAGCCCCAAGCAGGTTGACCACATCCTCTTGCGCCACGACGATTGAACCAGGCGAATGGTCGAGATACGAAGTGATCTGGCTATTCATCCCTGCCAGGAAACCTTTGAGGATCAGAATCAGCATGACGGCCAGCGCCACCCCGCCAATGCTCAAGGCCAGACGGGTCTTGTCTTGAAAGAGATTGCGACGCGCAAGCGACATGGTCAAGTTCCTTTCAGGGTTACGGGTTTATCCTTGCTTCCAAGATAGCACTAAACCGACATGAACACGAGCGCAAATCAGCGCAGGTAATATAGGCCAAAATGCCTGTCTATGGTTTTATTTTCAGGGGAATTTTTTCAAGCATAATCCGCCAACGCCACCCAATAAACGCTATCAACAACCCTCCAACCAGACTGAATATGGAAATTGCAAAGGTCGCATCAGACCAAAACTCCAACGGAAAGAGGCGAATGAGGGTATCGGAATATTCAAAGAGCCAGGAACCCTGCACGAAGAAGAGACGGTGGAAAAGATTGAACCAGGTCTGCCAGGCAAACAGCGCCAACAGAGCGATTGACAGGAGCATCCCGGAAGTTAGTAATCCTCCCGATTGAAGCGCGGAAGCCAGCGCCACACGATCACCCATGCGCCAAAGCGCAATCCCCAGAATTAGAAGCAAAATGAACGCGGCCTGCCACACGCGGAAAACAGATTGAAATACTGCCTGCACATCTGCCATGTGTCCCACTTCACGCGCATTGTAAACGGGCACACCATTCAGCGTTTGTTTTGAGAGTTCATCATTCGGAAGATGAGCGCGTACGTAATGAATGTTCGTTGAGGCAAGCACAAAACGCTCTCGCTGGGTGAAGCCAAATGAGTCCGGTGGAAAACTGGTCTTGCCATATTCAAAGGCAAGGTATTCGTCGGTGGCTAATAAACTCACCCCGCCAACGACAACAAGAATTGGGATGAGTAATAGGATGGACACTCTCAGGGTTTGGGTTAATCGGGTGCGCATGGCGTCTCTCTATACATGGATGGGATGACTTGAATTAAATTGATTGTATGAGCTTCGTGGATAAATCAAAGCGCTGTTTTGCTTGTCCCCGCTTAGGTGTTTTTGCTTATCAAGGATAAGCCACATTCAACCAATCCACCGGGTTTACCTGCACGCCGCCCACCCACACCTCCCAATGCAAATGAGGTCCCGTAGTGCGCCCAGTCGCCCCGCCCAAGCCAATCAATTGGCCGGGTTGAACTAGGTCACCTGGTTGAACACGACTCTCGGAAAGATGATCGTAAGCCGTGTAAACACCCCAACCATGATCGATCACAACCACTCCGCCGCGCACGACCAACGTATCGGTGTAGACCACTTTGCCCAATGCCGCCGCGTAGAGTTCCGTCCCAACCTGTCCGCAAAAGTCGAGGCCGCTATGAAAGAAATCATAAGCGCTTCCATTATAAGAGCGGCGATTGCCAAACAAAGAAGGCCAACAGTTTGTGAATTCCGCGGGGACAGGGCTGGCAAATAAACCCTCCCACATTTTCTCCGATGTAACGGGCGCACCGAGCGATGCCCAGAGTTCGCTTTCAGGGACGGTCACTGCCGGGTCCACAGTAGCAGGGTCCACGTCCAGGCTGGGATCGTATGGGAAGTTCGCACCTTGAACGAGCACGTTCTGCGAAAAGGCAAAGTATTCCCCATCCGAAAGTTCTCCCTCCAACGTCAGCGGATAAAGCCCGGGTTGCGTCAACGCATGGATGCCCTGCAAGGCCACGTAGCCATACTCCTGCGGAAAAAAATTCAGGGGGCGCTCAACCAATGAACCGCGCAGCGTGATACCGGGCGGCGCATAGACTTTGACTACCGTCGTCCCACCCTGGATCATAATCAGCGGCTCCACCTCGACCTGTGTGATGGCTCCCGGCAAACCGGCCAGTGCGCCGCCTTGAGAGGGTACAGCAACACTGAGAACATCACCCGTTACTCCTACCCACGTGCCCGGCAGGTTGTTCTCCAAAACCAGCGTCCACGCATCTTCATCGCGCAGGACAGCCAATTCCAGCAGAGACTGGCCTGCAGCAAGATTGGCGCGTCCTGCAAAAGATGAACTTTGATTTTCTGTTACCGGGATAATCAATCTCGCACCCGCATATAACTCCCCCGGGTTGACAATGCGATTTAAACGAGCCAGAGTTGATTCTGAAATACCATATTGCCGACTCAAACTGCGAAGCGTTTCGCCATAAGCGACCGTCGTCGTATCCAATTCTCCGTTTACACCCTGTAATCCGGGGATAACCAAACGAGCGCCAATCACCACCTGTCCCGCATCGCTAATGCCGTTTGCCTGTTGCAAGTCTTCGAGGCTGACCCCGAAACGCGCCGCAATCTCCCAAAGCGAATCGCCTTCCTGAACAATATAGTATGCTTCCTCTCCATCCTGCGCAGTGACGGGCGAATAGAAGGACAGTGAAACAATGATCGCGAGCGAAATAAGAAAAAGTCTGGGTAATCTCATTGAGATTTATTTTACTTGTTTTCTACGTGTGATGACGATCAGGCACTCGCATAACATTCTTTGCCTTTTCGCCCAGTTCGGGCCTGGCATACAGCTTAAGATTATGCTCGAACTCCGTCTGGCAGCGTGGGCAGCATAGAAAGTAGTTCATGCCTTCATATTCGATAACGATGTGGGCTTTGCCGCGATTGATACGCTTGCCGCATACAGGATCTTTGAATAACATTTGGGAAGCTCCTTATAAAATTGGCTTGAAGTTTTAGTGACAGCCGCCTGTGTGTTTGGAGTGCTCATCTTTGTTTGATTCAACGGCATTCGGTTCTGGATTATGCTGATGACCGCCATGTCCACCATGTGAGCCGTGCATGAAGAAATGACTGCCCATCATGAAGGCAAACAGCCCATAATAGGCAACCGTGCCAACTGCCACGTTGAAGACGAAAATAGCGATCAGCGCAATCACCAGCCCGATCCCAAGGAACCAGACAACGGGCGAGATATTTGTTTGACGCGGAGTTATATCGGTATTGTTTTCCATATCAATTGCTCCTTGACTTCCAGTTTTTTTTCTACAACGACTCTAAGCCTTTTTTGGATCAAGGTGTGAGAGGCGTTTGGCCTGTTTCGGAATGCGCCGTTTGGCTGCGTACCTTGCAAATTTCACATAGGAATATTCCAAAAGACTTGGGCAACTCCAGGCAGCGCCATGCGCTAAAAAACATCCCCGCGCCAGCGATACCAAATCCACCCGACGCCAACCCCAAGCACGCCGCCTGCCAGACCAGTGCCCCAATGATAAGGATGGGAATAGGCATCCAGAACGATTCTGGCAACGATGTAGCTGAAGAAAGCCAGGCCAATCGTCCAAAAATAAACCACGGCCGGCCATTCTTTTCTTTTCTCGGTTTCACTTTTCGCGGCGGTCTTCGAGACTTTGATTCTGCTCATATTTTCTCCTGAAGAAGATGGATGTAAAACTGCTTCTTAAGTAATTGATACAACTTTGACGAGAGTCCCTTCGCCCGGCTGATACAGATACGGCGTCTCAGGCGGGACCTGTGGCCTGCTCCAGCGATAAATGAATTTTGCGTCGCCCGGAGTTAAGTTCACGCAACCGCGGCTGCTTGGCCGCCCGTAATTGTTATGCCAGTACGTGCCGTGGAAAGCGACGCCAGTTCCAGTAAAGAACGATACCCAGGGAACGCCGGGCAGGTGATAGGTATTCTCGCTCCCATCTCCCTGATTTGTCATGTGGATGCTCGGCCCTTTATGAAAGGTGCGAAACTCGCCCATGGGAGTTTCTGTCCCTTTGTCACCACTGGAACAGCGTGCCACCAACACAGGCTTCTCATCTTCAAACGCCGTCACAGATTGAGATGCCAGGTCAACGTAAATGTATTTCTTCTCTTCCGGTACTTCGGGCGAGAGCAAGCCAAGCTCACTTGCTGAGATCAGACGCATCTCGTGCGACGCGACATAAAACGATTCCTGTAATTGGCGGTCATAAATCTTGTACCAGATACTTTTTTCGCTTCGGTTTACAGTTACACCGGTTACCCAGTGAGTAGATGAATAATAAATACGGTAGCCTCGGTCAGCCCAGATACTGCTGGCGCGCCGCGTATCACAATATGGGACCGTGATCTCACCCAGCAGGCCTGCTTCAGGAATATCAAATACCGGCTTTTGATGCAGAGTCTCGACCGGCTGGATTGACCCGGAGTAAGCATAACCTTCCCCGTTTATTTGATACCATGTCGAATTGAACGGATTGCCGTAGCCTTTATCGCCCTCAGCCTCATTGCTGATATTCACGACCTCGTCGCGGCCAAAGACGCCTATCTTTTTGGCGTTGAATGATGGCTCGCTAAAAAGCTCGATGCCGCTGATTGTGATGCGTCCCTGTTTGGGAGCTTCAGCGGCAAAGACCCGCTCAAGGCGCAAGTCCGCCAGGAACAATCCTAGCAGGCCTGCGCCTGAGGCTTTAAGAAAATCGCGGCGCGAAAAATTGGGGGGCATATTTTGAATCTGGTGCAGAGCCAGCTCAACGTCAGATGTGAAGCGAAAGCATCCTGGAATCTACATCAAGCAATTCACTTAACGATTTTTCAAACTACTTTTAACTTTTGAAATCACGAGTGGCATCGAGACGATCAGGCTCAACAATCCAACCCAGACCGTTCCGCCAATTCGGGCCACCAATGGGTAACTGCTGGTGATCGTGGCGCTCAGAAAGAAGAGGATTGCTGCGCCTATCGAAATAGGTAAATAAATCAGCATACTCTTCTGTGCTACTTCTTTTTCAACTTGTTCGTGTTCCATGATTGATGTCCTCTTAAATTAATCATTTCCAACCGAAGCTGAGAGCGGGCGAAGTTGTGGACTACCACTGCCTTGCCTAGGTTTGTGGTCACGCCCAATAGATGGCTCGAATCCCTTCAGCAAAAGCGTGTTGAGCGTTACAGAGATCGAACTTACCGCCATCATCAAACCAGCCAATTCGGGGCTGATGACCAGCGAGGCAAGGGGATAGAACAGCCCAGCTCCCAGCGGAATCCCCAACGTGTTGTAAAAGAACGCCCAGAATAGATTCTGCTTGACCTTGCGCATGGTGGCCCTGGCAACTTCCAACGCCACGACCACATCGCGGATGTCATCCCTGATAAGGATGATGTCGCCGGTTTCTTTCGCCACGTCTGTACCAGAACCGATTGCCATACCAACCTCAGCCTGGGCCAGCGCGGGAGCGTCATTTACGCCGTCTCCGACCATTGCAACTTTCTTACCCTGCGCCTGAAGCTTTTTTACTTCTTCCGCTTTATCCTGCGGCAGGACCTCAGCCAGCACGCGGTCAATGCCCACCTGGCGCGCAATCGCTTCGGCGGTGCGGCGATTGTCGCCGGTGATCATGGCTGTCTCGATCCCAAGTTTATGTAACTGCTTGATAGCTTCAACGGTATTTTCTTTCAACGTATCAGCCACGGCGATCAAACCAGTTGGCTCACCGTCTGCTGCGACGAACATGACCGTCTTGCCTTCCACCTCCAGCGCCTCTGCTTGTGCCATCAATCGACTGAAGTCGACACTACGTTCGCGCATCAACTTGCGATTGCCCAGCAGGATTTGAGAACCTTCGATCTGCGCTTCCACACCGTGACCTGGGATGGAGTTGAAGGACTCCGCATCGGTTAATTTCAAACCGCGTTCCTGCGCGCCGCGTACGATGGCCTCGCCCAGCGGATGTTCGCTATTCTTCTCTGTAATCGCGGCAATCATCAACAACCGATCACTGCTCACTGACAACTGCGAAGTCCCCGAAGGGGGATTACTGGTTACTACATCAGTAACTGACGGCTGTCCTTTGGTCAGCGTGCCGGTTTTGTCGAACACAATGGTCTGCAATTTGCTGGCATTCTCAATCGCTTCCGCGCCCTTGAACAGCACACCAAATTCAGCCGCTTTGCCCGTGCCGGCCATCATCGCAGACGGAGTCGCCAGACCTACTGCGCATGGACAGGAAATAACCAGCACCGTGACGCTTAGCAATAAGGAGAACCCAAACACACCGATCTCACCTAACTTGTAGGGCGACAATATGAAACTTGAATTCGGGTCGAAAAACATCTGGTAGCCAAAGAAGAACCAGAACAGGAACACAACCACCGCCAACAGATGGACGCCGAGAATGAAATGCCCGGCCACCCAGTCTGCCAGTTTTTGAATGGGCGCTTTGCTGGCCTGCGCATCTTCCACCAGTTTGATGATTTGTGCGAGCGCGGTTTCTTTTCCAACGCGTGTGGCCTTGAATTTGAACGCGCCCGTCTTGTTGATCGTGCCGCCGATGACCGGGTCGCCGCGCTTCTTTTCAACGGGCAGGCTTTCGCCGGTCAGCATGGATTCGTCCACCGCGGAATAACCGTCGGTCACTTCGCCATCCACTGCGATGGATTCACCGGGGCGTACCTGGATCAAGTCATTGATTTCGACTTCATCCGACGGGATTTCTTCCTCCTGACCATTTTGTATCACGCGCGCGACTTTGGGCTGGAGCTTCATCAATTTTCGGATCGCCTCTGACGTTCTTCCGCGCGTCAACGCTTCGAGCCAGCGGCCAAGGATAATGAAACCGGTCAGCAGGGCGGCGCTTTCAAAGAAGGTTGCGCCTTCCCCACCGAAGCCAGCGTTTGGAAATAATGTGTTGATTACCGCAATGCCATAGGCCGCGCCAATGCCTGTCGCATAAAGCAGATTCATGTCCGTTACACCGTGCTTGAGTCCGCGCCAGGAGTTGGTGAAGAATTGCCGCCCGGGGCCAAAGACAATCGGCGTGGTCAGCAAGCCGATGACCCACTTGTACGAAAGAAATTCAGGGACGAAGGCTTTCAATGGACCAAGCATCTCATAGAACGTACCAATCATGACGATCAGGCCAATCGTTCCGGCGATG
>JACPVB010000181.1 GCA_016191985.1 Chloroflexota bacterium | reverse complement strand
GCGGGCGACCAGCAAGCCCGAATTCGATGCTTGGCGATGGAATGATTACTGGGTTCCGCTGGATGCGGTCATCGAATTCAAGCGTGGGGTGTACGAGCAGGCGCTGAATGAGTTGGTCCGTTTTCTCGACCTCGATCGCCGTTCTCGGCATCGTCGGGGAGGGAAAGCTGCTGATCCGGCGACGAACGAGGAAGAGAAATGAAGCCGTTCATTCGCTGTTTGGTGCTTGGTTTGATGTTTGGGCTCGGCGGGTTGGTGCATGCCGATTCCGGCGAGGCTGACGAGGCCAAGGTTTGGCAGGAGGCCGAGATTTCCTTGCCGGCGCCGCCTCGTAATGAGGGATTGTTGGCTTTCGAGGTCAGTGCGGCGACCGGGAATCGCTTCTCTATCGATCCTGCGAGTTTGAGTGTGGGTTTGGATGGTGTGGTGCGTTACACCTTAGTGGTATTGGCTCCGGCCGGCGGGCGAAGCATCACCTACGAGGGGATTCGTTGCGAAACCAGGGAGCGCCGGATTTACGCTTCGGGGCGCTCGGATGGTACGTGGTCCAAATCAAGGGCGAATCAATGGTCGAGGATTCAGGAGGCGTATGCCAATCGTCAACACGCTGCACTCTATCTCGACTATTTTTGTCCGGGCGGGCTGATCGTCAATGATGCGGACGAGGCCCGTGCGGCCTTGCGCCAGGGTGGGCATCCTGCGAATAAACGTTGGTGAGCAATGTTGATTGATCGAGTCATTGTTGAATTTGACCGGGCGCTGCGGACGATTGCGGCTCCGGCAAGCAGCGTCAGGCCGCATCCGGGGGGCGAAATACCCGATGCCGGCTTGAGCGAAGCCGAGCGGAAGCATGCGCTAGGGCTGATGCGGGTCAATCACTGCGGGGAGGTTTGTGCCCAGGCTCTTTACCAGGGGCAGGCTCTGACGTCGCGTAATCCAATGCTGCGGGAAGCCTTGAGTGTTGCTGCCGACGAGGAGACCGAGCACCTGGCCTGGACAGAGCGTCGGATGGGTGAATTGGGGGGGCGGAAGAGCCTATTGACCCCGCTCTGGTACGTTGGCTCGCTGTCGATCGGGGTTTCGGCTGGGGGGCTTGGCGATAAATGGAATCTGGGCTTCCTGGCAGAGACCGAGCGTCAGGTCGAGGCGCATCTGGCCGGGCATCTGCTCAGTTTGCCGGAGAATGATGAGCGATCCCGAGCCATTGTGGACAGAATGCGGCTCGATGAGATTCAGCATGCCGAAATGGCTGTGCGCCACGGTGCGGCCGAATTGCCGGGGCTGGTTAAGCTGGCCATGAGGTTGGCAGCCAAGGTCATGACGAAGACTGCCTATCGCTTTTAGGGTTTCAAGCTTCCTCGATGATTTCGAAATCATGAGTGATTTCGGCGGTTTTTCCGATCATGATCGAGGCTGAGCAGTACTTGTCTTTCGATAACTCGATCGCTCGTGCAACTACTTCGGGTTTTAGAAGTTTGCCTTTGACCCGATAGTGAAAATGGATGTGGGTGAAGATCTTCGGGTCGCTTTCTGCCCGTTCCGCCTTGAGGGTAACGTCGCACCCGCTTACAGCGTGTCGGCCTTTTTTCAAAATTAGTACGACGTCAAACGCGGTGCAGCCCCCAGTCCCCGCCAGCACCATCTCCATCGGGCGCAGGCCTAGGTTGCGTCCCCCGGCTTCCGGCGCGCCATCCATCACAACAGCATGGCCACTTCCTGCTTCTGCGACAAAAGACATTCCGGCATCTTGGCCCATCCATCTGACTGTGCATTCCATCGATTTCTCCTTGTGAGTGGTCGGCGATTTTAACGGATATCGAGTTGTTGCTGGGGTGACTGTTGCTGCGGTGCACAATATTGAACTTGCTTTTGACCGAATGTCGCGATGCTGCTTTGGGTTAAATTATTGACAATTTGTTGTTTGTTATTTATTTTATATGTAATAAATCAATGTTTTATATTTTATTTAATATTTTTATCGTTTTATAGATTTATATGTTGTGCGATGCACAAAACGAGCTTGCCTGATCCGTTCAAGGTGGGCACAATGCGAAGCGTACGGATTGAAGTGATTTGCTGAGGCAGTTCATGACAGTCTAGGTTTGTCTCCTCCACCCTCCTCCTTTGGTGTGGATTTAACGCGGCTCAGCGAGCCGCGTTTTTTTTGGTTTCATGGTGCAGGGTATTCAAAAACGTTGACACTGTATGGTTGAGTCGACTAGAATCCGCGCCTTTCTCCAATCTGCGCCCAATTTTTCAGGACGGCACACACATGAAAACGTTTTCCGCCAAGCCACATGAGGTGAAGCGCGAGTGGTTTGTGGTAGACGCCACAGACAAGGTGCTCGGCCGCCTCGCTACCGAAATTGCTCGCCGCCTTCGTGGCAAGCACAAGGCCATCTATACCCCGCACGTTGATACTGGCGATTTCATTGTCGTCACCAACGTCGAAAAGATCACCGTTACCGGTAACAAGGCTGAGGACAAGAAATACTTCCGCCATTCTGGTTATCCGGGTGGTATCTACGAAACCAACTTTAAGAAGATGCAGCAGCGTTTTCCGGGGCGTGCTCTGGAAGCCGCCGTCAAGGGTATGCTGCCGAAGGGGCCGTTGGGCTACGCCATGCTGAAGAAGCTCAAGTGCTACGCTGGCGACCAGCATCCTCACACCGCCCAGCAGCCGAAGGCTCTGGAAATCTAAGGGGTCATCATGGCTGAAAGTTATTTCTACGGTACCGGTCGTCGCAAGAGCGCCGTGGCTCGTGTTTTCATGAAGCGTGGTTCTGGCGCTATCGTTGTCAACGGTAAGCCGGTTGATCAATTCTTTTCTCGCGAAACTGGCCGCATGATCGTTCGTCAGCCGCTGGAGCTGGTTGATCAGTTGCAGGGCTTTGACATCAAGGTTAATGTGACTGGTGGCGGTGAGTCCGGCCAGGCAGGCGCCGTTCGTCACGGCATTACGCGTGCCTTGATCGAATATGATGCCGCTCTGAAGCCGTCGCTTTCGAAGGCTGGCTTTGTTACTCGTGATGCCCGTGAAGTTGAGCGTAAGAAAGTGGGCTTCCACAAGGCGCGTCGCCGCAAGCAGTTCTCCAAGCGTTAATTTGCTTTGGATTCCTAGAAAGCCGCCGTTGGGCGGCTTTTTCGTTGACGTGATGCGATGTGTGGTAATTGTTTTTCCGGGGTGGGAAGGTTGCTATTCTTGGGTGGTGCGTGATTGGTGCTTGTGGTTATTTCGCGCGCGGGGGGATGGTGTGGCAATGGCTGTCCGGAAAAAACAGTGGAACTAAAGCGGGTTGCTTCAAACTAAGTAGATTGACCGCGATTGCACGGGCTCGCATAATTTTGCACGAACTTTTTCAGGAGTTTTCCTCATGAGCGCAGTAACCGAAATGACTTCGCCTATCCTTTTTACTGATAGCGCGGCTGGCAAGGTTAAGGAATTGATCGAAGAAGAGGGTAATCCGAGTCTCAAACTGCGGGTGTTTGTGACTGGCGGTGGTTGTTCCGGTTTTCAGTATGGATTTACCTTTGATGAAGAGATGAATGAAGATGACACGACGATGGAGAAGAACGGTGTCACATTGCTGATTGATCCGATGAGTTATCAGTATTTGGTAGGTGCCGAGATTGATTACTCGGAGGGCTTGGAGGGGTCTCAATTCGTGATTCGTAATCCGAATGCTGCCTCTACTTGCGGTTGTGGTTCGTCGTTCTCGGCATGATTGCCCTCATGACCTGCTCTGATCCGGGGTGCTGCCTCCGCTAACGGCTTGCCCGGTTTTGCCGTTGCTCAGTAAATGCGCCCGATGGTTTTCATCGGGCGTTTTTAATTGCGGTCAGAAATAAGGTTTTCCTCGTTTGCTACTAAGCGATGCGGCGGTGTGACTCATTGCTGTGATATCTCTATGTTTTATGTCGAGCGGGCTTGCTGTTCGGGTCTGGTTATGGGGTGGGTGCGGTGACTTCTGTGACGACGTTGTGCCGGTGCGTGATGGGGGGGGGCGATACGCATGGGGCAAATCCTAACATTGCGCGGAAGTCCCGCTTCTGCTTCTATATGCAGCGGGTTGCCGCTGGATTCCGAAGCGCACAAATTTTGCCGAAACGCTTGACGGCGTTCGGGAAGTGGGTAGAATGCGCGCCTCCTTCAGCGGGGCCCGGATGGGCGGCGGTGAAGGAGGCGGGAAAAGAGTTGAAGAAAAGCTTGACGATGTTTGAGAAGTTCTTCATAATCTCGTTTCTCTGCTGCTGACGAAGCGAAAGCGACGGCGCGGTGGAGATGATCTTTAAAAACTTGAACAACCGATAGGTGTGGGTGCCTGGATGCGAAGCGACGCAAGTCGCGACAAAGTATTGAGGCAATCACACGGATGGAGAGATCCATCGAGGTAGATGAGTAATCTACCGTCAGTGAATTGC
>JACPVB010000180.1 GCA_016191985.1 Chloroflexota bacterium | reverse complement strand
TCACCCAACTGGAAGGAATTGCTGGGACATGATGTCAGCGAAGTGGAAGGCAAGTCGTTTGAGTCTTTTATTCATCCTGATGATCTGATCCTATGTCGTAATGTTCTGAATCGAGCCGTGGTGAGTGGAGAGAATCAATCCGGGATCGAGTATCGAGTTCAACATAAAAATGGTAGTTGGCAATGGCACACCTCGAATGCTTCCGTGATCCGTGATCCTGAGGGTGGGATAGTTGCTCTTTTGGGCATAGCTCGTAACATCACTGATCGCAAACATAACGAAAGAGAACTGATCCTACTTAACCGCGCCATTAACCAATCGTCCGATGCGGTCTTTCTGATCAATGAACAATTGACCTTCGCCTACGTCAACGATGCAGCCTGCCGTTCTTTGGGCTACACACGGGAAGAACTCTTAACCATGAGTCCGTCCGATATTGATGCTGTTATCACATATGATGCCGCCAAAGAGATCATGAGTAAACAGTTCGCAAGTGGCTCTTTCCCAAGATTTGAAACACGACACAAAACGCATGATGGTCGCATTTTTCCTGTAGAGATCAGTTCTTCGGTAGTTGAGTACGATGGTGCGAAATTCAGCCTTACGACAGTCCGCGATATCACCGAGCGCAAACAGGCGGAGGAAGCGTTGCGCGAAAGCGAAGAGCGCTATCGGTTGTTGGTTAACCTCTCCCCGGATGCAATTGCCATTCATAGCCAGTGGCGGATTGTATTCGTCAACCCGGCCATGGTACGAATATCTGGCGCAAAAAATGAGAGTGACCTGATTGGAAGGCCTGTTTTAGATTCCGTTCATCCAGATTTTCGCGAATCCGTTAAACAGCGTATTGAGAAAATGCAATCCACCGGGGAATCCATCCCGTTTGTGGAGGAGAAGTTCCTCCGTCTGGATGGTTCGGCCATTCATGTCGAGGTGGCTGCCGTCCCTTATAACTACCAGGGCGTACAATTCGTACAAGTTGTTACGCGGGACATCACCGCACGTAAACATCATGAACGCGAACGGGAAGCCATCATTACCGTCAGCAATGCCTTGCGCAAGGCAACAACACGGGGTGGGATATTCACTGTAATCCTGGACCAGCTTATCGGTCTGTTTGACGCGGATGGCGCCATGCTGGCAATGCCCCTTTCAACGAACAACGGGACCTTCATTGAAGCGGGGCGCGGCGCTATCGGCGAAAAATTTACAGGGTTGCACATTCCACATGGCGAAGGTGTGAGCGGCTGGGTGATCGAAAACAGGAAACCTTATTTAAATAACAGCGCAGATCAGGATGCGATTTTTTATCGGCCCGACCTGCTTGGCGATTCCCATTGCGTGGCCGCCGTGCCACTTATTGCACAGGAACAGGCTATTGGCGCGTTATGGATTGCCTGCACGGACAGCATCACAGAGCGGGATGTACTCCTGCTCAATGCCATCGCCGATATTGCCGCCAATGCCATTCACCGGATCACACTTCACGAACAAACCGAACAACAACTGCATCATCTGACCGCCCTGCATCAAATCGATATTGCCATCAGCAGCAACTTTGATTCGAACGTCACGCTCAATGTTATATTAAATTATGTAAAGAACGAGCTGGAAGTGGATGCCGCCAGCATCCTGCTGTTGAATCCTGTTACCCATGATCTTGATTACGCCGCGGGTATTGGGTTTAAGACGCGCAATATTGAAAAATCTCATGTTAAATTTGGGAACGAATATGCGGGACGCGCCGCCCAGGAATATCGCACCGTTTCCTGCCCCGACCTGAGGCTGGTGCATGGGACGTTTGGCCGCTCCACGCTGTTGGCGGATGAAGAGTTCGCCGCACACTATGCCACTCCACTGGTGGTGAAAGGGCAAGTCAAAGGTGTGCTGGAACTTTTCCATCGAAAGACGTTTGAGCCTGAAGCGGAGTGGATGAGTTATTTTGAAACTCTCGCCACTCAGGCCGCCATCGCCATCGAAAACGCATCCCTGCTTGAAAATTTGCAGCGATCCAACATGGAACTCATGCTGGCATACGACGCCACCATCGAGGGTTGGTCGCGCGCCTTGGACTTGCGTGACAGGGAGACGGAAGGCCATACCCAGCGCGTGACGGATATGGCCTTGAAACTTGCCGAAAAAATGGGTATGAGCGAAGCCGAAAAAATGGACCTCCGCCGCGGTTCCCTGCTCCACGACATCGGCAAAATGGGTGTGCCAGATTCGATTCTGCACAAGCCCGGGCCGCTTTCAGAAGACGAAATTAACATCATGCGCCAGCACCCTTCCTATGCCTACCAGATGCTTTTCCCAATTTCATACTTAAAACATGCGCTGGAAATCTCCTACTGTCACCACGAAAAATGGGATGGCAGCGGCTACCCGCGTGGATTAAAGGGCGAAGAAATCCCATTATCCGCACGCTTGTTCGCTGTGGTGGATGTCTTCGACGCGCTCACCTCCGACCGTCCCTACCGCAAAGCTTGGCCTCTCAATGATGTCTATCGTTATATCAAAGAACAGTCTGGTAAACACTTTGACCCTCAAATCGTAAAGATATTTCTTGAATCCAGACCAGGCTGATTGCAGCGAAGAACCGAAGGCAATAACTGACCGGGAGTTGCCTCAATTATGGAATAAAATATTGACCATGTCCACACCGCGTAAACTTCTGACCACGTTTGACAAAATCCTTCTTGTTGGGATAATCCTCGGAATAATGGGAATTTGCGTTTTGACCGGGGTGTTTTATTTCATTTGGGTCAACCCTCCCAGCGTACGCCCCGAACCGACCCCGCTTTTCAACCAGCCGTTAGAGACAATCACTGCCGTGGTGTTGGGTACCCCCATGCCCACTTTGTCGTTGACCCCGGAGAATGTTCCATCTCCCCTCCCTACTTATGCCGGGAATGGCTCCCAGACCGGCAAAATCGTTTTCACCTGTTTTGTCAAGCAGATTGACCAGATTTGCATCATGAATGCCGATGGGTCGAATCGCAAACAGGTCACGGACGCGGAAGCGACGGCCTTTTACGCTTCCATCGCTCCAGATGGGCAGACGATCTATTTCTCCTCGCGCCGCACCGGAAAGTTTGAGCTTTATTCCATCAATGCCAGTGGCAGGGATTTCAAGCGCCTCACAAGAAACATCGGCAGTTTATATGCGCCGGAACTTTCCCCGAACGGCAATTTGATCGTTTTTACCAACGATGGGAATGGTCTTTGGGTGATGAAGCCCGACGGCTCAAACCCGCACGCCATCACCTTCTCGGATGATATTGACCCAACCTGGTCGCCGGATGGTTCGATGATCGCCTTCGCCTCCTCACGGACAGGAACACGCCAGTTGTTCGTTATGAATGCGGACGGTTCCAATATCCGCCAAGTGACGGATTTAAAAGATATGGGTGGGCGCAGTTCCTGGTCACCGGATGGGACGAAGCTTGCCTTTTACGCGGGCCCGGCTGGCGACCATGATCTTTACATTATCAACGTGGATGGGACGAATCTGGTGCAGATCACTGACGGCGGGGATAATCTTGGCCCAAGCTGGTCACCGGATGGGAACTGGATCGCCTTCGCCTCCTTTCGAGATGGGAATAACGAAATCTACATCATCCACCCTGACGGCACAGGTGTGACCCGTCTAACGAGCGACCCAATTTCAGACTGGCAGCCGAGGTGGGGAAGATAGAAAGTAGGGAGTGGAAAGTGAGGGTGAGTTTGCTGTACATGTTTTTTAGTTAAAACCATTACTCACAAGATAAATCTCCCTGGCACTGCCCGCCAGGGCAAGTGTGCGGTACTGCATAAAGTGAGGGTTTAACTTATTACCCCGTCCACGGTCTGAGACGCGGAATCCAGCGGGGGACATTGGCCTTGTATGTGAGGTAGCTTTCACCGAAGCGTTTTTCCAACCCTGGCTCTTCTGAAAAAATGAAATAGATATGGTTGATCAGCATGAATATCCCTGCCCAGAGACCGATCACCCACGAACCCCAAAACAGGGACTGCCCGATCAGCATCATCGCCACACCGCTAATCATCGGATTGCGGACATGGCGGTACGGGCCACTCACAACCAGCCTTTGCGTTGGGTCCCACGGAGCCAGCGTCCCCTGGCCGAAGAGGGCGAATAAATTTACACACAGCACGAACAAGATAAGCCCGATCCACACAAATAATGCCCCCGCAATTAAACCTGTCCAGGTCAGGGACGTCATCCCGACCCAGCGGGTATCAAAGCCCGCAAAGGCATTGAACAGCCACGAGGGGACGATAATCACCACCATGAAAGGTAGTAATAAAATGGCAAGGAGATGGCGGATGGGTTTGGGCATAATTTTCTACGCCCTCCGTCCGTCGATCTTGCTGAACGTTGCGCCGTAGATGTATTGATTGCCATCCAGAAAATCGTGAGGGAAGCCCATGTCGATGGCGCTGACTTTGTCCAGCCGCTGATATTGCTCGGCGGAGAGCGACCAGTCGATTGCGTCCATGTTATCCTGCAATTGCTTCGCGCTTCTTGCGCCGAGGATGGGGATCATTTGTGTGTTTGGATGCTGCCTTACCCAGTTGATCGCCACCTGTGACATGGGTTTGCCAGCTTCCTTTGAAACCTTTTCCACTTCCTTCACAATGGAAATTGTCTTTTCGCTCAGCTTCAATTTCTTTTGATTCAGCCGCGTGGGGGATTTAACATTCTTCAGGAATTTTCCCGTCAGAATACCCGCCTCCAACAGACCCCAGGGCAGGACCGTCATTTCCCAGTGATTTGCCATTGGGATGATGGAACGCTCCACGGCACGGTCGAGCAATGAATAGGGGATTTGCATGCCGAGGAAACGGGACCAGCCCATGAGGTCGGCACGAGCGTTTGCTTCGGCCACGATGTAATCCGGGGTGTCGGAAAATGCCACGTAACTGACTTTGCCCTGGCGGACGAGGTCATCCAGCCCGCGCACCACTTCTTCGACGGGTGTCATGAAATCCCACATGTGCAGGTAATACAGGTCAAGGTGATCGGTCTTTAAGCGTTTGAGACTCGTCTCCACCGACTTCATCATATTCTTGCGGCTGTTGCCGCCGCCGTTCGAGTCGGTGTTATCGGGTTTGGTGAGGGTGTATTTGGACGCGACCACAAAATAATCGCGGTTCGTTTTAAGAAAATCGCCGAGGAATTCCTCACTGGTTCCATCGGTGTAATTGATGGAGGTGTCGATAAAATTCCCGCCCGCTTTTGTGAACAGGTCGAACATCTTTTTGCATTCGGCTTTGGATGCGCCCCAACCCCAGGTTTCGCCGAAGGTCATCGTGCCGAGACAGAGTTCCGAAACACGCAGTCCGCTGCGCCCGAGTAGTTTATAACGCATTGCTTCCTCCAATGATTGAGTGATGAAAAAAGTATAGCAGAGGGAAGGCAATTTCCATCCTATACTTTTGGATGGTTTAAGAAGATGACTCCAAATCGCGAGGTTTGAGATTCCGTCCGCCGACCCACCCGCCGACAGCGGTGGCAAGCAGCGAAAGCAAAAAACTGGCGAGGACCGCCGTCTCGAAGGGTCCCTGCATGAGGACGTTCAGGATAAGGACATTCAATGCGAGAACGCTCACCCGAAAAGATTCGGGAATGAAAACCCCAAAGATAAGCCCGAGGAACGCGCCGAACGCCATGCCACTATACGCCCCGATACTGACGCCGCCCGTGTTCCCCGCCGTACGGACAGCGAGTGCGCCCGTAAGCGCCCCCGTCACCATGCCGGGGATGATGCCAAGCAGGATGCCAAATTGCACGCCGCTCCACATGCCGCTTAATGCGCCCGTGGCCGCCCCAAGGATTGCGCCAGCGATGGCCCCCAGCCACGCGCCAAAGAACGCGCTTTTTAAATAAAGGTTTTTGTTTTCGATCATTTTGTTTTCTTTCCTTCTGGATGATGTGCTGCAATTGTACCCGCCACTTTGGGTAAGTCATGTTGAAAGCGTGACTACTTTGCTTATCCTGAGAGCGTTTCTTGAGTCATTTTTTGGACATGGACGACACTGATTTTACGGATTCTCACGGAAAAAACCATTAAAAAATCCGTATCTGACCGTGTGATCCGTCAAACTTGTGCTGAGCCTGCCGAAGTATCCGTGTACTTAAGAAACAATCTCTGAGAATAATCAGATACAATCGGGAACATTCCACCATTTATGGAGAAAAAATGCAAGATCCTGAACTGAATGAAGATTTCGATGAACGTCCGTCCTTCAACGAGGAGATCGACACCGAAACCATTGAAGGGGCAGTCCGTTCGATGCTGGCCGCATTTGGCGAGGACCCGCAGCGCGAGGGATTGGTGAACACGCCCAAGCGTGTGGCCCGCATGTACCCCGAACTATTGAACGGCTACCGCACGGATGTTGAAAAGCTGGTCAACGGTGCGATCTTCAATGTGAGCTATGACGATATGGTGATCGTGCGCGACATTGAATTCTTCAGCCTGTGCGAGCATCACATGCTGCCGTTCATGGGGCGCGCTCACGTGGCCTATATTCCAGATGGACAGGTGATCGGCCTCTCGAAAATTCCCCGCATTGTGGATATGTTCGCCCGCCGCCTGCAAGTGCAGGAACGCATGACCCGCCAGATTTCCGATTTCATCCACAACCTGCTCAAGCCGCAGGGGGTGGCCGTGGTGGTGGAGGGATTGCATCTCTGTGCGATGATGCGCGGCGTGAAAAAGCACGATGCCCGCATGACCACCTCCTCCATGCTGGGCAGTTTCCGCAAGAGCATCAACACCCGCCAGGAATTTTTGGATCATCTCAACCGCGGCGCGGAGCCGTTGCGGATATAACCACATCCGTTCGCTTCTTTATCCAAACGGATACCTGCTCGGCAAAACGAGATGTTTTTTCCCCGCTGACGGGATGCTCAAAATCAGGGATCAATTCCGCCAGCGGCACGATCACAAAAGCATAAATCCAAAACTCTGTGTTGAGCGGATGTTCATCGAACAGTACGATGTCAATATCAATCGTGCGCGGGGCATTCTTCTCCGCACTGCGCACCCGCCCAAGCTTTGCTTCGATGGGGCGGATGATTTTTTCCTTCAACGCAACAGGCTGTAAATGGGTGAGGAATAAAACGCAGGCATTTAAAAAATTTGGGCCATCAAACCCGACCGACTCCGTTTCCCAAACGCTGGATACAGCTACAACTTCCCCGACCTCCCGCAGCAACTCAACTGCTTTCGGGAGGTTGTTTTCCGCGTCGATGTTCGAGCCGAGGCTGAGGTAGGCGCGGTGCAGGTCAGTCATCTCGCTTGCGTTCGATTTCCACACCGACAGATTTTGCAAAGCGCACCGCACCGGGCTTTTCCACGCGCACGATGGCTTTCAGCACGCCATTTTGTTGCAGGCAAATTTTTACCAAATCATTTGCCAGTGCTTCCACCGTCATTCGTGCGGCGGTTTCAGCATGAACAAGGATTTTTTTTGTCAGTGCGCTGTAATCCACACAGTCTTTGATGTCGTCGCTTTCCCCCGCGCGCGACATATCTGAAAACACCGTCACATTGATCAAAATATCCTGCGGCTTTTTGCGCTCCCAATCATTCACCCCGATAATGCCTCGCACGAGCAAATCTTTGATGAAGGTTTTGTCCATGAGTTCTCCATTTGGAGTCCATCAGCTTGCTGATGGATAATTGAGCAGCACCCACAGGGCAAGTAGCTGCTCGACTCCAGAATTAAATCAAATGCCTGCCACCGTCCACGTGGATAATTTCACCGGTGATGTAAGTGGAACCGGTCAATAAAAACAACAACGCTTCTTCGACTTCGCCCGCTTCACTCCACCGTTTAGCTGGTACGTTTTCTATAATCTTTTCACTCGCTGACGCATGATCGGCTGGCGGAAGGATCGCCCCAAGCGCCAGCCCGTTGACGGTGATGCGCGGGGCCAACGCAACTGCAAGAGATTTTGTCATTGCGGCGAGGGCGGCTTTGGTGACGGTGTAGGGAAAATGATCCGCACCGGGGCGCAGGGCGCGCCAATCCAAAATGTTGACGATGCGGCCT
>JACPVB010000026.1 GCA_016191985.1 Chloroflexota bacterium | reverse complement strand
TTTGTTCATCATGCCTCCAGATTTTGCGAATTCAAGTGTGATCTGCCGTAGGTCGCGCTTGTAGCGCGACAGTCACGTTAAACATGTCCCCGAAAGGGGAACATGGCTTACATTTTCATCCCTGCGCGCGTTTTTGGCGCAGGGTCCTGGCTTGTTCCTTTAATTTTGCGTAAAACTCCGTGCCGGTAATTTCCTCAAATTCCTGTTTGCGGCGCGCCTGATCGATCTCGAAAGTTAATTTTTCCAGTTGCTGTTTCAAACCGTCTTCGCGCTCCTTTACCCTGCGCACCATTGCAAAGAATGCGGAGAGCAATTGTGCGGCTTTATCATCATCGGAACCTGTGCCATTCACTAGGGGTTGTGTCTGCTCGGCAAATGAATAATCGCCTTCCGCCGTCTTTTGTGACCAGTCAATGGCCTTCTCGATATAGGTTGTGGAGAATCGAAGTCTTTCCGAATAACTGCGGATGATGGCAAGCGAAATATCCGGGCGCTGATCGAGAATTTCTTCGAATACATCCTGCTTTAATTCAAGCACCTCGGCCTCGGTCAATGCAATCACTGTGGCGGAACGCGGAATACCATCCAGCAGCGACATCTCCCCGATCGTTTCACCCGGCCCGCATTTGTTGATGATGAGTTCGTCACCCTTTGAATCTTCCGTCACGATCTTCACCCAGCCATCGTGGATCAAAAAAAGGGAATCGCCCGTCTCCCCCTTTCGCATCAAAATCTCGTTTCTCGCCAATTTGCGCGTGGACGCTTTAAGAGCAACCTCAGCCAGAACATCGTCTGAAAGGTTTTTAAACATGCTCGTTTTTTGCAATTGATTAAGAATATCGCTCTTCATGACTTATCTTCCTGCGACGACTGCTGCTGCAACCGATCATTGACCCGGTCCCACAGACCGCCTCCTTTTTGGCTCAAGCCTGCCGCGGCCACCCGGGCATTTAACAAATTCCAGACCCGTAGGTCCTGTTCCAGATAAACCGTTCGCACCATCATCATGCAATAAACGCCGATCTGGTTCCGCAGTTCATTTGTCTCGCGGACAAGCTCCTCGATGATCTTATTGATTTCTCTCGTCTTATTCTGGCTGGCCGTCGTTTCCAGCAATTTCCTTTTTATCCCGATCTGCGCCTGCTTGTAGACCAGGGTCCGCACGAGGGACGCGGTTTGAAGGCCAAACCTTTTCTCCACCGGCGAAAGTATTTCCTCGATGGTTTCGATCCTGCTTACCACCTTTGTTTCCTGCTTCGTGGCGCGATCTGCCATATTCAATTTTTCAGCCACCCACTCCTTTTGAATGGTCAAGCCGCGTTTGATCACGTACCAGATCAAGGCCATGCCCGTCAACCCAAAGAGGATCGCAACGACCAGGAAAGCCCCGGCACTGACCATGGTGTTGAATATCATGTGAAGCCCCATGGAAACGACATACCCACCCGCAATCGCCAGCCAGCCCCGCCAACTGGAGTCACCGCGGCGGTATGCCAGCGCCGTGCCGATCAGCCCGCTTGCCGTGGCGTGGACAAGGTTGGTGGAAAACACGCGTGCAATGGCTACTGTGAGCGCAATCTCCGGGTTGCCGGTCACATACTCAACATTTTCGATGATCGCGAAGCCGATGCCCGCGCCAAAACCATAGAGTGCGCCGTCCACCACGTAATTAAAGTCCGCGCGCTGGACGAGGGAGATGAGGATTATAGCTTTTAGGATTTCTTCGAGGATGGGGGCGGTGATGCGGATGACCTGGTCCCACGTCACCCAGCCTGCGTTGACCATGGCGGGGTTGATCTGCGCCGCAAACCAATAGGCGATCATTCCACACCCCAGGGTGACAAGGTTTAACTTAAATTGACCGGTCTGATACAAGTCAAATTTTCTTAAAAACCATAAGAACGCAAGTGGCACAAGAAAGGCAATGCCGAGGGCAATCCAAACGACCATGAAGGAATAATACCGTAACTGGATAGGCCCTGCAAGGAAGTAAAACGTCATTAACCCCAAATTTAATATTGGACGCAGACCAACGCTGATTTAAGAACTCACCTTACACAGAATGGTTTTATGACCCCTACGGGGTCATATGATTATAGATTTTGATGTGCAATCTATTTAACCCCGAAGGGGTGTCATAGCTCGTAAAATCCATGCCATCCCTTCGGGATTTGGATTCCATTCGCCCAATGTTCTATAATCCTGCCACCCCTACGGGGTTTTGAATTGCGTAAGGTGAGTTAAGAAAAAAGATCAGCGTTTTCCGCGCGCTTCGCGGTCAGAGTCTTTTTGGTCTTAAAAATAAACTCACCCGCGAAAAATAATTTCGGGGTGAGTCATGTTTACACAACAAATTGACGTCGAACATTATTTTCGGCGCGTGAACCAATACACGATAAATAAAACCGCCACCAACCCAACGATCACCATAAAACTTATGGGGGTGGATGCGGTCCCTGTTGTGGGTGGGACTGAAGGTGTCAAAGAAGGGGAGGTTAAGACCATCACCACCAGCACAGCAAGAACGGCAAAAGCCAGCCCAAGCTGGGGAGTAACTTCCCTGCCGAACCATTTTTTCCAGAAGGACGGTTTAGCCGCCTGTCCCTCACGGCGGATGCGGGCCTTGAGCCGCACGTGCATTTGTTTGACGGTGGCATCGTCCAGGGAGGTGGGGGGGAAGGAACTGTTCAGGCGTAGGATCGTTTCTTCGAGGCCGAGCAGGTCATCGGTCGGGGGAGAGGCGGGTTGGTTCATGGTTCCTCGCAACACCTGATCGGCAAAGTCGGCCAGTTGGTCATCTTTTTTTGGATTGGGATGTTCGTTTGTTTGATCCATGTTATTTATCCAGATGATTGCGAAGTGCGGCGATGGCTCTGCGAAAAAGGGACTTGGTCGCTTCGAGATTCTGGCTGGTAAGTTCGGCGATCTCATTGAACTGAAGGTCTTCCGCAAAACGGAGCAAAATGATCTCCCTGTAATTATCGGGCAGGCTTTGAAGCGCGCCTTGCAAGTAGACTCTTTCCTCCATGATTTTGGAGGTGCTGCCGGTTGTGTGTGCGGATGCATCCGAAAGCGGTGCGAGCGGCGGTTCCTGTTTGCGGGTGCGCTTTCTGTAGAACTCCGCCACTTTATAGTTTGTTAATGTGCGAAGCCAGGTACTGAATTTGGCCTCGCCGCGAAAGGAAGAAATGGAATTCAATGCCGCGATGAAAATTTCCTGGGTCACATCCTCCACGTCGTTCTCAGGGACAATATAACGCACTCTTTTATAGACTTTGGGGAGATGACGGGAATAGAGCAAATCGAATGCTTCCTGCCTGCCATCTTTGAAATGCTGGACGAGGAGTTCGTCGCTGGGGTCTTGGAGGATTGGATTGGATGTGTTTTCCATATATTAGGTGGCGGATAAAGGCAAAAAAGGGTTGACAAAATCAATTGAATATAACATAGAACATGGGCAATTGACTTTTAAATTAGGCTATAATCCAGTAAAGGCTATATAATAACGGAAACTCACAAAACTCTGGAGAGAAGATGTCCAAAATCATTTCAATTCACTCTTTTCGCGGCGGTACGGGAAAATCGAACACCACGGCAAACATTTCCGCGTTGCTGGCCATGGACGGCGCGCGCGTGGGCGTGGTGGATACGGATATTGCCTCGCCTGGGATTCACGTTCTTTTTAATCTCGACGAATCGGAGATGATCCACTCCCTCAATGATTATCTGTGGGGTAAATGTGGCATTGAAGAAGCCGCTCATGATGTGACGGGACACGTAGGCGGGGAGATCAAGGGGCAGATATTCCTGATCCCCTCCAGCATCAAGGCTGGTGAAATTGCCCGCATCCTGCGCGAAGGCTATGACGTGGGCCTGCTCAACGATGGTTTTCGCGACGTGGTGGAAAAACTAAAACTCGATTATCTTTTGATCGATACGCACCCCGGCCTGAATGAAGAGACCCTGCTCTCCATCGCCATCTCCAATGCGCTGGTCATCATCCTCCGCCCCGATTCACAGGATTACCAGGGCACAGCCGTGACAGTGGATGTCGCCAAAAAGCTGGATGTGCCGAAGATGTTGATGCTGGTAAACAAGGTTCCCACCACATTTGATTTTGATGATGTCCGCACCCGTGTGGAGCAGACCTACGATGCCAAGGTCGGCGCGGTACTCCCCCACTCGGATGAAATGATGACTCTCGCCAGCTCAGGTATTTTCTCGGTCCGATTCCCCGATCACCCTGTAACCAAAGGCCTGCGCAGTCTCGTGGATCAACTCAAGGACTGAAGCAGCCTCTGTAAGGAGGAAGCCATGAGCGAATCGCTTTTTCAAAACGCGTTAAGGGAGCTTGAAGCCCGCAAGGAGGATATTCGTCCATCGGATGTTGTCCTGTTCTCCGAGCCTCTTCGCTCGGCTTTGAATGCTGTAATCCGCCTTGGCCGCTTCAGCCTGACCGAATTTGCTGAAAAACTTGAATTCACGCGGGACGAAGCCAAAAGCCTTGCAGACATCCTCGTGGCACGGAATTTATTTTCGGTCTCCAGGTTTTCAAATGCGGAAGAGACATTTTACGAATCCCGTCTCTCTGCGATGACCCGTCCACTTTCGCGCCCGCCTTCCGATGTTTGGAAAAAAATAGATTAATTTTTCAACCCGCCCTCTCAGGGCGGGTTTTCATTTCGGCTATAATGCACGCATGGCAGAAAAACTCCTCACCCGATACGAAGAACTAAAGGCGCAGGTCAACTTCCATAATTATCGTTATCACGTGTTGGATGCGCCCGTCATCAGTGACCTGGAATATGACCGCCTGCTTAACGAACTAAAAAAGATCGAGGCGGATCATCCAGACTGGATCACAACGGATAGTCCCACGCAGCGCGCCGGTGCCCGGCCTGCTGACCGTTTCGAGAAAATTCGCCACCCTGCTCCCATTTTGAGCCTGGCGAATGCCTTCGGAGCCGAAGATGCCCGCGCGTGGTACGAGCGTGTCTTGAAGATCGATGACCGCGTTGAAAAAGCAAAGTTCGTCGTTGAACCAAAAATTGACGGGTTATCCGTTGTCCTGCATTACCGTGACGGCCTGTTCGTGCAAGGCGCCACCCGCGGTGACGGTGAAATCGGCGAAGACATCACCTCCAACCTGCGGACGATACGGGCGATTCCGCTGAAAATTCCAGTGACCCGTGAGCAAACAGCAGTAAAGGGTAAACAGGCTTCAATCACGAATTACCAATTACCCAGGCATCTCGTCGTTCGCGGCGAAGCATTCATTCCCATCAAGGAATTCGATGAATTAAATAAAAAATTGGAAGAGGCGGGCGAAAAGACCTATCTCAATCCGCGCAACACGGCAGCGGGATCGTTACGCCAGCTCGACCCGCAGCTCACCGCCTCCCGCCCGTTGACTCTGCTCGTCTATCAAATCGTACATTCCGAAGGCGGCAAAGTCCCCACTTCGCAATGGGAAATTTTGGAATATCTCAAAGCACTCGGCTTCCCTGTGGCGGATGTTGCCAGACGCTTCAACAACCTTGAATCCGCAATTGCCTACACCGAAACGTGGAACGAAGGTCGTGACAAATTATCCTACGAAGCCGACGGCATGGTCATCAAAATAGATGACTTGAACCTTGCCGCCGATTTGGGTTTTGTGGGCAAAGACCCGCGCGGCGCGATTGCCTTCAAATTCCCCGCGCGCGAAGTGACCACCACCCTGCTGGGCATCGAAGTGGAAGTGGGACGCACCGGCGTGCTGACACCCAAGGCCGTACTTGAAGCCGTGGAAATCGGCGGGGTCATCGTCCGCAGCGCCACTCTTCACAACTTCGATTTTATAGAAGAAAAAGATATCCGCATCGGTGACCGCGTATTGGTGAAACGCGCAGGCGAAGTGATTCCCTATGTCATCGGTCCCGTGGTGGATGCGCGTTCTGGAAAAGAAAAAAAATATAAACCGCCGACAACTTGTCCCGCCTGCGGACAGGCGGTGGAACACTTTGAAGGCGAAGTGGCGTGGTATTGCGTCAATGCGGCCTGCCCCGCGCAATTGCTCCGAAACGTGGAGCACTTCGTCTCACGCGGCGCGATGGATATTGAAGGATTGGGCACCGAGCTTGTAAAAATATTGGTTGAATCTGACCTGGTCAGTGACGTTGCAGACCTGTTTTCATTAACCATAAAAGATTTAGCGGTCATCAACGAAGAACTTAATCGGCGACGAAGGGAAAAGAATCCTCCCAAAACCCCTGTTAAAACCTCAACCAAAAAAGCGCCCGATAAACGCCCTGAAAAATTGTTCAACGCCATCTCCGAGGCAAAGAAACAACCCTTGCAGCGGGTGATCATTGGGGTAGGCATTCATGGGGTGGGTGAAGTCATGGCGAAAGATTTATCCGCAACCTTTGGCGATTTGGACAAGCTTTCGACTGTTTCAATCGAAGACCTGATGACGATAGAGGGTGTCGGCCCGAACATTGCCGAGTCGATTGTGGACTGGTTTTCAAAGCCCTCCAACAAAAAACTACTTGGAAAATTAAAGAAGGCTGGGGTCTGGCCCACCGAGAGCAAGAAAGCCAGCAAGGCTTCGGGAAAATTATCGGGGTTGACCTTTGTGGTGACCGGCACGCTTCCCACGCTATCGCGCGACGGCGTGAAGGAATTCATCGAGTCACACGGCGGCAAGGTGATCGATAGTGTCAGCAAGAAGACCAGTTATCTTGTCCTTGGCGAAAACCCAGGCTCGAAGCTCGACAAGGCACAATCATTGGGCGTGAAAGTGATCGATGAAGCTGAACTAAAAAAACTTGCGGGCAGATAATTTGGTATCACCGCAGTTAAGCGTGGAAACCCGAATAGCACAGAAAAGAATCCGCGAATTTTTGCTAATCTCCGCTAATCAAAGGCAATCAGCCCGAAAAGCGCCCCAAAATTCGCGCAGAGTAGTGTAGACCTGTCCTGAGCTTGTCGAAGGGTTAGCGGATAAAGACCTGACCACATTTAGGTGCAATCCTACCAATAATTTTTTGCATACGAAAAATTCCGTAAAAAAGAAAAAATCCGTTCGATCCGTGATTTTCGTGCACAAACATGTTTTACAAAAGCATGGAACGCGCCTCTTCACATTCTGCTAGACAGAAACAATCCCCTCGGCTAAACTTACGCCATTCTGTTTCGGAGGACTTTACATGGATTTCCACAACACGGATGATGCCGTCACACGCCGCATCAAGGCGATGACAGACCGCATTCATTATCTTAAGAACAATGACCTGTATTTCTACAACCAACCCGTGGAAGAGATGATGGGTGGGGCAAAAGTGCGCGTGCGCGGACGTGAGATGGGGATGTACGCTTCCTACAGCTACCTTGGGCTGGTCGGCCACCCGCGCATTAACGAAGCTGCCAAAAAAGCCGTGGACAAATTCGGCACCGGCACAAACGGTGTGCGGACATTGGCTGGCACATTGACCATTCACAACGAACTCGAAGAGACGATTGCAAACTTCAAACACGAGGAAGCCGCAATTACCTACAC
Organism: Chloroflexota bacterium; assembly: GCA_016191985.1. Lineage (GTDB taxonomy): Bacteria > Chloroflexota > Anaerolineae > Anaerolineales > Villigracilaceae > Villigracilis. The sequence continues at coordinate 15,899 of JACPVB010000026.1, read as the reverse complement.
TTCGGGCTATGCCACCAACCTGACCGTCATTTCCACCTTGATGGGACGCGGCGATTACGTCTTTTCGGACAAGATCAACCACGCTTCCATTGTGGACGGTTGTTTGATGTCCGGTGCGGAATTCCGCCGCTTCCGCCATAATGACATGGAGCATCTCGAAGGCCTGCTCAAAAATGCTCCCGCAGATGTTGCCAAAATGGTGGTCGCGGACTCGGTCTTCAGTATGGATGGCGACATTATAGACCTACCCAAGATGGTGGAGTTGTGCAAAAAATACCACGCCTGGCTGATGATCGACGAAGCCCACTCGGTGGGTGTGCTTGGTGAAAAAGGCACAGGCATCGAAGAATACTTCAACATGTACGGCGCCATCGACATTAAGATGGGCACGCTCAGCAAAACCATCCCGTCTGTGGGCGGGTATGTAGCCGCGAAGGAAGATATCATCACCTATCTGCGCCACGCCAGCCGCGCCTACATCTTCTCTGCTGCGCTGCCGCCCGCACAGGCCGCCGCCGCGAACGAGGCTTTCAAGGTCATTTTGGATGAACCCTGGCGCATCGAACGCTTGAATGAAAATACCAAGCAATTCATCGGCGGCTTGAAAAGCATGGGCTTTGATACCATGCTGACCGAGACCGCCATTGTTCCTGTTTTATGTGGACAGGATCAAGTCGCCTTCGAAATGACTCGCGAGGCTCAACACAGGGATGTCTTCGTTTTGCCGGTGGTCTCCCCCGCTGTGCAGGAGGGGCTGGCCCGCCTGCGAGCCACAGTCACTGCCGCGCATGAACCCAGCGAGATCGAACGCGCGATGGATATCATTGGCGAAGCAGGCAAAAAGATGGGGATCATCAAATAGAAAGTGGAAACTCGCTCCGAATGTGGAGCGAGTTTTTTTATGTGTCAGATTCATATCATCCTGACGCCCTTCGTGACCGAAGCATCTTTGCTGCGTTGTGCAGAGATGCTCATTGACCTCAGCATGACATACAAAGGTAAGGGTAGGAAAATGCTGCTCAGACAGGATCAAGCCAGGGCGGGGAACGAAGCGAGAGCGTCATCTTCACCGATTAAATTTATAACAATTTTCTAATCGATTCATTGTACAATTCCATCATCTTATCGCTTGTCTCATAATTAAGTAAACTTTTTATTGAAAATTACGAGTAAAAAACGAATTTTCTGTTTACTAAATTATGCGATACTCTGTAAATGGACACGAAATGAACAGACCCTAAAGGTTTTAAAAACCTTTGGGGTCTGAAATTGAAATGGAAATTATGAACTGGCATACACTCGAAACGAAGCAGGCATTGGACGAACTTTCGTCGTCCTCCGAAACGGGGTTGACTGCGGCGCAAGCCAACGAACGCAAAGCTGAATATGGCGTGAATGAACTCATCGAACGCGGCGGGCGGAATGCGTTGCAAATTTTATGGGAGCAGATCACTGCCACGATGGTGTTGATCCTCATCGGTGCGGGGGGTTTGGCGGGCTTGCTCGGCGACACAAAAAATACAATAGCCATCCTCGCCATCGTCGCATTGTATGCCCTGCTTGGATTCGTTCAGGAATATCGCGCGGAGAAGGCTATTGCGGCGCTCAAGAAAATGTCCGTGCCGAATGTGCGCGTGCTGCGCGATGGGAATTTGCAGGAACGCTCCGCGCGTGAGCTTGTGCCCGGTGACATCATTCAACTGGAAACAGGCAACGTCATCCCCGCCGATTTGCGTTTGCTCGAAGCCGTGAATTTGCGCATTCAGGAAGCCGCGCTCACGGGTGAATCCGAACCCATTGAAAAACATACGGCTTCATTATCTGGCGAGGATTTACCTCTCGGGGATCGCCGCAACATGGGCTATATGGGAACCATCGTTACACAAGGGCGCGGACTTGCGCTGGTGGTTGCAACAGGTATGCAAACTGAACTCGGCAAGATCGCGGATCTCATCCAGCAAGTGCATCAGGAACAGACTCCACTGCAACGCAGGCTGGATGCGCTTGGAAAAAATCTCGCATTGATCGGCGTTGTGATTGCTGTGCTGGTTTTTATTTTGGGCATTCTGCGCGGCGACGAAATTCGCCACATGCTGCTTACGGCGGTTAGCGTGGCTGTTGCCATCGTCCCTGAAGGGCTGCCCGCCGTTGTTACCATCACGCTCGCACTCGGCGCACAACGCATGTTACAGCGCGAAGCGTTAATAAGAAAATTGCCCGCCGTGGAAACGCTTGGCTCGGTTACTGTGATTTGTTCGGATAAAACAGGCACGCTCACCGAAAACAGGATGACAGTCGTTGTGTTGGATGTGGCCGAACACGCGATTGACTTGACGGAAATGATGGAACGCTCCGGCTCGCTTCGCGCCACCCGTGGGCTGGGCGCACCGGTCCAATCATCTCTTTCGCTGGCAGCGATTGGCGGCGCGCTCTGCAATGACGCGAAGCTGATCGACACCGGCGACGACCGCTTCCACACACTTGGCGATCCCACCGAAGGCGCGCTGGTGGCAGCCGCCGCGAAAATGGGATATTGGAAATCATCGCTGGATCTATCCTTCCCGCGCGCCGCCGAACTTCCATTTGACTCGGAACGCAAGCGCATGACGACTGTCCACCATCTTGGGAATTACGACCCCACTGTGTTATCTGGTTTGGAGATCGGCGATAAACGATACATCGCCTTCACCAAAGGCAGCGTGGACGGACTGCTCGACGTTGCGAGCCATGTCTGGATGGAGGGAACGTCCCTGAAACTGGATGCAGACTGGAGGTCCAGAATTGAGGCGGCAAATGATCGGCTTGCAAAAAAGGGGATGCGCGTCCTTGGCGTAGCGTTCCGTCTAATTAATTCCATCCCTGAGATCATTCAAACTGACCTGGAACAAAACCTGACCATCGTCGGCTTGTTCGGCATGATCGACCCGCCGCGCAACGAAGTGAAGGACGCGGTGGCAACCTGCCGCGCCGCTGGCATTCGGCCCGTGATGATTACAGGCGACCATCCATTGACGGCGATTGAGATCGCGCGCCAACTTGGAATTACGGATAACGGCCGCGCGTTGACCGGGGCTGAAATTGAACATCTAAGTTTCGACGAATTGAAAAATGTTGTGGATGAAGTCAGCGTCTTTGCGCGGGTTGCGCCAGAACATAAATTACGGATCGTGCAAGCCCTGCAGGAAAAGGGTCACATCGTTTCGATGACCGGCGACGGTGTGAACGATGCGCCCGCCCTCCGCAAAGCAGACATCGGCGTGGCAATGGGCATCACCGGCTCGGATGTTTCCAAGGAGGCTTCTGACCTGGTTTTGCTAAACGATAATTTTGCAACCATCGTCGCGGCTGTGCAGGAAGGCCGCACCATCTACGATAACATCCGCAAGTTTGTGCGCTTTAGCGTGGCGGGCAATATCGGCAAAGTGCTGGTGATGTTGATCGCTCCGTTTTTGGGAAAGCCTCTGCCGCTGCTGCCCCTGCAATTGCTGTGGCTGAATTTATTGACGGACGGCCTGCTCGGCCTCGGCATGGGTGTGGAAAATCCCGAACCCGACACGATGAAGCGCAAGCCATACTCCCCCACTGAAGGCGTATTTTCGCGCGGCGCAGGGACTGAGACCATTTGGATTGGCGCGTTGATTGGCATTCTCGCGCTTTCGCTCGGTTCCTGGTATTTTTTCACTGGCCGCCCCGAATGGCAGACGATGATCTTCACCTCGCTGACATTCATGCAGGTCTTTCAAGCGTTGGCCTCGCGCTCGAACAAAGTGTCGCTTTTGAAAATGGGTGTGTTGAGCAATCCGCTATTGGCAGGCATGGCTCTTGTGGTGGTTGCCTTGCAAATGATGGTGATGTACGTCCCTGCGCTGGCGAAATTCTTTGAGGTCATTCCGCTGAGCGGCTGTGACCTGTCCATTGCGGCGGCGAGCGGTGTGGTTGTGTTTACGGTGATGGAAATGGGGAAGAAGTTGAAGAAGTAAACAGTGAGTCAGTGATCCGTTAGCAGTTGATAATGAATTAGAAACCCGTCTCGGTGTCAGGCGGGTCTTTTTTTGCAAGATCGTGTTTCGCTTGTTGACTATCCGTATGGAAAAACGTACAATAAATTTAATGATCGCATAGCTTTTTTACATAACTGGACTGCTTGAAATACAACAAGCAGAGCGCTTTTTCAGTGAAATGGAGGCAGGATGTCCACACAAATCCAATCCCGGTTGCCCCTCACCTATATCAATATCCGAAAGATCATCGGCATCCTGGCGATGTCGTTGCCGATCATCATATTCCTGGCGGAAGCAATTTTCTTACCAAAGGGTTTACAACCTTCAATCAGCGCATATTACTATACAGATATGCGCTGGTTTTTTGTCTTGACTCTTTGTTCCATCGGCTTCTTCCTGTTTTTTTATCAAGGCTACGACAAAACTGACAAATGGCTGGCTAGGGTAGCAGGAGTTGCAGCTCTTTTGACCGCCTTATTTCCGACAGAACCACCCTATCTGGATACCTGCATCTCTCCACTGGCGACGTTTCTCCCACTTGGGCAACACGATCTGGGTGTTGGAAAACCGATATGCAACACCACTTCGATCATCCATTTGCTATCGGCCGCAACGATGTTTCTTGTCGTTGCATTCTTTTCGTTTTTCAGGTTTACTTTGGGCGAATCCAGATCAAAAGAAAAAATAATACGAAATCGAATTTACAGAACGTGCAGTGTGATCATAGCCGGGGCGATCCTTGTCATCGGGTTATCCACCCCAATCGCTCCACAAGCGCCAGATTCAATAAAAAGTTTGGTTCCGTTTGTAACGTATTGGGGTGAATTCGTTGCCCTATTTGCATTTGGTGTTACGTGGGCTGTTAAAGGTGAAATGCTTTGGAAAGATACGACGTCATCCAATAACAGCAAGAAATTCAACGAATTACAAAGCCTTCAATACCAGGGATACAAAAATGGACTGCCCTTCTATGTGTTCCTTGTTGCAATTTGGTTCACAGCATTGCTTTTTGCTGCGGACATTCCTCCGTTCAACTTGTTTGAAGAAGAAAAAAAGGAGACAGCCAGCACAATCACCGCTGCCGTGAGTGGAGAGGAAGGTGAGAAGGGAGGGCAAATTCCTAAAATACAAGCGCTTAACCCTGAAGTTTTTAGTGCCCTCTGTTACCCAGAAGGACCATCTACAGAGGATACAAATCAAGCTGAGTCAACCTGTAAGTACTTCAATGTTGATTCCAATCACATTGAGGTTGAATTAAAGGTTGCGAACATTTCAGGAGATCCGGTTGACTTAAGCTTTGATATCGTATATGACAAACCATGCAAAAAACATAGCGCTTGCATCGACATCAGCCCTACAGACGTTAATCCTGAAACCGGTTTAATGGTCAGGCAGATTGGAAAAAATGCCTCCGAAACGTTCATCGTTTCATTCCCCATGGAGGAAATCAAAGGAAAACTTGCTCTGATCGGCGGGGATTCGGTTTCAGAAATCCCATTCGAAGTGACAACGGAGGCTACCAGCATCGAAAATGCTAAAATCCCGACAGGCGAAACGCGTTCGTTGGGGTTTTATAAAACAGATGCCCGCAATATCCTGACCGGGGTATTATTTGTCCTGGTTGTCGTCATTTTCTACTTTATTTTGAATCACCAAATACTTTCTCCTTTCTGGCCGCTTGTTCGGAGAAACTTCCGTGCCGATCTGGGAAACGATTCAACAGGAGAGAAAGAAGCGCTATGGTCACTTTTTTCAAATCAGGTTAATGAGATGGGAGTCCAGTCCAGGTTCTCCATTAACCCGAAAGGGGAATCTGCGATATCCACACCGGCTACATTTGTGCCAGAGAATTCCTATTTGAAAGCCTTCTTTGACCTGACGGGGTGGATTTTCCCGCGTCTTGGTTATAGCTTACGCCTAAACAAGGTCAGTTCGAAGAATTCGGGCACAGGACTGTCCCTGGCAGTAGTGAAGAATGACAAAAAGGAAAATATTGCAGAGAGAACTTTCTGGGCCAAGGAATTTGGTATTAATGAAGTGGAAGAAGAGAAAGGAGAAGATCAAGGAAAGGATCTGGAGGTGCAGAAATACTTAATGATCCCAGCGTATTTCTGGTTTGCGGATATTGTGGACAGGATGGATGGGTTCGAGGCAGAACCACACGCCTGGCAGTCCGCCGCATATTATCATCTTGGGGATTTGCTCTGGCACTCCGACCTGGAAAAAGGCATTAACTGCTATGGTAACAGTATCAATTTCGATCAAACGAATTGGCCAGCCTACGCAGCCTTGGGAAGAGTATGGATCGAAAAATCCCAGGAACAATCCAAGAAGATTGCCATTGAGTACCTCCTGCTTGCCAGCTGTTATCTGGCGACTGCAATTGATGGGTTAAAGAATCAGCAGATAAAAGACCAGGTTTACTTCGGAGCTTTGTATAACCAGGTCGTTGCCCTGAAGTATCTACTTAAATTGGACTGGAAAAAACCAGGCTTTGGCTTGCAGGAATTAAGATTGCAGGGTTTCGAGGTAAAGAAAACTACTTTATTGGCATTATCAAACATTCAAGAAGAGTTAATTCAAAGAAAACAACTGAGACTTTTCTCCAGGACAAAAGCGGCCCCACAAACAGAAGAGACGGACACAAACGAGAAACAGCCCAAAGATATTAATGACAAAATAGAGCGATTAAAAAATCAGTGTGAAAGAGCGTTATCCACGATCAACCAAAAAATCATCGAAGGCGAATCGGATCCAGAAAAAGAGGATAAGACAAAAATTTCAGGTCAAGAGTTGAAAAGCGATTCCATTGCGAATTGGCTCCTTGAATTCCTGCCCACATTTGAATTTGTTTTGCAAGGGCTAGAAATGCAGATCGGCAGCTTCACAATTGAGAGCGCCATAGAACAACTTGTCATGCTTCCATGCTTCGAAAAGCCTATAAACATGGATCAGCCTTTGAAGCCCGACGATAAAACGGGATATCACTTCACTCGATCCCATTATCGCGTTCAATATAACGCCGCTTGTTTTTACAGTCAGATCGCTTCGATTGCCTTGAAAAAAGACAGGCAAGAGTTTTATATTGATTTGGCTCTTGACCATCTTGTCATGGCGCTCAGTGGAGGGGGTGGGTTGGTCAAGTTTGCTAAAAAAGACAGCGCGTTGGATGCCATTCGGGATCATCCACGATATAAGGAAATCACGAAACAAGGAAAGGGGTCAGAAAAAAACAAGCAGCCGGGCAAAGGCAATCTTTCTGTCTATCGAAGGCGAGATGGCAAATGGGTCTATAAGAGTCATGGGGCAAAGCAGACTTCAAAAGCGTATGGCACTCAGGCAGAGGCAGTAACGAAGGCAAGAAAAGTACTGAGCGAACAGGGAGGCGGTGAATTGATTGTGCATGGAGCAGATGGAAAAATACGGCAAAAAGATACGATTGCCCCTGGAAATGATCCGCGTAGTATCAAAGGATAAAAGGCTGCGCATGAATTGACCTCTGGCCCTGGTCAGCAATAAGTAACGAGTAAAAAAGAACCCGTCTCGTTGTGAGGCGGGTTCTGTATTCATTATTTTTAATAGGATTTACGGATCAGCGAGTGAATTCCTTACCTTATTTTTAAGAGCATTTAAGATTTATATCATTTACAGAATGTACCATGAAGCGAATTACTGACCAACAAAGCCGGATGTCCCTGCGCATCGTTCGAATCATCCCACTTCATCCAAAATAAAACCGAATAAATAAATCCATGCGACATGGATGGCAAAAGCCGACCCACTGCGAAGAGCGGATTGTCCCTTCGCGCCAGTTATTGCTGCATCATTTTTAATAAGGAAAGGAGGTGATGCTTTTGCTCATGGACCTGCCATGTCCCGCCTGACCCGTTATAAGAAATACGGGAACGGCGAAGAATTGACCAACAACAGAAAGGAAATATTTAGAAATGAAAAAAGTTACGCTAGCCATTGGGCTTGCCCTGGCCCTGGTCTTCAGCACGATCGGCCTTGCCAGCGCGATCACAAACGGCCAACCTGATGGTAACAATCATCCCTATGTGGGATTGGTCGTGTTCGATGTCCTGGACGAAAATGGCAACCAGGTGCCTTCGCACCGTTGCAGCGCTTCACTTCTTACCCCGACCGTTGTTCTGACGGCTGGGCACTGTACGGATGGCACAGTGGCCGCCCGCATCTGGTTCGACGAGGTGGTCCAGGGCAATCCTGAATACCCGTTCAGCGGCGCGACTTCCTATGATGGCACTCCCTACACTTACCCGGGCTTTTGTATCGGGTGTGGGAACGGGCTACCGGGGTTTGCCGCCGGTGATGTCGGTATCGTCCTATTGGACGAACCAGTACCGGCCAGTGTAGTCAGCGAATATGCCGCCCTGCCAACAGAAGGTTTGGTTGATACATTGAGCAACAAAACCGAAGTTGACCTGGTCGGTTATGGCGTGCAGGAACAGATCGTCGGAAATGGCCCTCCCGTTTGGGCCGGCCTCCGAAACCGTCTCTTTGCGCCGAGCGAACTGGTCTCCGGTAACTTTGTGCACAGCGATGAGTTCATGAAGATCGCCCTCAACCCGGGCGGTGGTTCAGGCGGCACCTGCTTCGGTGATTCGGGCGGCCCCGACCTGCTTGCAGGGACGAATACCGTCCTGGCAGTCAACTCGTATGTGACCAATTCCAATTGCTCCGGCGTTGGCTACTCCAACCGAGTGGACACCCCGGAAGTGCTGGCATGGATCAACGGCTTCCTGCCTTAGGTTCGAAACTTTACAAGTAATTTGTGGAGCCACCGGTATGGTGGCTCCACTTTTTATTTTAGCGGTCTTCTCGTCTTGACAAAATAGAAAATATGTTCTACTATCCAATAAAGGAGAATATCTATGAAAAAGGAAATCACCATCACGCCAGTCCGCGTTGCCGACCTGCTCGCCGAGGGCGAGCGGATGCCGATCAACGTGCACGTGATCGACCATCCCGATGTGCGTGTGCTGGTCGACACCGGCATGACGGAGCTGCACCCGGCGGCGGCCGATCTTGATCCCCGCCTCCTTCCACTGAACAAGCAGGACTTCGACCTCGCCGGCATTGACATCGTCGTCAACACACACCTGCACTTCGACCATTGTGGTGGCAACCACCTCTTCGCCGGCAAGCCGACCTACGTCCAGCGGCTGGAGCTTGACGACGCGCGCAGCAAGGATGACTACACGATTCGTGAGTGGGTCGATGCGCCCGGCGTGCAGTACATGCCGGTCGACGGCGAGCTCGAACTGCTGCCCGGGCTGCGGCTCGTTCCCGCGCCGGGCCACACAGACGGGATGCAAGTGGTCGTTGTCGAGACTGGCGGGCGTCCGATCATCGTCGGCGGGGATGTAGCGGTTTGGTTCGGGGAGCTGGATGAGCCGCACACCGAAGGCCAGCTGAAGGTGCTCGCGCTCAACCCCGAGCTGGTCTGGCTCACGCACGTGGACGAACCGTGGCAACCTCAGAGGGAAAAATGAGAAAAGTTACTTTTGCAATCAACATCACATTGGACGGCTACTGCGGCCACGAATCGGGGATCGCCGATGACGAGCTGCACGAGTACTTCACCGGGCTCCTGCGTGATTCAGATATTCACATTTTCGGACGCAACACCTATCACCTGATGTATCCATACTGGCACGATGTGGCTGTAAATCAATCGGAAACAGAAGTGATCAATGAATTCGCCCGTACATTCGATTCCATACCAAAGATTGTCTTTTCAACGACGCTGAAGAGCGTGGAGTGGAACAACACGACGCTGCTCCACTCAAATCTTCGAGAAGAGATTATGAAGTTAAAAGGACAGCCAGGAAAAAACATTTCCATTGGCAGCCTGAATATCGCATCGCAGGTTGCAGGCTGGGATCTGATCGACGAGTATCACCTTGTCTTTCACCCGGTCATTGCGGGGAAAGGTCCGCGCTTGTTCGAATCGGTGGAGAACCGTATATTAAAACTCGTTGATTCAAAAACGTTTCGTTCAGGAGTTGTTGCGCTGCATTATAAGAAATAGTTCCTCTTTTTATAATTTTTAGCATAATAGGATTAACGTATGGACAAATCAGTCAAAGACTACATTGCTTCCCTTGATGATGAGCAAACTGTAAAAGATTCCCTTGTGCTGATTGAAATGATGCAGCAAATAAGCGGACATGAGCCAAAGCTGTGGAATGTGGGCACGATCGGGTTTGATACCTACCATTACAAATACGACAGCGGGCGCGAAGGCGACGGGCATATTCTTGGCTTTCATCCAAGAAAAGGTAAGACCACCATTTACCTGATGGACGGCACGGCGCGCTACTCTGAATTGCTGGCCAAGTTAGGGAAACATACCACTACGGGGTATTGTCTTTATATCAAGCGGCTTGGCGATGTGGAGCTGCCAATCCTTGAGCAAATCTTGCAAAAGTCACATGAGTATATAAAGTCTCAAGACGGGCATATACACGGAATACTATGGAAAACTGCAAAAAAATAGGCATTTCTGCCTTACCTATTAACGATTGCCCAGCCTTCAAGTACTGATTAAATTAGTTTTTCTTGCCAAGATCGCGCCTAACAAACCCTTAGCGGACTCGACCTATCCATTGCGACAGGTGCAGGCGTGATCGTGTTCGTGGTGATGGAGTTACACAAGAAGTTTCAGAAATAATCAGCTGTTAGTTTTGATTTCTTGTCCTAACTTAGCGTGGGGCGTATAATGCAGTATATAGTCAGTTATACAAGTTTCGCTGTATAACACCCCGCACGGGGACATTTTACAACAAATCTTGCATAATACAGAGTTAGTCGCCACATTCTAAACGTCAAATATGTTCAACTAAAAAGGAAGGAATAAAACATGACACTGACAACTGCTTACCTGACATCAACCAAAAACCTTGAAGGCATATTAAACGCAATTCAAACTGCTCAAGCGCCAGAAAAATTTACAACTCGTTTTCTCGAATCGCTCGAATATAAAACAGCCGCTGACCGTTTGGCAATTGGCGTCCTTAAGGGTTTGAAATTCTTGGATGACAATTCAATCCCTACGGAACGCTACTATAAATTCCTCGACCAAACCGAAGGTGGAAGGGTTTTAGCAGAAGGCATCCGAGAAGCATACGATGATTTATTCCGCATAAATATTAAAGCTAACAACCTTTCGCTATCAGATGTTAAGAACAAACTTAAGACCCTTACACAAGGTCAAAAGACTGATACTGTCCTTGACGACATGGCGCAAACCTTTGTGGCTTTATGCGCTTTGGCTGATTGGAAAATTCCCCCTTCTGCACCTACACAAGAAGTGGTTGAAACCGAATCTCAAAATAATGAATCTTCGCAATCTGTTGTAAGTCAAATTCAATCTCTGCCCATAGGCCAACTTTGCTATAACATACAAATAATTTTGCCAGCAACTAGAGACACGGCAGTTTATGACGCTCTTTTCAAAAGTCTTAAGGAGCATTTGCTAAAATGAGTAAAGTTGACCAAGTTTATTCTTTCGTTCTTCGTGGCTTATTAGCAGAAGACGCTTTAGATGCTAATGGGCGATTAAATCATCTTGGTTCTAACAAACTCGTTGATGACGAAATTGTGAAAAGGCTTTCGATTGAGTTGTTAGATAAAGACATGGTTGCAAGGGCTTTACGCATGGCGGGAGTTTACACAGCCATTGCAAGTTTCGAAAACTCTGTAAGACGGTTAGTGTCTACGGTCTTACTTGAACAAATTGGGGCAGACTGGTGGCAGACAAGCGTACCGAACAAAGTTCGGGAGAGAGCGGAAAGCCGCCAAGCAGAAGAAGCAAAAATACGCTGGCATACCCCAAGAGGTGATGAACCTCTAAACTACACTGATTTTAGTGATTTGATTGCTATCATCAATCAAAACTGGGATAAATTTGAACCCTTTATTCGCTCGCTTGAATGGGCAAGGCAACTTATGGTAACAATTGAACGCTCTCGAAATGTAATCATGCACAGCGGAGAACTCGAACTTGAAGATATTGAACGCATTGGCGGATTAATTCGAGATTGGGTAAAGCAGGTTGGTATCTAAACCGCAGGCGGATAACAAAGCGTCCAGTGCGCGCTTCCCGTCAAGCATTTTCTGGCTTCGAGTTTTTTCTACATCTCAAGCAGAGTCCACGTCCGCCTCAGTGTCCGGTAACGCAAACTGTCGGCTAGCTGGCGCACAAAAAAATTCAGGAAGGAAAAAACATGGAATTCTTAACCGCCCTTAAAGACACACCGCTCCCTACTATTTTAGTTATTGGGGGAATCGTTTTTCTCCTTCTTGGAATTGCCACAATAAAAAAGCCAATTGTTATTGATGTGACCCCCTCTAATAGAAAAATTGCTCTTACCGTTGGTATTCTCTTAGTAGGCGGTGGTGTATTTTTAATGGTACAGCCAAATCCAGAAAAAGCTACCACTACTGAAACTGTTATTCCAACAGAAATTCTCGTTATCCAAAATAACCGCCTTGAAACAAATACACCTACAATTTTGGTTACACCGAGTGTCGGAGTAGTGGCGTCCAGTCCAAAAAATCTTGTAATAACAGAAGTATTAGGAAATCCATGCGGCGCAGATGCTAGAAATGAATTTATTGAAATTTATAATAGCGGAGACACAGACATTGATATGTCTGGTTTATTGTTTACAGATGGTGAAGAAGCAGAAGTAATAGTAACTTGGGGGTCACGGTATCCAACTGTAAATCTTGGAGCAGTTACAAACACGACCTTAATTCCTCCTCATGGCTTTGCTGTAATTTTGGCTCCAGGTTATCCTTTTGTTACTTCAGACAGAATTATGCCTTATAGATTTCCACCTGCAACAATAATTTTAACGGCGGTCGATGGACAACTACTTGGAGATGAAAACGACGGCATTGAAGTTACAAATCGCGACCCTATTGTTCTTTACCAAGGCGACAAAAACAATATCAGTACCGTTATTTCAACTTATGGTTCACCTGTTTTAGGTGGTTCTCCTCTATCAAGTAAAGATGACAATATGGATAAAATACCATTTAACGATTCTTCTTTCGCCTGTTGGTCAGTCCAACGGATTATTCCAGCAAATGAAGATATAGATACAAATTGGAAAATAACCGAAACAAGCTCACCTGGCGCTGGCAATTATCCTCAATAGAAATGTTAGCCAACAAAGCATACGCTGAATAGGGTTTATTTTTTACAGTGACTTTTCTAAAATATCCATCAATTCCGATTCAGTCAAAGCAATTGGATTCCCCTTAGTACTATTAGCATTCAAAGTCTTCTGCACGGCCTCAGGGATATGCGACTCATTCATCCCATGCGCTGAAAGGGATGGAATTTTCAACTCGTTAACCAGGTCACTTACCCACTTCACGCCATCTTCTGCGGTGGCGTTTTTATTTCCAGTAACGATCTGCGCGATCTCAACGTATCTTTGAAGGGCAACATTCTCAGGTTGACGTTCTCCCAGCGCCTTGATATTTGCATCCATCACCAGCGGCAGCAAGCGCGCACAAAGTTCCCCATGTGGCGCGTGAAGCATGCCTCCCAGCGGACCCGCGAATCCATGCACGGCTCCAAGCGCGGCATTCGCCAATGCCATCCCGCCAAATAAACTTGCCAATGACATTCCTTCGCGCGCAGATTTATTTTCGCCATTATGATATGCCCCCCTCAATGAACTCGCCGCATGGTGAATCCCCTCGCGGCAAATAGCATCGGTCATCGGGTTTGCCTTCACAGAAACGAACGGTTCGATCAATTGCGTGAGCGCATCCAAACCAGAACTCGCTGTGACGGCGGGCGGCAGCGTGTACGTCAACTCAGGGTCAACCAGCGCAATGCTCGGCAGCATCGACGGGCTGCGCAGGCTGATCTTCAATCCATGCGCAGGCGACTCAAGCACTGCGTTGCGCGTCACCTCCGAGCCTGTCCCTGCGGTGGTTGGGACGGCGATATACGGCAAAGGCGCTTCGGTCAATGCCTGCCCCTTGCCAACGACTTCGAGGTAATCAAACACATCGCTGCGATTCGTCGCCAGCGCAGCAATGGCCTTGCCCGCATCCAACACACTGCCGCCGCCCAGGCCGATGACCATGTCACAGCTACGTGCAAGCTTCGCCCCCTCGGAAGCCGTATCCACCGTCGGCTCGCCACGAACGTGAAATTCATCAAATAGGATTCCCTGTGCAGAGAGAATCTCCCTCACACGCACAATCGCATCCGACGAATTTCCACACACAAATAAAATACGCTTCGCACGCCCTTCAACCTGCTTGCTCAACTGATTCAGTTTCCCCGCTCCAAAGATGACTCGATGCGCAGTGGCGAATTCAAAAGACATTTGTCAACCTCCAAAGTGCGTCGCACCTTACTTAAGTAGCAGAATCTTCACGAGTAGATTCTCTCATAAAGAGGAGAATCTAACCCGTCTGGTGCGACGCACCCTCTCGTTACTCAGGAAAGATATTCGTAAACTTAATTCCCTGCCTCGGCTCAGCCATCATGTCGGCAACCGTATCACGCCATTTCAAATAATGCGCGGTCTCTTTGTGCGCAAAAGAAGCCTCGTCTGTTTTATATACTTCCACAAGGATGAAGCGAGTCGGGTCATCATTTTGCTGGATGACATCGAATCGCTCGATGCCCTCTTCCTTTACGCTGTGACTGGCATTCTCGATGGTGGCTTCTTTGAACGCATCGATCATCTCAGGTTTGACATGCACATGCACGTGAACAATATTCATTTTGACTCCTTGAATATATAAAGTAGGGGCGACCCGCCCAGCGAGAAAAGAGTATCGTTACGAACCCTGACGGGTCGCCCCTACATGTTAAAGAATCCCAGCCATAATTGATACACCCCAAAGCAAAACAACGCAATCGCTGCCATTCCCAACATGGCACGGTTGACTTTGGGTCCAAGTTTTTGCGCAAGCCCGAAGATCATCACCGTGAGAGCGTAGCCGCCGACCAAGGTCAGGTAAAAGCCCAGCAGAAAACTGATCCCAAAAGCCGGTGTTTCGCGCCAGCCTCTGATCAGGATCGGGCCAGAAATAAGAGACCAAAAAAGATAGGGCCCGGGGTTTAAGAGATTCAGCAATGCCGTTCTAAATACATTCGGCTGGCCAGCAGAGGCAGCAGTTGCTTCAGGGTCAAAACTTTTCCATGACCGATACGTGCTGTGCGCCAAATATAAAACAAATAATCCCCCAACAATATAAAGACCTCTTTGCAGCCACGCAGGCACTTGACTCAAAACCAATAAACAGAGCGTGACAATTGGGCCGTCGCTAAGAAGCGGCGCCAATACGGCTGGAAGCGTCTGCTTCCAGCCGCGCGTAAGAGTTTGCGATATTAAATACGTTTGTAAAGGCCCGGGCTGCGACGAAGCTGCAAAACCATAGCCAATGCCTTGCAGAAGATAGATCCACATTATTCAGACTGCCCTACAACTTCGTAGTGAAAGACAGTGGGTTCGAACTCAAGCAGAAAGTCCTTATCTTCAGGATAATACTTGGCAATCTCGATGTCTTCGCCTGCAAAGGCTTTGATGACCTCCAGGTTTTCCCAGAACGTGAGCGTGATGAAATGTGTAACTTCACCCTCGGCGCGTTCAAGGATATGCACGCTGAGATTCCCCTGTACCGAACGGTAATCTGGAATCGCACGCACGTTCAGAAATTCACGATACGCCTCCGCCTTGGATGTGGGGACCCTGCCATGCCACATGCGTGCGATCATGAGTCCTCCGACTCAAACACAAACTTGGTGGGGTTTTCGAAGAACTTTGTCCATGCCAGGCATTGACGGGGAGTAAAAACGTAGAGACCGCCTTCATCCCATTGGTCGGGCTTCGGGGC
>JACPVB010000025.1 GCA_016191985.1 Chloroflexota bacterium | reverse complement strand
TCGATACGGCCTCGCCAAAGAACGGCTCGACCTACTCGACCACCGATATTACTTCTTCCAATTCTCAGGCCTCAACGACCTCACCGCCGCGCCCGCACGCCACATCTCAGAGTCTCGGAAATGACCGAGTTCCTTTTCCAATTGCTCACGATAATCGTCGCGGCTGTTGGCTTCGAGCGTGATACGCGCTTCGTTGCCAGTCTTCACCGATTCGTACAACTCCTCGAACACAGGCGCCACCGCATCGCGGAAGCGTGGATGCCAATCCAGTGCGCCGCGTTGGGCGGTGGTGGAGCAATTGGCATACATGAAGTCCATGCCGTTCTCGCCGACAAGACGAATCAAGGATTGCGTCAGTTCTTCAACAGTTTCGTTAAACGCCTCGGATGGAGAATGTCCATTCTTGCGTAACACGTTATATTGCGCTTCCATCACACCAGACAATGCGCCGATCAACACGCCGCGTTCACCCGTCAGGTCGCTGTACACTTCGTTCTTGAACGTGGTCGGGAACAAATACCCCGCGCCGATGGCGATGCCGAGGGCAATCGTGCGTTCATTGGCGCGGCCTGTGTGATCCTGATGAACCGCATAGCTGGCGTTGATTCCGCTGCCCGCCAAAAAATTGCGGCGGACGCTTGTGCCTGAACCCTTCGGCGCGACGAGAGCCACGTCCACATGCGGGGGCGGGACGACACCCGTATCATCTTTGAATGTGACCGAGAATCCATGTGAGAAATACAGCATGTCGCCTTCGTTCAAACATTCCACGAGCTTCGGCCATTGTGAACGCTGGCCTGCATCCGATAATAAATACTGAACGACTGTCCCTTTTTCCGCCGCCTCTTCCACAGAAAAAAGATTCTTGCCAGGAACCCAGCCATCTGCAACGGCGCGATCCCAGTTCTTCGTCCCTTCACGCTGACCAACGATCACGTTAACCCCATTGTCGCGCATGTTCATCGCCTGCGCGGGGCCTTGCACGCCGTAACCAAGCACGGCCACCACTTCGTTCTTCAACACCTCACGCGCCTTCTCAAGTGAAAATTCGTCGCGGGTTACCACTTCTTCTTCCGTACCGCCAAAGTTTATTTTTGCCATGATTTCTATTCTCCTAATTTTTATTATGTCCTGGTGGTCGAGTAGATACGAGCGTTAGCGAGTGTCGTACCGAGACCACCACGTTTTCAAGTTAGTTTTTACTTACCATTCATATGATGGTCTCGACGAAGTCTCGACCATCGGGTTTCACTGATAACTGCTCACTGGTAACTGTACTTCCCTACGGCGTCATCTCCGCCAACTCCGCAATATCGTCGTACCGACTGCCATTCACGCCAGGGACGCGGCGCACGCCGTCATTGACTCCGCGCGTCATCGAGACCTGTCCCGTGCGCACCATTTCCACAATGCCAAGCGGACGCAGGAGTTCGATCATGCCTTCGATCTTGTCCTCAGTGCCAGTGATCTCGACAATGATCGAATCAACTGCCACGTCCACGATGCGGGCGCGGAAGATTTCAGCAAGGCCGTTGACCTCGGCGCGTTTGTCGGGGCCGACCTTTACCTTGATCAGAGCCAGGTCGCGGGTCACCGAAGGTTGATGCGTGACGTCCTGCACATCGATCACGTTGACGAGTTTGTACAAATTCGCCTCGATCTTGTGGGCGTCCATGTCACCGTTGGGACAATCCACCACCACGGTCATGCGCGAGACTTCGGGATTCTCCGTCCGCCCCACCGCGAGTGACTCGATATTGAAATTGCGGCGTCGGAATAAAGATGCAACCCGATTCAAAACGCCAGGTCTATTTTCTACTAGTGCAATGAAGGTGTAGTTCATAATATGCTCCTAACAACTTTCCAGTTTCTTTCCTCTTTCTTCTTTCATCCATTCGCAAGGAAAGATGAAAGAAGAAAGATATCTGCCAATATATTCTTTAGGTCGTCTGTTTAACGGGCCTCTGTATCATCTGATCCAACGCGGAACCAGCGGGAACCATCGGGTACACCGCGTCTTCGCGTTCGACCTTGAATTCCAAAACGACGGGGCCGTTTGTATTGCGCGCCCATTCAATGGCTTCGTCCACTTCCTCGCGTTTAGTCACCCGCCTGGCAGGGACACCGTGCGCATCCGCAAGTTTGACAAAATCAGGTGTGACCATGTTCACTGCGGAATATCGCTTCTCGAAGAAGAACTCCTGCCACTGGCGCACCATGCCGAGGAAGTTATTGTTCATGATGGCGACCTTCACATTCGCGCCTTCTTGCACGGCTGTGGTCAACTCTGCGGCGGTCATCTGGAAACCGCCGTCGCCAGCGATGGCCCAAATCTCCTGATCTTTCGCCGCGAACCACGCGCCGATAGCCGAGGGCAGGCCAAAGCCCATCGTGCCTGCGCCGCCTGAGGAAATCCAACGGTTTGGTTTTTCCAGTTGATAATATTGCGCCGTCCACATCTGGTGCTGGCCCACATCCGTCGTCACAATCGCGCCGCCGCCCGTCGCCTTCCAAATATCGGCGATGAGATGCGCCACATACAACTTGCCGTCTTCAGGCCAGTTCATAATACTGCGCGCATCGGCCTCGGCCTTCCAGCCGTTAATTTCTTTTTTCCATTCTTCGTGGTCGTACTCATCCACAAGCGGAATCAGGTCGCTCAAAACGGTCTTTAAATCGCCGACCAACGGAACATCCACCATCACGTTCTTATGAACTTCAGATGGATCAATTTCGATGTGAATTTTCTTCGCGCGCGGCGCGTACGTTTTCAACGTGCCCGTTACGCGGTCGTCAAAGCGCATCCCAAAAGCAAGAATAAGATCGGAATTTTGAATCGCCAAATTCGTATGCACCTCCCCGTGCATGCCCATCATGCCGAGGCTGAGTTCATGCGAAGCGGGGAATGCGCCCAATCCCAACAGGGTACTCGCCACCGGCGTCTGCGTCTTCACCGCAAACTGCATCAAAGCCTCTTCAGCCTTGGACATCAAGACGCCATGTCCGCACAGGATGATCGGCTTCTGCGCTTTTTCAATCAACTTCACTGCCTCATCCAGGGAATTCTTTGGGGCATGGTCAACAGGTTGATAGCCGGGCAGTTTCACTTCCTCAGGGTACACAAACTCACAAGACTCAACCTGCGCGTTCTTGCAAATGTCAATCAGCACCGGGCCGGGCCGTCCGCTGCGCGCAATATAAAACGCCTCGCGGATCACTTCTGCAATTTCATCGGCGCGGGTCACAAGGTAATTGTGCTTCGTGATCGGCAAAGTAATGCCCGTCACATCGGTTTCCTGAAACGCATCCCCACCGATCAAATGCGCCGCCACCTGCCCCGTGATAAAAACAACCGGAACCGAGTCCATCATGGCCGTGGCGATACCCGTTACCAAATTCGTCGCACCGGGACCCGATGTCGCCATCGCTACACCAACTTTTCCCGAGGCCCTTGCATATCCATCCGCCATGTGTGCCCCGCCCTGCTCATGCCGCACCAGCACATGATGCACAGGATAACTGAGCATCGCATCGTAGATCGGCATATTCGCCCCGCCCGGATACCCGAACACCACCTCCACCCCTTCGCGCGTAAGACACTCCCAAACAATTTCTGCACCTGTTTTTTTCATTCGTTCTCCTTATTTGGAATCCGCCAGCTCGTGTGCCCAACAGGGTATGCTGGCGATGTGGCAGCAAGCTGGCACACTCCAGAGTTAGCTTTCTAATATCGCACCCGTATCGGCGCTTGTAACAAAATGTGAATATCGCTTCAACCACTTGGATGTTGTTTTGGATTGGAACGGAGGCAGCGCCTCCAGCCGACTTTGAATCTCCGCCTCGCTCAACCTAACGTCAAGCCTGCGTGCCACCAAATCAATTTGGACGACATCCCCGGCTTTGAGCGCCGCAATCGGCCCGCGGGCCGCCGCCTCCGGTGAGACATGACCAATGCACGCCCCGCGCGTCCCGCCGCTGAAACGGCCATCGGTGATGAGCGCGACCTTGTCGCCGAGTCCCTGCCCCATAATCGCGGACGTGGGCGAGAGCATCTCCTGCATTCCAGGCCCGCCCTTCGGACCTTCGTAACGCACCACCACACAATCCCCCGCTTTGACCTTGCCCGCCAAAATCCCAGCCATGGCTTCATCCTGCGATTCAAAGATCACCGCAGGGCCTTCAAACTTCATCATCGCTTCGCTCACGCCGCCCACTTTCACCACCGCCCCATTCGGAGCCAGATTGCCAAACAAAATGGACAAGCCGCCGCGCTTGGAATGAGCGTTGTCATAACGTCGAATAACTTCTTCATCCTTGATATCCGCACCTTGAATGGATTCCCCCAGGGTCTTGCCTGTCACGGTCAGACGGTCAAAATGCAGCATCCCAGTCCCCCATTGGATTTCGTTCAAGATCGCAGGGATTCCTCCCGCGCGATGCACGTCTTCCATGTGCCATTTACCTGCTGGACTCACCTTGCAGATATGCGGCACTTTATCTGCAACAGAATTAATCCTATCCAGCGGATAATCCACGCCCGCTTCGTTCGCCAATGCCAGCGTGTGCAAAACTGTATTCGAGGAACCGCCCATCGCCATATCCAGTGCAAACGCATCGTCAATTGCTTCGGCGGTGACAACATCCCGCGGCTTGATATCGCGTTCGATCAAGGTCATGATCTGGGCGGCGGCCTGCTTCGCCAACGCTTCCCGTTCGGGAGTCTTTGCCAGTGCGGAACCATTGTAAGGCAGCGCCAGCCCAATCACTTCCATCAGACAGTTCATCGAGTTGGCAGTAAACATCCCTGAGCAGGAACCACAGGATGGGCACGCAAACCTTTCGAGAGTCATGAGGCGTTTTTCGTCAATCTTCCCCGCTGAAAAAGCCCCCACCCCTTCAAAGACCGAGATCAAGTCAATTGTCTCGCCTTCGGGGGTTTTGCCCGCCGCCATCGGCCCGCCAGAGACGAAGATGGTCGGCACGTTCACACGCATGGCCGCCAGCAACATGCCAGGCACAATCTTGTCGCAGTTTGGGATGCAGACCATGGCGTCAAATCTATGGGCCTCGATCATGGTCTCGACGCAGTCAGCAATTAGTTCACGGGAAGGAAGCGAGTACTTCATCCCCAAATGACCCATCGCCACGCCATCATCCACACCGATGGTGTTGAACTCGAACGGCACACCGCCTGCCGCGCGCACAGCATCCTTCACCAGTTTTCCAAAATCCTGCAAATGCACATGTCCGGGCACAACATCCACATACGAATTAACAATGGCAACGAAAGGCTTGTTAAAATCCTCGTCCTTCAAACCCGTGGCGCGCAACAGTGCACGATGCGGCGCTTTGTCAAATCCTTTTTTAACTGTATCTGATCGCATGAGGCTCCTTGAAGTAATTAGAGATTGGTAATTGGTAAACGCATCTCGGTCAATCTCCAATTACGAGTTACCAATTACTAACAAAAAAGCCGCCCGTGGTTAGGGCGGCTCTTTGCACTTACGAAGGTGTGTTATTTCACTCTCACCGTTGCCATCCTAACCGAAAATAATCCTTTAATAATAAGGACTACAAGGACGACAATAATAAGGGAGAGGCTGAATATGATATTCATGGCTTTTTGATTTCGCCCGATTATAGGCGGAAACGGAAATTCGTCAAGGGGCGGAGTTTTCCGATTCGGTGAAGCAAAACGATTACATTTCGTCGTTATGGAATAACATCATCCATCGGCAGTTTTCCATCTTCCGGATGATTCGAACCTGTTCATCCGGTAATAATGCGTTCCCCTTCGTAGAGTTTGATCGCGATGTAAGTGATTACAACCGAAAGCAGGATCGTCAACGTGGCGGAGACAACGATATTCATCCTCGAAATCGGTTCGGAGCGCAGGAATTGGTTAATCAAAATCTGCTGACCAAAGGTTGGAATAAGCATCGTCCACAGGTCCGGTTTGACCGGCAGGAATGCCAGCGCAAGCCCCGGCAAGGATGGGATCAAACCGATAAATGGCAGGTACGTTCCGGCCTCCTTGGTGGTCTTGGCAAAGGAAGCGATCAGAGTCTGGATGGCACAGGCCAGCAGGACGATAGGCAGACAGATCACAAATACCGCCGCCAGCGGACCAAGGTCAAAACCGATTTGAATACCGAGCAATTCCTCCATGGGCAGGAATCGGAATATGGCGGCAAAACCAGCCAGTGTAATGATCAGATTGAAAGTGGCAAACGGCATGGCGGAAAGCATCTTGCCAATAGCAAACCAACCCCGCGGCAGTGGATTGATCAACAACGGTTCAAGAGAGCCGCGTTCCCGTTCCCCGGCGGTGGCATCGGTAATGACCGGCGATGCGCCGTTGAAGATGGCAAAGATGATAAAGTACGGCAGCATCGAAAGGAAGATCAATGCCTGGCTTTGTGGCGTGGCAGTATCCACTTCCTCAACCTGCACCACGCGCATCACCTCCGGGCTGATGCCGCGCAGACTCAAGCGCAGCAAACCAATATATTCACTATAGCCTTCCAACAGACTCTGTGCGCGGCTAATATCGGCTATTGCAGACTGGCGTGTGCTGTCAAAGACAAGCTGAACCTTGGCGGTTTCGCCAGCGGAGAAATCTTCACCATAATCAGGTGGAATGATCAAAGCCACGTTGATGTCGCCGGCGATGACTGCGGCTTCAGGGTCAGCAGGCGCTAGTGCGATGATGACATCCTGCTGTTCCAAAAAAGCGATCAGGCTGGGGGCATTTTCCACGCCAGATACTGGCAGAACCAGCGACTCTTCCACATTCTCGCGGATGGTGTTGCCGAGCAACATAATTATCCCGCCGAGGAGTAAAGGCCCAAAAAGCGCCCAAAACATACCTGTCATCCAACTGCGGGTATCACGCAGGTTATCGAGCATTTCCTTTTGAAAGATAACCAGAATCTTTTTCATCACATCAACCCCTCTTCCGAACCAATGGCGGCCACAAAGGCGTCTTCAAGGTTTTCATGGCCTGTTTGTTTTCGCAAGTCATCGGGAGTGCCGTTGGCAGACACCTCTCCGCGTGAAATGATGATGATCTGGTCACACAGCGCCGCAACCTCCTGCATGATGTGACTCGTGAACAATACGCATTTACCCTCATCGCGCAGCCGCAGGATGAATTGACGCATTGCCCGCGTGCTCATCACATCCAGGCCGTTCGTAGGTTCATCGAGTAAAACATTTTTAGGGTTGTGTACCAATGTGCGGGCAATGGCAACTTTGAGTTTTTCACCTGTTGAAAATCCTTCGGTCTTGCGGTCTGCAATGGACTGCATATCGAGCAACAGCATCAGCGAGTTGATTTGCTCTTCAAGCGCCTCCCCTCTCAAACCATGCAAGCGCCCATAGTAACGGATATTCTCACGGCTCGTCAGGCGTGGATACAACCCACGCGCATCTGCCAGGACCCCGATTCGGCTCTGGACTTCGAGCGGAGATTGCCGCACATCGAATCCATCCACTTGCGCCGTCCCGCTTTCGGGCTTGAGCAGGGTGTAGAGCATCCGCAACGTGGTACTTTTCCCCGCGCCGTTGGGACCAAGCAAGCCCGTGATCTGTCCATCCGATGCGAAAAAGGAAACGTTCTGAACGGCTTTTACTTTGCCAAAAGATTTCGAAAGTCCTTGTACATGAATCATGTTTGTTCCCTATGGACGTGGTCCACTGAAATCAACAAAGAACGGCGGCGGCTGGATTTCCTTCACACAGGCAGTATCCAATCCCGCAACCGAAGCATTCTCAATAAAGTCTTTGAACAGTCTGGTACTGCATCGGCTGGAAAGATTGCCATGCCCCATACCGGAAAAGACGAGGTGAATTTCGTTGGTGAGGCTTTCAGCCATATTCTCCACATGCCAGGGCGGGGTGATGGGATCTGCTTCGCCAGAGAAAATCAACACAGGGACATCCGAAATAACAGGCTCACGGAACTTCGGCGAGACCTTCCCTTTTTGCCATTCGGCACAGACCGAAGAAAAGTCAACCGTGCGATCTCCAAAGACGCTTTGCCCACTTCGTTTAGCCGCTTCATCAGCGGAAATGAGCGGCGCATCCTCAGTACAGGTGACAGCGTAAAACATGCCATCATACAAACCCGCATTCACAAGAAACGCCTGCGAAATCAACGGGACATAATCTTCATCCGCATACGCCACATGGATGGATAACGGCAGAGTGGCAACCAGGTCTGGCACATAAAGCGTATTGAAGACCATGTTGGTAATCATCTGACGCGTCACGGTCAGTTCGAGCGGTTTGTTGGTCAGCGGGTGCGGGATGGTAATTTCTACCGGGGACTCTTCCAAACGGGCAAGCAGGTCATTGAACTCGCTTCTCAATTTGGGAAATGTTGTTTTGCAAGCTTCGTCTGCTTCACAACGCGAGAAGAATTTATCGAGCGCAGCCTGACCATCCCCCGCCGCATCCATGAATATGACAAAATCAGGGTCTACAACTGCATCAAGCGTGACCGTGCGGACATGCTGCGGGAACATGCGCAGATAGGTTAACGCGGCGCGGGTTCCGTAAGAACCGCCATAAATGTTGATGGTCTCATATCCCAACGCAGAACGTACTTCATCCAAATCGGTCATGGCGATTTCGGTAGTGTAAAAACGCAAATCGGCGTCCAACGTTTCAGGGCAGGATTTAAGTTTCGCAAGCACCTGTTCGTCAGTCAGTGATTCATCTTCAGGATCAAGACAGCGCAATGGATTCGATTTACCCGTCCCGCGCTGGTCTACCAATACAATATCGCGGCCTTCGTGGATTTGAAACATCAG
>JACPVB010000182.1 GCA_016191985.1 Chloroflexota bacterium | reverse complement strand
GGACTTTCGTCTCGTCGGCGGTGAAGGTCTCCAGCAGGTCGCCGAAGATGTATTCGAGCGGGTCGTTGCCTTTGGGGGCTTTGTCAATGAAGGTGACAGCTTCTTCAATGGTGCGGAGATGAGAACCTTCCCGACCTAATTGCCCTGCAATCCAGCGAATGAAGAGAGGATTGCCCTGTGTGATGCCGTAAAGTTCTTCATACTCTTTTGGTGTGGCGCGTCCCAAGCGAGGATATTTTTTGGCAAGTTCCTCAATCAACTGCATAGCTTCGTCGCGGGCGAGGCGGTCGAGGCGCACGATGCGCGCGTCCACGTCGGTGCGGCGGCGGGAGGTGACGATGGCTTTGTTGCCCGTGGGCAGGCGCGAGAGGAATTGGAACAGACGCGTGCGTTCTTCTTCGGGCAGGGTTTCCAAGTTGTCGAAGATGATCAGCGCCTTTTTGCCCGCCAGCGCGAGGCGCAGTTCGTTGGGGCGCTCGTCGGGCGCGAGTTTTTCGAGACCGTCTGCGCCCAATTCCTTGCCCAGTTCGTCCAGCATGGCGAGGTAGGTCGGGCGGGTGAAATCGGTCAGTTTTGCTTCGCCTTCGGCGGTCAGTTCGCGCACTTTGGCGGTGATGAAAATCTTGCGCTCGAAGAGTTCCGCGGGCGCGTCGTGTGCGGCTTTGATGGCCAGCGCGGTCTTGCCGATGCCGCCAGGTCCGTCAATCAGTGCGCCCCAGGTGCGGGATTCGGGGGAGATTGCATCCGCAATCGTGGCAAGTTCTTTGACACGTCCGAAGAAGTAAGGTTGTTGGGGTAAAGAGCTTTTTAGTAATTGGTGATTAGTAACAGGAGATTGGTAATCGGGCGGGTAGTTATGAACATGAATGACTTGACTCTGCATTTGACTTTGATCTTGTGCTTGAGTTTGCGTGTTGGCAGGCGCATCATCTTTCTTGAATAAATCTTTCCAGCCTTTGATGCTTGCGCCTGCGCCAAGAAGAAATGAAATGATTGCTCCTGCTGTGGCGAATACTCCGCCTTCGGTAGGTGGTTCAAACCAGACGACAAACGCGGCGATGACTAACGCAAGTCCGACAAATGCGAAAAGTAATGGCACAAGTCTTTTCATGGCTGTTTCCTGTGAGGGTGTTTTGAGGCGTACCGTCCACGAATTTTTCACGAATGCACGAATGGATGGCTCGCTATTCGAGCATTCGTGGTCTTATTCGTGGATGGTTTTCGTTTCATCATGCGCGGCTTTGCGATGTTCGATCAGGTCAATGTAGGTGGAACTGAGGAAGACTTTCATGGTGTACTCCCTGCTCTTCTTTCATCCAATATGGAATTTTAATTTACCATTTTGCTAATTTTACAACCAAATGATTTTCCTTTGTGTAACAAATGTCATGAAATCCCAAATAAAACAAGAGCGGACGTGATCTTATGTCCGTTCTTGTTAATGCCAGTAATATTTTGTGGGAGTCTGCTGGAATGGTGATCTGGCATATTTTGCCTGTGCATTGGTAAAGTAAGTGGGAATCCGCATTTATTGCCGTATTTCGGAGGCCTGAGTTGAGTCGTTTCATCGTAGGTACATTCGTTTATCAGGGTCCTTCTTGATCCTTAACCGCGCTAATAGGACTGCGGTACTGGCGGCATATATGGGCGTTACAGTTAGGAAAAGCTTTCCATGCCCATATATGGATTAGAGATTCTTTAGAGCGGGTGATCAAGTGAGGGATTGCCTCCCTAAAACTCTATAATGAAAAAGCAATAAAAGTTCGTGTGGTCTTTGGAAAAAGGGGCTTGTGCAAAGGCCACTTGGGCGACAGGCAATATTGAAGTTCGTTCAACTTCAGTAAATTGATTCGTCGCCTGGTCAACATAAAATGAAGTGCCTGTGACAACTGTTTGAGGAGGGTGTCGGGCAGTCAACCAGAATATTTATCAATGAACCCCAACGACAAAGCCTCTCCCATATCGGTAAAAATACAGATCAGCGCTTCATACCTACCGCAAGAAAAGGAGTATGACAATGAATACAAAGATTCAATTTCAAAAGAATGCAACTGTCCTGGCTGCGAACGGCCAACAGGTGGGATCACTAAAGCGAGTGGTGGTGAATCCTGATACCAAAGTGCTCACTGACATTGTGGTTCGTGTAGGCGCTCTGTTCAGCCAGGATGAAAAAGTTATACCCATTGACTTGATTGCCGAAACCACTGAGAGCCAGGTGTTATTGCGCGATGAAGCTGGAGATCAGGAGTCTTTTCCCACCTTTGAAGAGAAATATCTTGTTGATGCGAATGAGTACGCGGACGAGTTGCCCGTCTCGGAGAAATCGCCATCTGCAAACTTTGGATCTCCCGATCTTGGTATGTCGGTAGCGCGGCCAGCCCCCGGCAAGCAGCTGATTACCCAGGTCAAGCAAAATATCCCGGAAGGGACGGTGGCCATGAAGGAAGGCGCCAAGGTCATCACCGTCGAAGGGAAACACGTCGGGAACGTGGAACGCGTCCTTGCCGACCCCTCGGTGGATCAAGTCACGCACCTGCTCATTTCCAACGGGTTGCTCGTGAAGGAAATGAAACTCATCCCGATCAATTGGGTGATGAGAATGGGGAAGGAAAAGGTGATCCTTCGAGTGAAAAAAGCCTCGGTCGAAGAATTAGCTGAGGCTTCCATCGCCAGCTAGGAGGTTCTCATGACTACTGTGAAACAACGTCAAGCAACCAGCCGTACGCGCAAGAAACCCGGCAGCAGCGGTGAGGGCGAATACTATCATGTGGAAGTCCGTGCGGGGGCAGACTTTACCGACTTCCGCACGCAGGATGTCGGTAAGCGTGGGCACATTCAAAGAGTGGCTGGCAAACGTTCAACGGGTACCTGGTCAACGGTCAAGTGGTTGATCGGTAAAAAAGACGCCCATGTCCAGAACGGCAAGCTCATCCCGGATACCAGAGATGCCAAAGCTGTAATCGAAAAATTAGGCACTCAGCCCGTTCGTGTGGTGGGTGACCGCTTCAAAGCCAAACCGCAACCGAATATCCCCGAGCGCCTCAAGCCAACCCCTGCCCAACAGCGGGCGCGGCGCGAGAATATTAAGAGGGCACAAGCTGCTCGACACAAGAAATAAGAAAGAGACACCGATGAATACAGCAAAAGATAGGATTACGAACCTGTTTGGGGCCAAGGGGCATCAGGCAACCTGCGAAGTCTGTGGTAACCAATATGATAAATGCTTCGAGGTGCGAATGGGCAGTGAGACGCACCTATTTGACAGTTTCGAGTGCGCTATACATGCGCTCGCACCGGTCTGCGCCCATTGCGGCTGCCGTATTCTCGGACATGGATTCGAAGCTGATAACCTCTTCTATTGTTGTACGCACTGCGCGAACCAGCATGGCGGTCACGGCATGGAGGAACGTCTGGAAACTGAAGAAAGCCGGGCATGAAACTCAAAGAGATGATAACTCGCAAAAATGAAATGCCAGCCGAAACCTTGCAAAGCGTTTTGAACCGGTTGGTTAGCGGTTAGCCTGAAAATAAAATGAAAGGCGGGGCATCCATTGGATGCCCCGCCTTTCATTATCTTAATCTTATTATCGCAATTTAAAAAGACGCGATGGCTGTTTTCATGTCGTCATAGAATTCAAGGTACATATCAAAGCCGGTGGTTGTAAAAACCGCTTTTGT
Source organism: Chloroflexota bacterium (assembly GCA_016191985.1). Classification (GTDB taxonomy): domain Bacteria; phylum Chloroflexota; class Anaerolineae; order Anaerolineales; family Villigracilaceae; genus Villigracilis. The sequence goes on along the minus strand of JACPVB010000182.1, from coordinate 4,934 downwards.
GTCGTTGGAAAGGTTTAATAATTTTAAATAGGGGGATTTATAAGAGCCATCACTGACGCCTTTCTTCATTTCTTCGTCGCTTAGGTTGGCGTCCGGATGGATGGCGTTTAGATCCTTAAATATTTTATTAAGGACACGGAAACCCGCGCTGCTCACGTACGGTGTATGGACCAAATCGACAAGGATGTAGCGTGTTCCATTTTTGATAAGCTCGTCAACTTTTGCCTGGAACGAATGGCTGCTGGCCGAATCAAGGTTGCCGTCTATGTGAATGACCGTAACCGGGACGCGCCCGTTTTCAGTGGATACTTTTATTTCCATAGTATTCTCCTTTTTGATAAGCGAATAAAGACTGACAACATTATACAATTTTGAGGATAATAATCAAGTGCAGTTTGAAAGTGGAATAAACGCGATTTGAAGTGTTATTGATGTGCGAAAAGTTAATCCATTCTTAACCGCCTCACAACCCAGGCTTAACCCCTGCCGTTTATACTGCGGACATCAAATCAATTTGGAAGAAGGCATTTAGTGCGGCTGATGTACATGATTTTTGTGGTCATTGAACTGGCCGCTGCGGCGCTGTTTCAGCAGCAGGAACGCGCCGAATATATGAAATACCTCCTGATGAATTCGTTTGAAGTGGAAAAGTAACGCTCTTTCACGTTCTTCCTCCTTGGAAAGCCCGTCGTGAGACGGGCGATTTTTTTTAAACAAATAACTGATATATGCGAATTCAAACCCAGACAGGTCGCTTTGTTTCTCAACGTGCACTCATAATGTAAACCTCTTAACCCGATTTAATCGGTATTTAATATCGCATTTAGGGGCTGCACTTTACAATGATACAAGGAGGGTCACAATGGAGAACAAGGGAAAAACCATCATTAGGAACAAACTGGAATTGCTGCGTCTCGCAGATCCATGGTCAGTAACGCAGCGCCCTTAGGCGATGAGTAAGCCGCTACCAATGCGAGGTATTGATTTGTTTCCCGCGATCCTGCGGGGCGAGTCCCTTGCGCAAAGAAAGGAGTATCACAATGGAAAAAAAGATGCAACTTCAAAAGAAAGCCAATGTCATTGCAGCAAACGGCCAATCGATTGGGCGCATTGACCGGGTTGTGCTGAACCCTGTGACCAAGGTGATTACCAATATTGTGGTTCACAAAAGCGCTCTCTTCAACAAGGAAGATAAGGTTGTCCCGATCACTTTGGTTGCGGAGACAACTGAAGATCAAATCGTACTCCGTGGTGAAGCGGGAGAGTTGGACTCTTTCCCGCCTTTCGAGGAAAGGCGCGTGGTTGCTGAAAAACCAGATGAGGAGCCGTCTCAATCCATGAACACGCCACAGCCGGTAAATTATGGGATTCCGGGCGTCTCTCCTGCGTTTGTGCCGCCTCCTGGCGACCAGTTCATCACCCAAATCGAACAGAATATCCCGGAAGGGACAGTCGCAATGAAAGAAGGAGCCAAAGTCGTTTCTTCCGAAGGGGAGCACGTTGGCAATGTGGAACGCGTTTTTGCCGACACTTCCATAGACCAGATCACACACCTGCTTGTTTCCCGCGGCATGTTCGTTAAGGAAGCAAAGCTCGTCCCGGTCAAGTGGGTGATGACAATGGGAGAAGACGAAGTTCACCTTCGCGTGAAAAGGGATTCGGTCGAAGAGTTGGAAGACGTTTCAATTGCCGTGTGAGGTGAAGCTCACTGTCGTTGAACGATAATAAATAGTTAAATTAAATCGAGGTGTATATGCAAACCGCAAAAGATATGATTACGAACCTTTTTGGTGGAAAAGAGAATGCCGCATGTGAAGTATGCGGAAACGAATACGACAAATGTTTTGAGGTGCATTTGAACGGTGAGACCCATGTATTCGACTGTTTCGAATGCGCCATCCATGCCCTGGCGCCGCGATGCACCCATTGCGGCTGCCAAATCATCGGACATGGCATGGAAGCTGAAGGCGCGTACTTTTGTTGCGCCCACTGCGCCAGCGAATTTGGCATTCACGATTTTGAAGATCGTTTAGTAGCTGAAAGGAGCACAGCATGAAACTCAAAGAGATTATGACAAACGACGTGGAGGTCATTCGAGTGAATGACACCCTGCAGACCGCAGCCAGGAAAATGCGGGACTTGAACATAGGCTTTCTGCCGGTCTTTGACGGCGACCAGTTGATAGGCGTAATAAGCGACCGCGATATTATCGTGCGCGCCATCGCTGAAGGGACAGACCCGAACTCGATGTTGGGACGGGAACTGGCAACCTCCCCTGCGATTTGCTGTTTTGACGATGAGGGGGTCGACGAAGCCGCCCGCACGATGCACGATAATCAAATTCGGCGACTGGTGATCCTGAGCCGTCAAGACAGCCGCCTGGTTGGTATCGTTTCGTTAAGTGACCTGGCCCTGAACACGAACGGTAAATTGACCGGCAAAGTACTGAAAAGCGTTTTCGAGCCAGTTGGTTGACCTCGGTCCACCGCTGGCAGGATGTAGTTATAGCTGTTAACTTGTATTCCTTGTGTCGCTGGATTTTGGCGATGCAGGGAATACATGTCTGTATCTGACACGGCGCTTCGCTCAAGATGTTTTCTGCCACGGAAGGGAGGAGACACTTCACGGCAAATTCCAGAGAACCATTAAGAAAAGTAGTTGCAATCTGTTTTTCGAGGGGTATAATTCATTAATCTTTACCGCACCACCTCTGCAAGCCATCCCATTGCCAAAGGATTTGCATGTGACTACAATTTTTTTTGCTACAGACATTCACGGGTCGGATATTTGTTGGAGCAAGTTTTTGAATGCGGGCAAGTTCTACGGCGCGGATCAGTTGATCCTCGGCGGCGATATGACGGGGAAGGCGGTTGTCCCATTTGTGCACCAGGGCGGAAAAAATTATCGCATCACTTTACTGGAGCAGGTATTTGATACAACAAACGAAGAAGAATTGCAGGATATGGTCAAGCGTGTCCGCAGCCGCGGCTATTACCCATACCTGACGGACCCAGACGAAATTGCAGAATTGGAAAAAAACCCTGACCGCGTCAGCGAAATTTTTCTTGCTGAAGTTCTCAAGGTTGTCCAGCAATGGATGGATCTGGCGGATAAAAAACTGAATGGCACAGATATGAAGTTATATTGCTGCCCGGGCAACGATGATATGGATGAAGTGGATGAGGTCGTTCGTGCGAGCCGAAGCGTGATTCTGGCCGAGGGGCAGGTGACTACCCTCAAGAGCGGCCACGAGATGATTGCCTCAGGCTGGAGCAACCGAACTCCCTGGGACACGCACCGTGAAGAAGACGAGGACCAGCTCAAGGTCAGGTATGAAGCGATGACTTCGCAGTTGAAGAATCCGCACAATGCCATTTTCAATATCCATGTGCCGCCGTTTAAATCCAATCTCGATGAAGCGGCGGAGTTGGATGAAAACCTGCGCCCGAAGATGGCTGGGCAGGCGTTGAAACCTGTCGGGTCGACGGCTCTGCGGCAGTCCATCGAAGAGGTGCAGCCTTTGCTCGGCCTGCATGGTCACATCCACGAAGGACGCGGCGTTTCACGCATTGGAAAAACACTTTGTATTAATCCCGGCTCCATGTATGAGCAGGGAACGTTGCTTGGCACAATTGTGCGGCTTGGAAAGAATAAAGTTGAAGATTACGTTTTGACGACAGGTTAACCCGTACCGCAAAATTCATTTTGCGATGTGCGAAATAAATTTCGCGGCACGATTCAACTTTGAAGAGGAGAATGTCATGACCAATTTGTTTGTCCGTAAGGCGACCGGCCTGGTACGCTCGTGGTCGGTCATGGACGCGTTCATTTACGCGTTGTTTTCCATCAACCTGATCACCCTCGGCTTGTACAGCTTTAGCCAGATGTACTACTTCGAGGGCGGCATGGTGAATGCGTTGATCATCAGCGCAATTTTCATTTTCTTTGAAGTCGTTGTATATGCCGCACTGATCGCCGTCATGCCCCGTTCGGGCGGCGATTATGTGTGGCAGAGCCGCATTCTGGGTGGGGCGGTGGGCTTCATCCTTGCAGTTACAGGCTGGTGGTTCATTTTGTGGCTGTGGGTCCCGCTCTACGGTGACATGTTCCGTCATATTGTGCTGGTGCCGCTGCTTGGTGTATTTGGCGCAAAAGACCTTGCCCTGTGGTTCGCCGGCACGCAGACTGGGTCATTCACGGCTTCGATCATCACGCTTGCCATCGTCAGTGTTTTCATCATGCTTGGTATGAAAGTCTATGCCCGCATCCAGAAGTTTTCATTCTATGGTGGTATGTTGGGTCTGCTCATCGTCGTCATCCTGCTGTTGACCGGTTCTCCCGAAGCCTTCAAAACGGGTTTAGAAACAAACGCAACTTCCATGTTTGGAGCAGCCCCCGGCGTGTACGATGCCACAGTCACCATGGGAACGGACGCAGGAGCGATCACGCCTTTCAGCGGTGGTTCATTGGCCGTGGTTTTCCTTGTAATCCCCTACATGGTCTTCTTTAACTTATGGCCGAATTGGGGCGCGACCCTGTACGGTGAAGTACGCGGCGCTACCGATTTCAAACGCAACGTCTCTGGGATGGGCTGGGCGCTTGGAATCACAACCCTGCTTGGGATTATCCTGCTGTTTGCCATCCGCAAGACCATTGGCTGGGATTTTTACGTGCAGGCTGGCGGCGCATGGTGGAATTACGTCTGGGGCTACACGGATGTCGCGCCCGCGCTTCCCGTCTGGCCGTATCCCGCTTTGCTGGCTGCATTCCTCACCACGAATAAGCTTGTACAATTCCTCGTCGTTGCATTGATGAGCCTGTGGTGGTTTGGCTGGGGTGGAACCGTATTTCTGTCCTCTACGCGCGTCATTTTTGCCGCCGCGTTTGACCGCCTGCTGCCCGAATCGGTTGCAAAATTAGACGAGCGCACAGGC
>JACPVB010000164.1 GCA_016191985.1 Chloroflexota bacterium | reverse complement strand
TTCCATGTGGAGATCAACCAGAAACCGCCGCCCAAACTCGCGGAGATTTTGTCTCGCGGCCGCAAGAGGGCATGTTCTGCGATTCCGTACACGTGCTTGAAGCATTGACCAATCCCGCCTTCGCCGTACTGGATGCCCGCTCCGAAGGTCGCTTCAAAGGAACCGAGCCTGAACCGCGCGCAGGACTCCGGTCTGGGCACATGCCAAATTCCATCAACCTTCCCTTCGCGGACCTGGTCGTGAATGGCTTCATGCTCCCACCTGAATCATTGAAATCCATTTTTGCCAAAACCATCGGCACAGATAAAAATTTAATCTTTAGCTGCGGCTCCGGCGTCACCGCCTGTGTGGATGCCCTCGCCGCCGAACTGGCGGGATATAAAAATATTTCCGTGTACGACGGCTCATGGAGCGAATGGGGACTTGAATCTTCGGGCTTGCCTGTTACAAAAGAATAAAAGTTATCCACCAGCGATCTTGACCTTGTACCCCAACTTCTTCAAAACCTCCGCGATTCTTTCACGGTGTTCCCCTTGAATTTCGATCATTCCATCCTTGATCGTTCCCCCGCTGCCGCATTCCTGCTTGAGTTTTTTGGCGAGGGTTTTCATATCCTCTTCGGTGAGGATGAGGTTCTTCACGACCGACACCACCTTCCCGCCACGCCCGCCCGACTCACGGTGCAGGTAAGCCGTCTGCTGTTGGGGCGGCAGGGAAGTGATGCTGGCAGAGGATTCGTTTTTCTTCCGCAAGTCCCCATCTTCGGAAGACCAGACCGTTTTGATATTGTTTGACATGGCTGTTTGTATCTTTGCTTTTGAAGCAGGAGAGTTCAGTGAGAGATTTTGAAAGTCTCTCATCCTTACAATCCGACCAGTTCAAATTTCATCCCAAAAACATCAAGGAGGAAGCAAATGATGAATCAAATTTTCGATTGGTGTGTGGCGGTATTGATTTACTGGGCAAACCTGTTCGGCATTACCTATAAAGAGATCAACGTTTGGATCTTCGTCATCATCTGGCCGATCTTAACCATTGCACTGGTTGCCATCATTATCAGGCAACAACAAAGAATCCGTCAACTCGCAAAGGGGAAGTGAAGGCAAAATGGGTTCGATTCAAATGGAAAGCTGGCATCCCCGTCCATGAATCAAACACTCCCCGAGATTTTCATCCCAGGGAGTGTTTCGTATTCAGAGTGAATTAGCTGACGACGACTACGTTGGTAGCCTGCGGACCCTTGGGGCCTTTCTCAACGGTGAATTCAACTTTCTGACCTTCTTCAAGGTTTTTGAAACCGTCGCCCTGGATCGCGGAGAAGTGCACGAAAACATCCGCGCCGCCTTCACGAGCAAGAAAGCCGTAGCCCTTGCTTCCGTTGAACCATTTGACTGTTCCGATAATACGTTCTGACATGTTTGCCTCCTATGGCAAATGAAAAAATTTGGAGGACCCGGTTCTTTCGCCAGAACATACAAAAAAATCGGCTCATGGACTTTTACCCATGAGCCGATGGTTATACTTCCAAAGCGAACTTACTGGTATCCGTGTAGGCCACAACTTTATCACGGGGCTTGGGTGGCGTCAATGAAAATTCAGGCTGAAATTATGCCTTCACCACGCTGAACTTTTCCTTGCCGATCTTGTAGTTGCCGCTATGCTTGATGACCTGGTCGACAGAATCCTCGGGAATATCCACAAAGGTGATCCTGTCTTCGATGCGGATCTTGCCGATGGTATAGCCGGGGATGTTGGCATGGAAGGCAATCTGTCCCACAATGTCATTTGGGCGAATGCTGTGGGCCTTGCCTTTGTTGATCTTCAAACGCACCATGCCTTCTTCGTGCGCATCGCGGCGGGATTTTCCAAACTCGCGTTTACCTGTTCCAAAATCACGCTTACCAGCAGATTCACCACGCCTGCTCCCCTTCGGAGCGCCGCGTCCAAACTCACGTTCAGTCCTGCGCGAGAAATCAGCTTTCACATCGGAAACTTCCGCGATGGGCCTTTGCTTTTCATCGGCGCGGGCAATCTTGATGGCGGCGGCGGCGATGTTCACCACATCATGGCCTGCTTCGATCAATTCCTGCACCATTTCAAGTTCACGCTTGAAGCGCCCGCGGCCAAGCCAGATTTTTAAATTTTCAACCGTTTGAGATTCGCGATGTTTGATAATATCCGCTGGCGTGGGCAGTTCCATTTTTGTAACCACTTGTTTTGTCAGCGCTTCCACCTCACGCATGCGGCGCTTTTCACGTGGAGAAATTAAACTAATGGCAATACCTGCCTTGCCTGCGCGGCCTGTGCGCCCAATACGGTGGACGTACACTTCGGCATCATCGGGTAAATGGAAATTGAAGACGTGCGAAATATCATCGATGTCCAAACCGCGCGCGGCCACATCGGTGGCGACCAACACTTTGAGTTGATTGGCGCGGAAACGTCCAAGCACACGTTCGCGGGCGTTCTGGTCCAGGTCGCCATGAATGGCTTCGGCGGGGATGCCGCGGATGACCAATTCATTGGCGAGCTGCCCCGTTTCTGCGCGGGTGCGGGCGAAGATCAATGCGCTGTGAATCGGTTCGATCTCGAAGAGGCGTGTGAGAGCGTTGATCTTGTCATTGTCGTGGACGAGGTAATAGCGTTGTTCAATGTGCGGGGTGGTGAGAGTGCTTCTTTTAACAGTAACAGATTGAGGGTCGCGCATGAAGCGGTTTGCGAGGGTGCGAATCCGCGCGGGCATGGTGGCGCTAAAGAGGGAAGTCTGACGCTCGGGAGGAGTCATCGCAAGGATTTTTTCGACCTCTTCGATGAATCCCATGTTGAGCATTTCATCCGCTTCATCCAGGACGACGGTCTTGATCTCGTTTAAGACGAGGACGCCACGCTCGAGCAGATCGTTCAAACGGCCGGGCGTGCCCACAACAATATCCACACCGCGTTTGAGACTGTTGATCTGCGGACTGTAGGGCTGGCCGCCATAGACGGCGAGCACGCGCACGTTGAGATGCTTGCCATACTCAATCATCGAGTCGGCAACTTGCAGCGCAAGTTCGCGCGTGGGCGCAAGCACCAGGGCCTGCGGATTTTTCTGACGTTGAAAATTATGAAGAATGGGGAGGGCGAAGGCAGCGGTTTTGCCTGTGCCTGTTTGAGCCTGGCCGATCACATCCACGCCGGTGAGCATGAGGGGGATCATGCCTGCCTGAATAGGCGTCGGCTCGGAATAGCCGAGGTCGGTAATGGCCTTCGTGATCTCGTCACGGAGGTTTAAAGAAGAAAAGTCGGTTGTCATCTTGATCCTTTTTCATGTCATTGCGAGGCGGTTTTTGCCGAAGCAATCTCCACCAAGTTGCGGGGTTGCTTCGGGCTGGCGCCCTCGCAACGACATATATATACGGGATGTTTCGATGACTCCGACTAACTGCGTTCTTGCCAATCAAGGTGCGCTTTTGCAAGCGGACCCGCCCAACAAAATGCCCCAGCAAAGAACACTGGGGCGATCATTCGGAATGATCAAAACAAATTCCCAAAACGTTCACTCCCTAACGAGAGCGGACAGAGTTTACCACAGAATTTTGGAATTCCGATTTTTTCCTACAAAGTCATCAACACGATGGCGATCAATGCAGAGGCGATGCCGATCCACTGGTTGCGGTTGAGGCGTTCCTTGAGGAATATCCACGCGAGCACGACGGTTGCGCCGGGAAAGAGCGAACTGAGCACGGATGCCACATCCAACCTGCCCGCCTGACCTGCAAGGATGAAGAATAAATTACCGCCCAAATCCAAAATGCCATTGACCGAAATAATGGGCAGGGATGAAAGCTCGATCTTCCAGGTGGAGCGTGTAATGAACAGATATGAGGTGATGAGAATGATGCCGCCTGCACGCGAAAAAACCATGGGCCAGATGGTCCCGCCCGCGCTCGTGGCTTCGTGCATGAGGACAAAGTAACAGCCAAATCCAATGCCTGCCAGCAGGGGCAGTTTCAAGTCCGAAAGATGCGAAAGGATGTCCTTTACGCCGCCCGCGCT
>JACPVB010000163.1 GCA_016191985.1 Chloroflexota bacterium | reverse complement strand
TGGTTGTGATCCATCAATTCGCCGAGCAGTTCGGGCCGTCCGCTTTCAATGGAGCGGCGCGCAATTAAAGAGATTTGCGAAATTTCGTTGAAGATATTTTCAAAATAGGTTGTGTTTCGCAGCCATAAAAGACGGACATCGCCAACGGATTCTTTCGTGAGCGCGGGGACGCCGGTGTCGCCAATGACGATGGTGAAGGGCTTGCCTGTTTTGAAAGTCTCGATGGGCTGGCCTTTGATGAAGTACACGGGCATGTTGTAGGTGATGACGGTGTTGTCTATGCCTGAAGGCGTGCCATGGTGATATTTTTCGATCTCAAAGACAAGTTCGTTGACCTGTTCATTGGTGATGGGATGAAAGAGGAAAGCAGAAAGAGCGCGGATTAACGCCACTGATACCGCTGCACCGGAACCAAGCCCGGAAGCGACAGGAATCGTGGAAGAAATATTTAATTCAAGATTCGGGATTGGGGAAATGCCAAAGAGTTGGAACACTTTCAGAATAACCGAAGCAATTGGATGGTCGGAAGGAAGCGAAGAAAGTTCGGCGTGCAGGTTAATAACCGGGGCGTGGATCCAAATCCCTGCGCGGGGTGAATCCAAAACTTCCACATCCACATGAACTTGTGTAACGGGAACGGCCAGCGCGGGACGGCTGTACACCACCGCATGTTCGCCGAAGAGGATGATTTTGCCGGGCGCGGATGCTTTCACGAGAAGTAGAAGATCGCCAGAACGGCTGCCCCCCAAAGGATCATTGCAATTTGAAACGGGCGGTCAGACAATAAAATATCTTCGGGCGCGCCGCCTGCCTGCTCCACTTGAATGAGGTACATGTAACGGAAAATGGTGTACATCACGAACGGGATAGTGAGCATCATACTGTGGTTTTCGGGCACGTTGGGCGCGGAGAATGTGTAAAGCGAATACGCCACAATGGTGGTGGCCGAAACGATCATGATGTATTGGTCGAGCAGGGGCAGGGTGTACCCGTCCAGCACTTTGCGGTGCGAGCCTGCGCCATGCGCGAGCAATGCAATTTCAGCGCGGCGTTTTCCAAAACCGAGGAAGAGCGAAAGCAGAGTCATCACCACATACAGCCAGGGCGAGAAGCGTTCCACCGCAATCAAGGTGACGCCTGCATGCACGCGCAATACAAAGCCCGCCGCAATGATGAGCACATCCAGGATCGGAATGTGTTTCAACCATTTCGAATACGCCATGTTGATCAGAAAATAAGACACCACCACAAATTCAAAACCGGGCGCAAGGAAATATGCAAGCGCGAAGGTCAGGGTTACAAGCGCAATACCCGCAATCCATGCGGCGCTGACAGGAAGTTTGCCCGAAGCGATGGGACGATTTTTCTTTTCGGGGTGCTGGCGGTCCGCCTCCACATCGGCGAGGTCGTTGAAGATATACACGCTGGAGGAGATCAGGCAAAATAATGCGAAACCCGCGAGGGTTCGCAAAAATGAATCGGCGTTAAAAAGTTGCTTGTCAAAAACAAGCGCGGCAAAGATGAACACATTTTTCGTCCATTGCCGCGGGCGCATGGTTTTTATCAACGCGGTTAACATGCGCCTATTTTACCTGATACAATATTTTCATGCCCAAAACTCGTTTGGATATTTTGCTCGTGGACCGCGGACTGGCCGACTCGCGCGCAAAAGCGCAAGCCCTAATTATGGCCGGGCAGGTGCGGATCAACGATCAGGTCGCGCTCAAGCCTGCCACCTCGGTTCAAGCAGATGCCACGCTGACAGTTGATTCCGGTCCACGCTTCGTCTCTCGCGGCGGCGAAAAACTGGAAGGCGCATTGGACGCCTTTGCGATTGACGTAAAAGATTACATTTGCGCGGACGTTGGCTCCTCCACAGGCGGGTTTACCGATTGCCTGTTGCAGCGCGGCGCGGCAAAAGTCTATGCCATTGACGTGGGCAAGGGCATCCTGCATTGGAAATTGCGGAACGACAAGCGTGTGGTAGTGATGGAAGAGACGAACGCGCGCTTTGTAGAGTCATTGCCAGAGAAGGTTGACTTTGTCACTGTGGATGCTTCGTTTATTTCATTGAAGATTTTGCTGCCGGTTATTAAAAAGTGGTTTAGTAACTTTCCACTTTCCACTTTTGAAAATAATGGAAAGCGGAACCCTTCGACTGGGCTCAGGGCAAGCGTGGAAAGTAGTGTTGTTGCCCTCATCAAACCCCAGTTCGAGGCTGGCAAAAAGGATGTCTCGCGTGGCGATGGTGTGATCCGTGACCCTGAAATCCATAAACAGGTCTTATTGGATGTATTAAGTTACGCAAAGAGCGAAGGCTTTGGTCTGCGTGGATTAATCAAGTCACCGTTATTGGGGCCAAAGGGAAATGCCGAGTTTTTGGCATGGCTTGGTTTGGATCCCTCCGGGTTCTCTGCCGAAGAATTAGTTATGGGTGTAATAAAGGTAGCGGATTAACACGCCTGGAACTTCGCATGGTTTTTCAATGAAATTAATCTCCAAAGGGCGGGACAATAAATGTATAATACGTTTATGTGGCAACTGGTAATTGAAGCATTAAATACCCCTCAAAGACGATTAACCATTCCACCGGGGATTACCCGTATTGGACGCGGTTCCGCCAATGAGATTCTCATTGACGACAGCGCCGCATCCCGCTTCCATGCCTGCGTCGAATATATACCTGAAACCAACACACTCACCCTGACCGATCTTCAAAGTACAAACGGCACGTATCTAAATCGGGAACGTATCTCACGCCCAACTCCGATCAAAAATAAAGATACCATCCGTATTGGGCAGGTGCTCCTGCATTTGGAAAATGAGAATGAAGTCCGCCCGGCGGCCAGCAACACCCAACGCTTCACCCGCGCCCTGGTCTTGGAGTCAGTGGATAATCACGCCCTTCTCCTCTACGAAATAGCGCAAAAACTTAATACAATCCTGGATTTGCCAACGGCCCTCGTGGAAACAGCGGAACTCATCAAACAATACATGAACGTTGAAGAATGCTCTGTGATTTTGGCGCAGGATTTTGACCGTCTGATCCCGCAGCAATTTGATCCCGAGCTTGCCCGTAAAGCCATTCGCGATAAATCAGCGGAGATTCGCGTTGACACCATTTGTGTGCCGGTCATGGCTGGAGATGAACTGCTCGGGTTGATCAGCATGATGCGTGCTCACACAGCCTCACGCACCTTTGTCCAGCGTGATCTGCAAATTGCGGTGGCAATCAGCCATCAGGCGGCCCTCACGATTCAGCGTATGCGCCTGGTGGGTTTGGTGAAATCTCACGAACAGACCCATCGCATGTTATTAAGGTTTGTAGCTCCCAGCGAGGCCGCCAACCTGCTCGATTATTATTCCAAGAACGGACGCCTGCCCGGCCTGAAAGAAGAAAAGATCACCGTGCTTTGTTCAAACCTAGGAAATTCCATTACCATTACCGAGCATTACAGCCTCAGAGGGTTTGCTCAAATCTTAAGCTCGTTCTATCAGAGCGCAGCTGAGATCACATTTAAAATGGGCGGTACGATCAAATACCTTGCCACCGGCATTATGGCTGTTTTCTCGAATGAAAAAATCCAGGATGCAGAGCAACGGGCTGTGGATGCTGGCAGGGAATTGATCCTGCGCATGAAACCCACAGGCTCCCTGGATGAATCACGCTCCAATATGATCGGAGTAGCCATTAATACCGGAAACGCCATGGTTGGATATGTCGGCGGGGAGGAGCGGGTGGAGTTCAATGCAGTGGGCGATGTGATCAATGTGGCAATTCACATGCAGGAATATGCCCGTCCATTCAAGATCGTTGCCGGCCCGGAGACCATCGCGGCGCTTGGCGAAAATTACCCGCACAAATTAATTGACTCGATCCATTTGCGCGGACGTGAAAGCCCGCTGGAAATCCACGAAGTGCTGTCTGAATGATAATGAACTGCCCCAAATGCAATTCTGACCTGGTAAAAAAATACTACAAGGGTATGATCGAAGTGGAATCCTGTCCCAATTGCCGGGGGATGTGGTTGGATTCGCACGAGCTGGATCAGTTGGAAGATGTTGTTTTTGATAATGATCCGCACAAAGGCTCACTGGTGCATTTCCAGTCCAGGACGAATTTTCCCTGTCCGCACTGCGGGAATGGGTTGGATGAATTTCAATATCGCTTGTACGATCTGAGATTGGATTATTGCGCCAGCAGCGACCATGGCTTTTGGTTGGATGCCGGCGAAGATGAGCGGGTGATGGAGATCATGCGCCAACGCGCCGGGGAAATTCAAAGAAAATTCAATGCTGAAGCGGAATGGAAACAAACGCTAAAGAATATGCACTTGTTTCTTGCAAAGAAAAAATAGCTTTGGAGTCAGGCAGCTTGCTGCCTGAGTTGCAGGAGCAAGCTCCTGCATTCCAACGTTATTCATAAAACTCAGGCCGATACGGGGAGACATGTTTTTTTGGTTGCTCCAGGATCTCGTCAATCGTCATATCCGCATTTTCCTCCTCCGCTGGGTGATAGTGAACGTGTACCCGCCGGATGCTTGGAATGGAATAAAGCAGTGTTTCCTCCACGCGGCTGGCGATCCCATCGCCTTCGCGGACTGTCAAAGCGCCGTCAATGCCTATCGTCAAATTGACCACGATGTGAGGTCCGAAGCGATGCGCCTGTAATTCCTCCAATTGCTTCACGCCCGGCACTTCCTTCAACATGCGGGAGATGCGTTCCGCCAGGTCACGGTTTGGGAC
>JACPVB010000162.1 GCA_016191985.1 Chloroflexota bacterium | reverse complement strand
CGGCTGATGTAAACCCTGCCGACTTTCCAGCCGACCCAGCACATGTTGCCCGCTCGCGTTTTGTGACTGTGGATTTCGCGGCCCTCTTTGACGATAGTGGTGCCGCCTATAGCAAGGAGAGCCTACCTGAAATTACCTTGAATCTCTTCTCCGATGCAACTTACACAGGCAAGGTGAATGTGGTCAAAAAGGATCGTTGGGCTACATCATGGAGCGGGCGGCTTAAGGGGAAAGCCGGTTATTTCTATCTCGTCATGGCAGATGGCGTGTTCATGGCCCATGTAGCCTCTGTAGAAGGTGTTTATGAAGTTAAATTTGCGGCATATGGTTTATACAAGGTCACACAAATCGATCAATCCCAGTTTGTGGATGACCCTCCCGATGCGGAGGCTTTATACACGCCATCGGGCGATGTGATTCCAGCTGGGGATCTTGGCCCTAATGCAGACTCAGGCGCCACCATTGACATCATGATCGCCTACACCGACGATGCCCGCGCCGCAGCCGGCAGCACTGCCGCAATGAAAGCCTTGATTGCGCTTGCCGTACTTGAGACTAATACTTCTTATGCCAACGCAGGCGTCACATCACGCCTTAGGTTGGTTCATGTGGAAGAATATTCCTACACGGAAACTGGCAACATAAGTACGGATTTAACCCGTTTCCGAGGCACGGGAGATGCATACTTTACTTCCATACACAGCCTGCGCAACACTTACGCAGCGGATTTGGTCGGCTTGATCGTGGCAAATGGTGGGGCGTACTGCGGTCTGGCTTCTACAATTATGGCCACCGCTGCGACTGCTTTCCAAGTGACGGATAATGACTGCGCGACCGGTTACTACTCCTTCGGGCACGAGTTTGGCCACCTGCAAGGTGCACGCCATGATACCTATGTTGACCCGACGAATACACCGTATAGCTATGGTCATGGCTACGTGCACACAGGCGGCTCTGCAGCACAACGCTGGCGAACAGTGATGGCATACAACAATAAATGCTCTGATCTTGGATACAACTGCACCCGCCTGCAATGGTGGTCGAACCCTGCCAAGGTCTATAATGGCGCCGCCATGGGAAACGCAAGCGCCAAGAACTATCTGGCGCTTAACAACACTGATTACACGGTCGCCAACTTCCGAACCCAAAAAATTGCCGGCAACTTCAACTCCACCTTCAACAGTTCCTCTGCTGGTTGGGCAGCAGTCAATGGAGCCTGGGCTTTGAGTAGCTCGGCCTACTATAAGACCAATGGCGTTGCAAGTCAGATAAGCTCGGCAAAACACTCCGGCATTTATGGAGATTTGACCTACGAAGCGAGAATGAAGAAAGTGGGCGGTGGCGATGTGGGCCTGATTATTAGAGGCACACCCACCAGCCTCACACCCGTCAAAGATTGGAAACCGTCGTACTATTTTGGGTATACAAACGCGGGCACGTGTGGTGTGTACTATGTTAATAGCAGTGGAGTGTATACAGCACTGAAGAGTTTTGCCGCCTGTGCCGGAATCGTCGCAAATGGTTTTAACACACTGAAAGTAATCGCTGTCGGCTCGTCGCTAAAATTCTACATTAACGGTACACTAGCTTGGAACGGAACCAACACGGCACTGCGCACCGGACAAGTGGGTGTGTATTCATACTCAACAGGCGCATTTAATGTTGATTGGGCCAAGCTATCCACTACGCCGACTGCAGATTATTACTTTGACGCCGAGGGCACACCGGGTATCGAGGTCCCAGATGGTGAAGCACATTCCCAATGAACTAATGGTTGTGTAAAATCTTTCCAGAGATGGATAGAGTTGAATTTCAAGCTGGGATTTTCATCCCGGCTTGTTTTTTATTTCCAAGTACAATGCGAAGAAATCCATTTTCGCCAATGTGAGGAACTTATGACAGAAGAAACCAATCCCCTGTATTATGCCGACTATCTTGAACTCGATAAAATTCTTGGCAGTCAGCATCCTAAAAGTTCGGGCAAAACCGATGAAATGCTGTTCATCATTATCCATCAGGCATATGAACTGTGGTTTAAGCAAATCATCCACGAGCTGGATGTGGTGCGTGGAATCTTCTCCACGGACAATGTCAACGACAATGCGGGGGAGATGAGCATCGCTGTCCACAAGTTGAAGCGGGTAGTTAAAATTTTGGAGGTGCTTAACCGTCAGGTGGATATCCTTGAAACGATGACGCCGATGGATTTCCTCGAATTCAGAGACCTGCTCCTGCCGTCTTCGGGATTCCAAAGCCTGCAATTCCGAATCATCGAAGCAAAACTGGGATTGAAAATGGATCAACGCTACAAGGCGAGCTATTATAAAAACACTCGTCCGGGTGGATTCAACCAACAGGATTACGGGACCATTAATCAGGTAGAGAAAGAGGCGACGCTCAAAGAGTTGGTCATCCGATGGGCGGAGCGGACTCCTTTTTTCGACGAGTCGCTTTGGGAGAAGTATCCATCCCAATACCCGCTTGAGCATGAAACGGCAAAATTCTGGAGCGATTACAAGCAGATTTATCAGAGCAGTCTTTCGAATGCGGAGCAGGGACGGTCGGATGAATTGGAGCGCGTCTTCTATAAGGAAGGACTGGGGGAATTTTCGGTCCACGCCATGCGCGCGGTGTTGTTTATTATGCTGTACCGCAACCTGCCTATTTTTCAACTTCCATTCGATTTGCTCACCACCCTGATCGATGTTGATGAATTGCTTTCGCAATGGCGTTACAAGCATATGCTCATGGCGCGCCGCATGATCGGGATGCGGATTGGCACGGGCGGCACGAGCGGAGCAGGCTACCTCGAAGGTGCGCTGCGACAACATTATATCTTCAAGGAGTTGACAGAGATTACCACCTTCCTGGTTGAGCGGAGCAAATTGCCCGACCTGCCTGGGGCGGTCAAAAAGAGAATGAGTTTCAACGTATAAGAATTTCCTCGTTGCGGGGATTGCCTTGTCGCAACAAACACTCCCCGCAATGGCATTACCTTCTTTCCGATTTTTGTATCACCAGTTTCAACCCCGACCAAACTTCGCTCACCGCGCAGACTTTCACATCCACAAACCCAAGCGGAAGCGCGATCTCACGGATGGTATCTTCCGTAATGTCTGTGGGGACCTTCGACGATTTCTTCGGCCACGAAACCCACACAAAACCATCCTGTTTGAGTCCGTTCCGTAATTTGGAAAGAAACGCATTCAGGAAAGCGCTCTCGGTGGTAAACACATGCGCGGCTTCAATGGGATGTTTTGCCCTGGTCGCCAAAGTCACACCTTCGGGCAATACACCCAGCCACGAACCATATTCCTTCGGTGCATTGACCGTCAACACCTTGAGCGGAGATTTATTGAATCCAAGTTTCTTTACAAGTGGGGTTCCAGAGTAACCAGTATCAGCCATTTCAAAATTATACATGGCAAAAGGACGAAAAGTTATGCACAACTCAACGGGTGCACTAAAAGATTGTAGATGAGTTTGCTCCCTTCGCCGTCCTCGGCGAAGGGTTTCCTGCAGAACGCCGCCGCCCACAGGGTGCTTCGCAAGGGACGGCGGCTTGAGCCTATTTACCAACAAACTTTGAGTGCTCCCAGCTCAACGCAAGCTTAAAACCTTCATCCCTGCATGCCTTTTTATTCTCCCGCATCGATTACCTCAACCTCTCTCCACGCCACCCAGGATGGACTGCTGACTGTCTCCACTCGAACAAATTGAATCCCTGAAACAGGCTGTGCGGGTGTAAATACCAGAACCTGCCCATCCGCAGTAATGCCTTCAAAGGTAGTCAGCATAGTGAATTGACCATTCGCGCTTCTGCCCAAAATGCGATGGATGGTTTTGCCTTCGGGATATTGGCTGATCGTCAAGCGGAATTCTCGAACACTAAATTCTGCGCCGAGATCAATTTCGATCCACTGTGTCGCTCCGCCGCCAGAATTCCATAAGGTCCCCAAATCGCCATCCACTGCCAATGGGCCAGCCAGATTGCCCGTAAGGCTTGAGACCCGAACGGGTTTGCCAAGCGCAAGGTTTGCGCCCGCGCCTTCACGCTGAAAGCCTAGTGCGGATTTTTCCGTAAAATAATCATTGATGAAATTGGTGAAAGTAAAATCAACCTCCTCTGGAAGCACATGATCTGGCTTATCGTCCCATGATTGAAAAAGAACGTGGTCGGGGCTGCCGTTCTTTTCGATCTCCAATTTCTTCACGCGCTCTCCCGCGGCAGAAAGCCAGGCCTCGTCGGTTGCATCGAAAGCATTGCCTGCATAAATAATTCCAACAGGCACATTGACCTCGTCTCCATATTCCTCGATTGAAATCACCTCATCCGGCCAGGTGGGACGGCTCCAATCGATATCCAGGTGTAGGAAAGCCAGATCATACCCATTGACCTCACGGAATTTTCGCATCCAGGTTTTGTATTCATCCGCTCCCGCTGGACCTGCAAGCGCCTCTGTATCGCCAATGATAATCTCAGGGAAAACGGCTTTCATGGATTGGGCAAACTGGTCAATCTCCTGCGCAATCTTTTCCGCGCTCCATTTACATGCGTTTGGACCATCATAGAAATGGCCGTAAAAATAGGGTTCATCCATTGCCAGCAAGTGTAACGTCCCGCCTGCAGATTTGATCCGCCTGGCCGCACTGACAGCGTAACTCACCCCTGAGAATCCTTCAATTCCTGCTCCGCAATCTTCCGCATCAAGAGGGCCGAATTCCATCGCCAGGGCAAGGCCGCGGTGTTGAACATCTTGAACCGCTTGTTTAAGCTGCGACTCCGAAGCATACCCAACCCACTCGCCATACAACTTGAATACTTGAACCCGACTCGCCGCAACCTGCCATTGAGCCTCTGGCACAAACAGGTTTATATAATCATCCGAACCGGTAAAGGGACGTCCATTCACAATTGGCAGGGGAGGCAACGGAGCAAACCAAACTAATGGATTTGCGTCCAGCGATGGTGGTTCTGTGATTTTGGTTGGAGTGGCAGGGAGTGGGATTGGGGATGCCGATATTGCAGACGGCGTTGCATCTGGCAGATTACAGGATGAAAGCAACAACACCAAAATAAGCGGAAGCGCAAACTTATTCATGCAATCTCCTTTTCAAGCATTTTACAACGTAAACTCGATTAAAATCATTAATATGACGCGCTGGCTCGACCCTCACCCCATAGAAATTCCCGCTTCTTTCTCCGCCCTCAACCTGTCTCCGCTCGTCGCGCAGACTCTCCTCCGACGCGGGATCAGCCGTCCCGAAGATGCCGAGGCGTTTCTTCATCCAGAAAAAAATCCCTCCACGCAATTTCCAGAAATCGAAAAGGCGGTTGACATCCTCAAAGCAGCCATACGCAAAGGGGAAAAAATCTGCGTGTGGGGCGATTTCGACGTGGACGGCCAGACCTCCACCGCCCTGCTGGTTCAAACCCTGCAAGCCTTGAATGCAAATGTAATTTACTACGTTCCTGTGCGCGGCAAGGAAAGCCACGGCGTTCACATTGACACGCTCAAACCGATCATCGATAACGGCGCGACTTTGATCCTCACCTGCGACACGGGCATCACCGCGCACGAAGCCATTGATTACGCCAACTCGCGCGGCGTGGACGTGGTCGTCACCGACCATCACGACCTTGGCGAAACACTCCCAAACGCAAAAGCAATCATCAATCCAAAGTTGTTGCCTGAAAATCATCCCTTGAAAAACCTCGCGGGAGTTGGAGTTGCTTACAAACTTGCGGAAGCATTGCTCGATATTCGATACTCGAACATCGATTCTCGAATATCGAATATCGAATTACTCGATCTCGTCGCTCTCGGACTCATCGCTGACGTTGCTTTGCTCAAAAACGAAACCCGCTCGCTTGCGCAAAAGGGCATTCAAGCCTTACGCAACACCAACCGCCTTGGTTTAAAAATAATGGCCGAACTTGCGGGCGCAGCGCTCGACACGCTCACCGAAGAAACCATCGGCTTCACCTTTGCGCCGCGTTTGAATGCGCTCGGTCGTCTGGGCGATGCCAACCCCGCCGTTGAATTACTACTTACCGATAACCCTGCTCGCGCCCGCGTACTGGCCGCACAAATTGAAGGGTTGAACATGCAAAGGCGCATGTTAACTTCGCAAGTCTATCAGGCGGCGGAGGCGCAGTTGAAGGCAAACCCAGACCTGCTCGAAGAACCTGCCATCGTCCTCGCGCACCCGGGCTGGCCCGGCGGCGTGGTGGGCATTGTCGCCAACAAACTCGTGGAGCGTTATCACAAGCCCGCCATTCTCCTGAATGAATCCGACGATGGCATCATGCGCGGCTCGGCCCGTTCCATCGAAGGCCTGCACATCACCGAAGCCATCGCCACGCAAAAAGAAATCCTGCGCGGATTCGGCGGTCATCCCATGGCGGCAGGCATGTCATTCGATGCAGATAAATTGACTCAATTCCGCCGTGGACTCGGCAAAGCGATTGAGAAACAACTTGGCGAAATCGTCTTCGAGGAACCCACGCTTCAGATCGACGCCTGGCTTGCTCTGCCCGAAATTGACATTTCCCTCGCTGAATCATTGGAAGCGCTCGCGCCTTACGGCGCCGGCAATCCACAGTTGACTCTGGCGACGCGCAACGTCAGGCTCAAGTCCGCTGCGGAAATTGGCAAGACGAAGGAACACCTCCGTTTGAACATCGAAGACGAGAACGGAAATGCGCAATCCATTTTATGGTGGGGCGGCGCAGGCGAAGAACTTCCCCCTTCTGAGAGCAAATTTGATATTGCCTATTCCCTGCGCGCCTCCACCTATCGCGGACAAAAACAGGTTACGTTACAGTTTGAAGAATTCCGCGTCGTTGAAGAAAAGGTTGTTGAGGTTCGAGAGTCGAAAGTGGAGATTCGAGACTTGAGACTGCAATCGTCGCTGTTAAATCTTCAGCCCTCCACGCTCATTTGGGCGGAGGGACCAGATCGGTCTGCTGGAGTATCCCGCCTTGATTTGAAACAGGCCGATGAACTGACAATTTATACAACCCCGCCCTCCCCTGCCGAATTAAAAAAAGCATTGGAAATTATCAAACCGAAAATTGTATATGTTTTTGGCAGGCCTCCCGCTGAGCAAAAGCCCGATGAATTCTTGACTTATTTGGCAGGCTTGTGCAAATTCGTTCTTAACCAGCGCCGCGGAAAGACGACCATCTCCGAACTCGCCTCCGCATCCGCCGGGCGCGAGAGCGCCATCCAGGTCGGGCTGGAATGGCTCGCGGCAGGCGGACAATTGACTGTGAATATCGAAGACGATGAAGTCACACTCTCCAAAGAACAGCAGGAAAAGAATCCCTACCTGCAGGCGGAATTATTTATTGCTTTAAAAGGTATACTGAATGAGACATCTGCCTACCGAAAATATTTTGCAAGCGCCGATCTGAAAATTCTTTTCTAAGAATGAAACCCGATATCATTTCCTGGTTACTCGAAGGCGACCCATCCATCCGCTGGCAGGTACAGCGCGACTTGTTGAATTTATCCCCAACGAAATATGAAGTGGAACGCAGAAAGATTGCAAAGGAAGGTTGGGGCGCACAACTGCTTGCCTTGCAAGAGTCAAATGGACACTGGGGCGGCGGAATGTACACCCCAAAGTGGACCTCCACCACCTACACCATGTTGACCCTGCGCCTGCTTGGTTTGCCACCAAATAATCCGCAGGCGAAGCGGGCTTGCAAATTATTTCTCGATGAAGGCTTTTACACCGACGGGGGCATCAATTTCTTTTCGTACTCATGGAAATACAGCGAGACCTGCGTCACGAGCATGATCCTCGCCCTGCTGGCGTATTTTCGTTATCCAGACAAGCGCGTTCACGATGTTGCTGCGTATGTCGTCAACCAGCAAATGTCCGATGGCGGCTGGAATTGCAGGTCATACAAAGGCGCAACGCATTCGTCATTTCACACGACCATTTTGGCGCTCGAAGGCTTGTACGAATATCACTGCACATATCCTGAAAAGAAAAAGAAAATCAGCCAGGTCCGCGCCTGTGGACATGAATTTCTGCTCGCGCACCATCTTTATAAATCCCACAGATCGGGCACGGTCTTCGACGCAAAGATGACGACCATGCCCTTCCCTCCCCGCTGGCGGTATGACTTCCTGCGCGCGCTGGATTATTTCCAAGCCTGCAATGCGCCGCGCGAAGAGCGCATGTCCGATGCGATTGAACTTCTACAAAAGAAACAAAAGCCCGATGATCGCTGGGCCATGAATACTGGAATGTCTGGAAGAAAATATTTTGATTTGGAAAAAGCGGGTCAGCCTAGCAGGTGGAATACGTTGAAGGCGCTGCGGGTGTTAAGGTGGTGGGAGGGGTGAAATGCAACAATCCCAGTCCTATCGTTTTTCAGTTACTTTTCGTAGTCGATAAAATCATCCACGCCAAAGCGGTCTTCATAACAGGTCAACAGGGCTTCGGTCAGGCGTAAAAATTCATGCTCGGACGCTGTGTGCTCCTTTCCCCCTGCTTCCAATTCCTCTTTGTGAGTGATCAACCGCTCGCGAAAGCTGATTGCTTTTGAGGCAGGCAAAAGCGGCTCGATCTCGCGGATCAAACTCAGAGTCTCTTGAATGACGGATAACGCTTCGGGCAATGAAATAGCTTCATCGAGCAGCTGACGCAGCACGTTGCATTTGTACGTCTTGCAACTGCGCGGATAATGCGGGGATGTGTACACCGCACAAACTCCATCCCAAAGCGGACAGGGTTGGGTGAATCCACGCTGACGCGGGTCATTTCGAATCACGTTCAAGCCGAGGGATTGAGCGGGGTCTAGTTCGGGGGCGTTGAGTCGCACCCAGGCAAATAAATGCCCGGAGCAGCACAGTCCGCAGGATTTGCATAAAATATTTGCAGGTGAATCGCCCGACTTAATTGGTTTGGTCATGGGGGATATTATACGGCCTTGTGATTGGGCATGAAAAAGCGGGGGAAATGAATCAGAAAACAGAATCAGCTCACCGTTGAGAACGAGGCGCGCGAGGGTATAATCGAAGTTATGACAGATGAACAAATCAAATCCCTGGCACGCAATAAAATCGCCATGCTGATCGACGGGGACAATGCCCAGGCGGGACTGCTCTCACAGATGCTTGTCGAAGCCGGGCGGCACGGACAGGTGACCGTCCGCCGTATTTATGGCGATTGGACGACAAACAACATGAACTCGTGGAAGGATACGTTGAACTTTCACGCCTTCCAGCCCATTCAACAATTTCGTTACACCATCGGCAAAAACGCAACCGACAGCGCCATGATTATCGACGCGATGGACATTCTTCACACCAGCGTGGTGGACGGGTTCTGTCTCGTCTCGAGCGATAGCGATTACACCAGGCTGGCAACGCGCATCCGTGAGACGGGGATTTTCGTGATGGGCATCGGCGAAAAGAAAACGCCAAAGCCATTCGTGAATGCCTGCGATGTTTTTGTGTATACGGAAAATCTTGTTACTGCAAAGAAGCAGACGGCACAGCAAAGTTCGCAAAAAAGCGGCGCAAAAAAGAAGGATGAAACCGACCCAGTCCCGCTGCTGACACAGGCTTTTGAAATGGCCGTGCAGCAGGATGGTTGGGCGTCGCTTGCAAATATGGGAAACGCGTTGTATCAACTCGACCCCGCTTTTGACCCGCGCACCTACGGCCACAAACAACTCTCCAAAATGATCAGCAAATTTAAAGATAGTTTTGAAGTCAGGTCGCAGGAGATGGATGGCTATACTTTGTTTTTTGTAAAGACTAGGGAATAACGTTTACCTGCCATTGTTTATAACCTCCCGATAAACATCGATGACCTGGGATGCGATTTTATGCCAGGCATAATCAGCGGCGTAGTCGGCGGCGGAACGCCCCATTTCATTTCTCAAATCTGCATTTCCCAAAAGGTGCGAAAGTTTCTCGCACAAGGCTTCGGGGTCGCTATCGGGAATGGTGTAGCCGGTAATTCCATTTTGAACGAGATACCCCAGCCCGCCAACTTCCGAAGCGATCACAGGGGTTCCGCAAGCCATCGCTTCGAGCGCCACCATCCCAAACGTTTCATACAACGAAGGCATCACCACCACCTCCGCCGCGGAATAATAATATGGCAGGGTATCCTGTCCGCGCTTGCCGAGGAAGACCACCATTCCGCCCATGCACAATTCATCGCATAATTTTTGCAGGCGCGCCATCTCATCAGACATGTCCTCCGGGCTGACATCCACATCGCCGCCAATGATCGCAAGGTGAACGGGTCGGCGCATTCCCTGTTGACCCAGGCAGGCCATGGCCTGAATCAACGTATCGATACCTTTCAACGGCTCGATCCGCCCCACGAAAAGCACCATGCGGTTTTCAGGTCTCAAGCCGATATATTGCTTGGCCTCGTCGGCGGGGATCGGATAAAAATGACTCGTATCCACACCCGGGGGAATGACCGTCATTTTGCGAGCCTCGGCGCGATACAGGAATCGAAGCTGGGTCAATTCTGCCAGCGTTGCGACGATAATCCGCTTCGCCCTACCGAGCACCTGCCTCTCCCCATTGAGCCGATCCTCACCCGCTTTTTCATCCTCCGACCTCGCCACCCGATTCTTCATCTCACCCAGCGTGTGGAACATGTGCACAACGGGAATTCCCCCCCACGCATTGCTTAGTATTTCAGCCGCCAGGCCAGACATCCAATAATGGCTGTGGATCACATCATATTTGATCCCTTTTTCAGCCGCAAATTGCCGCACGCCCTCGGCAAATTCAGGGATATATTTTGCAATATCGCTTTTGCTCTGCGGCGCTTCCGGCCCCGCAGGGATGTGCACCACGCGATTTCCAAAACCCAGGTCATGCAGCACGTGCGGCACATGTTCATCCTGTGAACGGGTAAAAACATCCACATGGATTCCCAAACGGCCCAATTCACAAGTCAAATCGCGGACGTAAACATTCATTCCGCCGGTGTCCTTCCCGCCCAACGTGGCAAGCGGACAGGTATGATACGAAAGCATGGCAATACGCAGCATTGATTTTCTCCGAGAGGATAGACGACATGAACACGTCAAAACTTGCGAGATTAAACCAAATCCTTTATAATCCCGCCCGCTCAAATATCATAAGCCACCATAGCTCAGCTGGTAGAGCAAACGATTCGTAATCGTTAGGTCGTGGGTTCGTATCCCACTGGTGGCTCACGGGAACCCAGGAAAACCCTGGGTTCTGGCTTTTAATCCGCCTTATATGTAGAATATAGACATATAGTACCCACACCTTGAGATCATTAATGAAAAAATTTATCAGGCTTATCGTCCCGTCAAGTGCTATATCCGCAAATTCGGACAATCGACAAATTGTCATTTACGTGCTTGCGGTTGCATTTGTGGGCACAATTATCCTGGCGTTCCTGAACATCAATCCCTGGCAGATGGTCACTCTGGGGGCAGTGTTTTTGGCCGCCCTTTGGCTGGCCCTGCGCGGACAAATGTTCCTTGCGCGTTGGGGCTCCCTGGTTGCGGCGCTCGGAATCATCTCAAGCCTGATGATCTCCAATTATGGCATACGCGATACTGCGGTCGTCGGCCTGGCGGTGGTGCTGATTTCCGCCGGACTGATCGCAGGCCGCCGTGGGACTTTGATCGTCGGGGGCATTATCCTCCTGCTGATTGTCACATTGGGTATTTTGGAAACGCAGGGAATCATTGTAAATCAATTCAGCCAATATAATTTTATTACCGACTATCTCGTTGTTGGGCTGAGCATGGCACTCATTTCAATCCTTCAATGGCTGTTGATCGATCAATTGAACGAAAATATCGTCCGGGCCGGCAGGGAACTGGCGGAACGAAAGCTGATCGAAGAAAAGCTGCGTGACGCGGAAAACCGTTACCGCAACCTCGTGGAGCGGATTCCGGCGGTGGTATACGTGGCCGAGCCGGGTGAGAACGGAAAATGGCAATATGTCAGTCCGCAGATCACCTCCCTGACAGGTTTCACACCGCAGGAATGGCTGACCGATAAAAAGTTTTGGTTCAACCAAATGCACCCCGATGACCGCAATAAAAATATGGAAAGGGAAGCCTACGCTCTCAAAGATGGAAGTATGTCCCAGCTTGAGTATCGGTTGAAAACAAAGGACGGGCATTATATTTGGATTTACGACGAGGGGTTGTTTTTCATCGATGCCGAAAACCAAATCCTTGTGCAGGGCTTCATGTTGGACATCACCGCCCGTAAAATGGCGGAGGAGGAATTAAAGAAACGCATCACCGATCTGGACGCGGTTCGAGGCGTTAGCGAAACTCTCATCGCAAAAACCGACCTGAAATACCTGATCGAACATACCGGCGAACAAATCAGGACGACCTTTAGCGTCTCCAGCCTTTTTATCGCCCTGCTGGATACAACTTCCGATATGATCTATTTTCCCTACTACTATGACGAAACCCGCCCAATCGACATTACGCCGCTGAAATTTGGAAAAGGTATCACATCCAGCGTAATGAAAATGAAAAGCCCGCTGTTGATCAACGAAAACTGGGTCGAGGTCTCCGCGCAATATGACGCCATTTATTACGACAACAACCCCGCCAAATCGTCGTTGACCGTCCCCCTGCTGATCGGCGAACGCGCCATTGGCGCAATCTCGATGCAGGATATGGAAATAGAATACGCCTTCACCGAAAACGATGTGCGCCTGCTCTCGACCATCGCCGCAAACCTTGCAGTGGCAATTGAAAATACCAGGTTGCAGGAATCCCTGAAACGGGAATTAACCATTCAGGAAAAATTGATCTCCCAATTGGAATTAAAAAATGCGGAGTTGGAACGTTTCACCTACACCGCCTCGCATGACCTGAAATCACCCCTCATCACCATCCGCGGATTCCTTGGTTATTTGGAACAGGATGCACGCAGTGGAAATTTTTCGCGCCTGCGAAACGATGTGAAGCGCATCTCGGAAGCGACCGAAAATATGCACCGTCTGCTCAACGAACTTTTGGAACTGTCGCGGGTGGGACACCCAATGAGTCAGCCAAAAAGCATGCCGTTTGAAGAGATCGTTCAAGCAGCCCTAAAGCGGGTGGAAGGCCAATTGCAAGTGCAGCAGGTACAGGTCAAAGTAGGAAGCGGCCTTCCAGAAGTTTTTGGGGATACCGAGCGCCTGGTCGAAGTCATCCAAAACCTGGTGGACAATGCCTGCAAATTCATGGGAGACCAGATGTCCCCCATGATCGAGATCGGTTCGCAACAGCATGAAAATCAAAATGTTTTCTTTGTAAAAGATAACGGGATCGGGATTCACGAGAAATTCCACGAAAAAGTTTTTGGCCTGTTCGATAAGCTGGACCCAAATACCAACGGAACGGGGATTGGGCTGGCTCTTGTGAAACGGATTATTGAAGTGCACGGGGGCAGGATTTGGATTGAATCAAGGGGAATCGGGGAAGGGACAACCTTCTTCTTCACCCTGGAAAATACACCTCCTCAATAACGCCTTGAAAAAATTCTAGCCACTCGACACTTTGTTCAAAGAGCAATCCGGTGGTCGAGTAGGCGGTGTTCGTCCGCCGTACACTGGCACCGTACGCCAGTGCGGTGTCGAGACCAAAAGTTGATAGAAAACGAAGAATTTCCCTGTAACTTGTGGTCTCGATACGCCCCTCGGCGAACACTCAGGGCTATGTCTCGACAAGCTCGACAACCGCTCGACCACCGGAATTTGCCAGAAATCTGAAACTGTCGGGTGGCTAGTTAATCTTCAAAAGTCGCCATTACGGGAAGGTCATCACTTACATAGCCCAATACCAGGGTATTTTTTTCACC
This sequence comes from Chloroflexota bacterium, assembly GCA_016191985.1. Taxonomy (GTDB): domain Bacteria; phylum Chloroflexota; class Anaerolineae; order Anaerolineales; family Villigracilaceae; genus Villigracilis. The sequence continues at coordinate 1,866 of JACPVB010000162.1, read as the reverse complement.
TTGACATATTATAGTACTAGTACTATAATATTAGTATTATAAAATAATCCACATACTGATTACACGCAATAAGGAAAACATGTCTCTAAAACACGCCATTCTCGGATTTCTATCCTTCGCTCCCTTTTCAGGCTACGAGCTTAAGAAGGCGTTCGATCTTTCCGTTCAACACTTTTGGCCTGCCAACCAGAGTCAGATCTATCGCACGCTGGCGCAGTTGGACGAGGAAGGTCTCGTTGAAAAAGAAGTGGTCGAACGCGAGGAACGCCTCGATATGAAAATCTACACCATCACCGATGCGGGGCGCGCCGAACTGCACACGTGGCTTGCCACTCCCCTGCCCGAGCGCGATGACCGCGAGCCGTTTCTCATCCAGGTCTACTTCAGCGGCCAACTTAGTGACGTTGAAGTGCTCAATCTCTTCAAGCAAAAACTCAAGGAAACCGAAGAACGGCTGGCCGTATACGAAGCCGTGTACCAGATGATTCAAAACACGCCGTCAAAGACCGCCGACCAGCGCGCCATTTTCCTGAGCACGCTCACCCTCGAAGCGGGATACGTCAACAATCAATCCATTGCCGCGTGGCTGGGTTCGGCCAGCGCGCGCATCGAAGCAAAGAACTACACCATTCAAATAGGAAATCATGAATAAAATAATTCGCAACATCATCATCGTCGCGCTCTTCACCGTGGGCGGCGGCTGGCTCGGCATCTGGCTCAACACCGTCACAAGCAACACCCAACCACCCATGCAAAGTTTGGGCGTTCTGGTCTGGCTGGCAACCCCCGCACTCTCAGGAATGTTGTTACGTGCATTTGGCGGGGATGGCTGGAAGGATTCTGGCTTTGGGCTGAATCTCGCCTCCGGCTGGAAGTGGTATCTGGTGGCGATTCTCGTCTATCCGCTCGCCGCTCTCTTGACCTTTGGCCTGGCAGCCCTCTTCGGCATCCTCTCCGCTGACGGTTTTGCCGCACAGGGCTTCAATGCCTATCTCTCTGTTGCAGGCACAATGTTTGTCGGCTCATTGATGAAAAACATCTTCGAGGAATTCGCCTGGCGCGGCTATCTCACCCCAAGGCTAGATGCGGCGAAAGTCCACCCGATAGTGAATCATCTTATTGTCGGTGTCTTATGGTTTTCATGGCATCTTCCCTACTATTATTACTTTTTAGATCGCGCCATTTTGGAAAACTCCATCACCACCAGCATTCCTGTTTTTCTCGTAATCGGTCTCTTAGTGATGTTACCCACAGCAATCCTCTTCGGCGAATTACGCCTGCTGAGCAAATCTGTCTGGCCTGTTTTTATACTGCACAATGTCATCAACGCGCTAAGTATGCCGCTTCTTATGAATGGCTTTATCGAGGTCAAAGGGCCGCTGGCGCCCATCTTCACCCCCACCAACGAAGGAATTATCACATCCATATTGTTTGGCGTAGCGGGCTGGATGTTGTATCAGTATCGAATGAAGAAACAGGCAGGTTCGTAAAAGCAAAACTCCGAGGTCTTGAAGACCTCGGAATAATTTATCGACAAGGTTAATAATTCCTCAATGAATCTTCGCTTCCTTTGATACAGTCTAATCCTTACCCGCAATTAATGATTTATAAATATCCTCTAAAATCCCGCCTTGGCGATTCGTCTCTTCTATAATTTGATTAAGAAGAAAAATTCCATTTGCTTTATCGAGATTTATCTTTTCAATAGAGAGATTTAAAAAATCAATAATCAGTAGTTCACGAAAAGGCTTGAACATGGTTAACTTGGTTCCGACCAAGGAGACCCATAACCATGTCCAAACCTACAAGCAAGATTACCCGAACAATCGGTTCCGAGCAAGTTCTAAAGGCATTTGTGAAGGTGAT
>JACPVB010000161.1 GCA_016191985.1 Chloroflexota bacterium | reverse complement strand
ATATACCCTCACCTTCTCCTACGGTGAAAAGATGGATGGCCAACCCGTTCCCCTTGGGACCGTGGTACAGGTTGGGCAGGAAGTGGAAATCTCCGTCAACTTCAAAGCGCCCACCGCCATCGGCGAATACACCAGCGCGTGGCAAATGACAAACGCCCTTGGAGTCACATCTGGCAAAGCCGTCTTTGTCAAAATCCTCGTTCAGTAATTTGACAACGCTCGAACAGGCCATCAAAGAAAAAGCGCGCCAGTTGGGATTCGTCCTGGCTGGCGTTACTTCTTCCGAGCCGCCCACATACTACAATATTTTTGAAGCCTGGCTCAACCAAAACCTGCATGGCACGATGCAATATCTCCAAAACGAAAAACGCGCCGACCCCAAATTAATTCTCCCTGAATGTAAATCAATCCTCGTATTGGCGCTGCCTTATCCCCCACTTAACCAGAAGCCAGACAGCCACAACGATTCCGCATTCCGCATCGCCTCCTATGCCCTCGGCGACGACTATCACGATATCATCCCCCCGCGTTTAAAAAAAATCGTCGAATTTATCGAAGAACAAGTCGGGCACCCCATCCCCAACCGCTATTACACAGACACCGGCCCCATCCTTGAAAGAGAACTTGCCCAACGCGCGGGTCTGGGTTGGATCGGCAAAAATTCCATGCTCATCAACCCACGGGCAGGCTCCACGCTCTTCCTCGCCGAAATTTTGCTCGGCATCGAACTCGAACCCGATGAACCCTTTCCCACCGACCATTGCGGCACATGCACGCGCTGCCTCACCGCCTGCCCTACGCATTGCATTTTGCCAGACCGCACCATCGACTCACGCCGCTGCATCTCCTACCTCACCATCGAACTCAAGGATGACATCCCCGAAGACCTGCGTCCGCAAATGGGCGATTGGATTTTCGGTTGCGATGTCTGCCAGCAGGTCTGCCCATGGAATCGATTCTCGCAACCGGCAGACCCCGCCCTCGGGCCGAAAATCCCGCTTCCTGTTTTAAGTTCAGAGCTGACTCTGTCATCCGTTGAGTTTAATCAACGCTTCAAAAAAAGCCCCATCAAACGCACCAAACGGCGCGGCTACCTGCGAAATTTATCAGTAGCCATCGGGAATAATGGAGACGAAAACGACCTCCCCATCCTCGAACAAGCCGCACAGGATGAAGAACCTTTGGTTAAAAATCATGCGCAATGGGCAATAAAACGTATAAAAAAATCATAGCAATTCTAGACTCCATCAGCTTGCTGATGGAAAAGTTAGACATCATACGCAAGGCTGGTGACCTGCCTAATTCCAATGAATCTAAAGAAATCAAACAGACCATCGAAGGAATGACATAACATCATGAACTCACTTCTCATCGCCACCAACAACAAGGGAAAAGTAAAAGAATTACAGGAGCTTTTAAAAGACACAGATCTTGAACTGGTTACGCCAGCAGATATTAATTTAATTCTTGACGTAGAAGAGAACGGCTCCACCTATGCCGAGAACGCCGGCAAAAAAGCCATTGCCTTCGCCGCCGCCAGTGGACTCATCTCCCTGGCCGACGACTCCGGCCTCGAAGTGGCTGTGCTCGATGGCGCGCCCGGGCTTTATTCCGCGCGGTATTCTCCCAAGCCCGGCGCAAATGACGCGGACCGCCGCGCCTTTCTTTTACAAAATTTAAGAGGCAAACCCCATCCGTGGAAAGCTCGTTTCCACGCGACGATTGCAATTGCAACACCAGCGGGTGACGTGGAATTTGCAGAAGGCAATTGCTTCGGCGAGGTCATCCCCGAAGAGCGCGGCACAGGCGGCTTCGGCTATGACCCGGTCTTTTTCATTCCCGAATTAAATCAAACCATGGCCGAGTTGGACATGGAACAAAAAAACCGCCGCAGCCATCGCGCGCTGGCGGTTATGAACGCAATCCCAATATTGAAGAAAATATTTTTAGGTGGTTAAGGATAGATCAAAGCGAAGTCCCCTGCTTGTTAAACAGAATCAGGCGTCCCGTTGGGTGTGAGGCGCGGCTTCGCTGGTTTTCGGCGGGAGAAAATATCATCCAAAAAATTCTTCAACAAATCCTCAACCGTATCAGGCTGTTCCAGCATCGCCATGTGCCCCGCGTGATCCACAACCTGAAGTTTGGAATTGGGAATTCCATCTCGCAGGGATTCTGAAAATTTCGGGGGCATCATCTGATCCTCCGCGCCGCACAGGATGAGCGTGGGGATTTTTATTTTCTCGAGTTGATCCGTTGCATCGAACTCATTGCAGGCGAGGAAATCGCCCAGCAAAACAGGCGGGCGGATCTTCATCATGTTTTGCTTTGAAAGCTGCACCAGGTTTTGCGGGGCGCTCTCGCTAAAACAATTTGTGTTGACCAACTCCACCACTGACTCAAAGGTATTTGGGTTGCCGACATCTTCAAGAATAATTGGAGCCACGCGCATTTTCGCGCCGCCTCCCAGCAGGCCCAGCCCCGAAACTTTTTTTGGATATTTCAACGCAAGCGTCAACGCAATGGCGCTGCCCATGGATATTCCCACGATCACCGCCTTGCGGATTTTCAACGCCTGCATAAAAGAGATGATGTCATCCGCATATTCATCAATCGACTGCCTGCCAAAGCCTTCCGATTTTCCATGCCCGGGCAGGTCGGGCGCGTAGATGGTTTCGCCCGCCAGCCTGCGGATTTGTGGAGGCCAGGTTAAATGATTGCCCCCCGCCCCATGTATCAGGATCATGGGCGGGCGTTTGGTTTTCACATCTTCTGCCGTATGGGCAAAATAATACATTCCTGCGGAGGTTGGCATTATTTGTTTTTGGCTTTTGAATGGCGCGGGTGATGCAGGCGGTCCGCGGCTTCTTCGGTGAGGGGAATATACACTTGCACTTTTGTTCCCTTGCCAGGCGTAGAATCGATTTGCAGGAGGCCGTTCACCAGTTCGGCGCGTTCGCGTAAATTGACCATGCCCAGACTGCTGCTTGCGCGTTTGTCGTAGACTTCAGTAATGGCTTTTACATCAAACCCTACGCCATTATCGGCGATGACCAGCAGGAGCACACCAGGCTCGATCTGGCGCAAACTTACTGTAATGGCTTCGGCGGTGGCATGTTTGCGGGCATTGTTGATGGCCTCTTCAATAATATAAAAGATCACACCCTGCTTGCCCATCTCCAACTGGTTGGTCACACGCTCGTCGATATTTACCACCACTTTTTGAGAGAAGGTTTCCATCATTTTATCGGCCATGGCCTGCACTGCGGCTGTCAGTCCCTGAGATTCAAGAATCAGCGGGCGCAAGGTAAAGAGCATGTGGCGGATTTCCTTGGTGGTGCGATGGGCAAGCTCCTCCAGCTTGATGATCTCTTCGGATGCGGATTTAACATCCTTGGTCATCATACGCCGCGTGATATTCAACCGCATCGCCATCGCCGCAACAGACTGGGTGGGGCCATCGTGCAGGTCACGCGCCAGTTTCTTGCGCGCTTCTTCATGCACTTCCACCATACGTTCCTTCTCTTCCACCAGGTCCTGGTACAGGCGCGCGTTTTGAATGGCAATAACCGCCTGCCTGCCGATAATATCAAGCAGTTTCAAACGTTCCGGATTGAAGTAATCCGGGCTTGGGTGTGCGAACAACAAAACACCGTAGACGTTGAATCCGCTGCGCAAGGGAAAACAATAGCCACTGATGCAATTTCGGAGTGCGATTACGCGCCCAAGTTCGGGGTCGTAGCCAATATCCCTAAAAGTAATCGGTTCGCCTTCATCCAGCGCTTTTTTGAGCAAACCTTCCGCCCCATCAAACGTGACGCGCATGTCCGCGCTGGTGAAACGCCTGGCGGAACCGATGCGTAATTTGCCACCGTTGAATAACATCACCGCCCCCACAAGCGGGTCACTGACCGATTGTTCAGGGTCGGGGTTGAGCGCGGTGGCGCTCATGTCCAGGGCAGAATCAAGCACGCGCTTGTAACTTAACGTGGAGGAAAGCGTGGAGGTCAATTCATAAATGGCGCGCATGCGTTCGTTTTGCATGGCGCGTTTCTTTTCCTCGGAATCCATCCACAAGGTACGGTTCTTCCGCATGTGCTCCATCATGCGGCGGCCCAGGAAACCGAAAATAATACTCAGCCCGATCAGGATCAAAGAGATCAGAATGGAAAGGGATAAATCCCCATCCGATTGAAAGCCAACGTACAGGATCACACTGGAAAATAAGATCGAAACAACCAATGCCCCAAAAATCTCAAAATAAATGGAAGCCGACAAAATCGGGAGCAAACCCGTCCAAAACGCAGGCCCGCGTAACCCACCCTGCACTCCAAAAAATGCCCCCGCTAAAATCAAATCCACCACAATATTAAGACGACGATGGAACCGAATGCGTAAATTCAAACTTGCCATGGTCGTCATGGTGAGGTTCCAGGCGATCATCAAACCCAGGGGCCAGGTCGAGCCGATATCCAGTTGTTGGCCCAGCCCAAGCGAAACGATCAGGCCTACCAGCATGATCCATCGTAATGATATGGCAAACCAGTCTGCCATGTAGGGTGTGTCAAATTTGCGCATCATACCAGTCCATCATATCGAAAAATGCACAGGAAAACAACTTGGTGACGTTACAGGTAAATTACACCTTGTCAGACATCATATCTCATGCGGGGCAAAAACGGGGCTAATTTTTCTTGTAGGACCTGTTTTTGCTCGTTCGTATAAGAATCGCGGAATCGACCAATCTTGCCTTTGTAAAAGTGGAGACCCTGCTGGTCATCGGACACCCCGGGACGATACTGCTCGACCACTTTCTGGACCTCGAGCCTGCTCCCGTCCAATTTGAGATGGTCCAACAACCGGGCAGATTCCTCGTCATAATTCATCAGTAAGTCTTCGTAGCGGGCAACCAGCACATTCTTTTCGTTCATCCACTTATCCCAAATGCGGACGTATTCCATCATAAAATCGACACTCTTCTCAAAATCAGAAAGGTGGGAAAAAGCGTTGGGGCGTCCCTTGGTAAGCGCGCGCTGGCCAAAGTCATATGCGGAGAGCATGGCGTCGCGCGGGTCACGGTAAATGTAGGTGATGCGAAGCAGGCCCAGGGCGGAGAAAAGACGCGAGGCGCTGGTTGGCCCGGCGTGAGCCTTGATCACGAACGTATTTCCCAGCAGAGTGGGCAGAGTCACCAGCCCCAGTCTGCGCGCAGACAACACACCGATGTTGCAATTCACTTCGGTGAGGATTTTTTGCAGATGATATTTTTCGCGGATGTCACGCGCATCGGCACAGCCTGTGGTTTTCATAAGATCATGAATAAGATTGTAGTGCCAGCCCGACCCTGCGCGCGGCATACCAACGGAAAGAACGATCATTTGATTTCCTTATGCGATGAAGTAGCAGATAGCCCAACCAGTATGCCTGAGACCAGCCAGATGTTCGGCGTTGTGAGCGAATCCTGGGTGAAATTATAAAAGGTGATCCCCAGCCACGCAAATACTCCGGCGGTGGCGGCAAAACGCGCCCAGGTCTCTTTCCGAAGCAGGAGGGAAAGCATATCACCAAGTACGTAAAATTGAAATGCAAGGAATAAAAAAAATCCGAACAAACCCGTTTCAGCCAGCAGGCGGATATAGAGGTTCTTCGGGTTGGGGTAGAGACGATTTTCGGGATTCAATTGTTTTGCAATTTCTGGCACGGTGGTCAACGACCAATCGGGCAGGTTTTGATAGATGTAAAATCCGCTCGCGCCAAGCCCGACTCCGGTAAGCGGATAATCCTCGAAGGCGGCAAACGCGCCCGCCGAATATGCGCCGCGCGCGCCCGCGTTGATATCCACCATGTATTCGCTCAGGCTTTCGGCGTCGATCTGCCACAAACGTCTGAAAAGCCCTTTTTGATTTAAGAAAAGAAATGAACCAGCGAGGGCGCCAATGATTGTAAGGATCGCACCGATACGAAAGAACTTATCGAACATTCGCCCGCGAAAGCCGTTGATGAACCAAGACCACATCGTGCGAGTGACATCGCGCCCAAGGAATAAAAATGTCAGTCCTGCCGCGGCTACGGTAGTCAATAGTCCGCCGCGCGAATAGGTGGCTAACAGCACCAGCATGGACAATGCCAGTAGAACAGGCTCCAGCCACTTTAGGCGGGTGAGGCGGTAATTCGTCAGCACGGAGGCAAATAAAAATGGGATGAAGATCGTGGCGATCTGTCCCGCCAGCCAGGCGGGTTCATACGCAAAGCCTGAAATGCGGTTCGTGCGCACAAGCTCGCGCACCGAAAATGCAAGCTGCCAGTGCGTCACCATTTCTTTTTCGAGCAGGTCGGTGTAGAACGTGACCGCCTGCAAACCGCTCCAGGCAATATCGAGACACAAGCCAGCCAAAATCCATTGGACGGTGAATCGCAAATCGGATTCGTCTTTGTTCATCCATACCGCGCTGATGAAGAATGCCAGGCCGATGAAGAGCGTTGCCAGTGCGCGGATGGCGCGCCCGAAATATTCCTGCCCGCGCAAAGGGATCGGATCGATCAGCGCCCCAAAGCTGATCCCAAAAACTATGAACAGGATCAACGCCCCAAGCGCCACGAACGCGCCCGCCCAATATAAATTTATTTTTTTACGAAACGCCTGAATCAATAAAAGTGGTAACAACAACGCCAGCGGATACAACGCCAGCGGGCGGACCAGTGTGCCCTCGCCAAGAAACGGAAACCAACGAAAACTGGTGACCGGCAAAGTCAACATGGCCGCCGCCCACAGGATGCGGGGAAAGTTATTTAGGCTTAAACGAAGTTGTATCATCATACAAAATTGAACGTTTTTGGTGTCGGGCAGCTCACTTGCTCTGTGGGTACTGCCCATACATGCAGGAGCAAGCTCCTGCACTCCATAATTTATTTTTTGGACTTGATAAACAACACAACAAACACGGCAAGTACAAGAAAACCTGTGGAACCTGTGAGCAAGTAGCCGCTCAATGGAATGCTACGTGCGGTGGGGATTTTTTCAGATTGGGTGACTTCGAGTTTGACGAATTCATTGACGTTCCCAGCAGCTATCTCCGCTTGAACACGCTGGACGAAAGTCTCTGCCCAGGTGGAGGCCAACGCTGCGGCAATTTGCGGATCGTTATCATCAGCATAAAAATGCCAGCCTGCTTCGGCAGGTTGGCTGAGCTGTAATTTATCATTTCTCAATTCTTCCATTGGAATTCCAAATTCGGAAGATAATTGACCCATGATCTCATCGTGCCAGGCAAGCTCTTCCAGCTTGCGAGCTTCGCGTTCAAGGTAATAGAACTGCTGACGGTCTGTATCCTGCGGCCAGGCTTGTTCGAGGTTGAAATCCACGTTGACGGTGGCGCGCGCGCGATAGGGCGGCGAAGCAATGAAATAAACAGCAGCGCCGATTAGCGCGCCGATCACCGCGCCTAAAACCCAAAAGCGCCACGCGCGCAGCAGGCGGATGAGGTCTTCGAGGGATGGGGAAGAGAGAATGAAGTTCATTTCAATTTACAATTTACGATTGATGGTGGTGGTCGAGTAGGCCAAGTGTTTTTCGAGGCCATATCGAGACCACGATTCACGAATTACTTTTTAATGCGCCACTTCCAGAGCGGGCCAGTGATTTTTCTTAAATAGTATTTTGCCACAATTAACGAAAAGAAACTACCGCCATCACGATAATGGACGCGCAGCATTTCGTCCCAGCCGCGCGCGTCAGCGACGTTAGTTTTGCTGGTGGTATGGATGCGGAAATTCGCCCACACTCTGCCAGGTAAATATTTGATGGGCGCGTGTCTGGCAATGCGCGTCCATAAATCGTAGTCCATTGCGAAATAAAAGGACGGGTCGAGCGGACCCAATTCCTTCCAAAATTTTGCGCGGAAGAACATGGTCTGCTGGGGGATGTGGACGAAGCCTTCGCGCAGGCGGCGGTAATCGGTCTGCGCAGATTTAAATTTGCCGATCACTTTGCCCTCTTCGTTGATGAAATTACAATCGGCGTACACCATCCCCACCTCAGGATTTTCGATGAGATATTTTACGGCCTCGCTCACTGCGCCCGGATTGTAGGTATCGTCCGAGTTGATCCACGCGAGGATTTCGCCCTGGGCGCGATTGAAGCCCTTGTTGATCGCATCGGTCTGACCTTTGTCCTGTTCGCTGACCCACCAGGAGATTTTGTGGCTATGGATTCCAGAAACGGACAGCAAGCTGTCCGACTCCAAAGGGGCTGACTCCAAAGTGTATTTCTTAATAATCTCAATACTGCCGTCTTTCGAGCCGCCGTCTATGACAATGTATTCGATGGCTGGATAATCCTGCGTGAGGACAGATTGAATTGTCTTTTCAAGGAATTGGGCCTGATTGAAAGACGGGGTGATGATGGAGACGAGGGGAGGCATGTCAGTGGGCAGTTATCAGTGAGTAGTGAACAGTAATTGGTAATTACCATTCACTATCTGAGTAAAAGAGGTGGGAGATGGGTTCGGTGATGTTGCGAATGCGGGTGATTTCTTCCTGCGTCAGAATCTGTTTCCAGTTTTCGAGGTTGGCGCGGCTGTCCAGTTTTATGGAATGGGTTTTGTTCTTCCCAAGTTTGGCGGGGTTTTCGGAACTGCTGGAGTTGAGGATCCTGGTTTTGACGCTTTCATCAAAGGTCAGGCCGAGGGATTCGTACAGAGCTTTGTAGCCAGCGACGGGTTCGAGGGAGAGGTCTTCGTGGCGGACCATGTTGAAGTCCGGGAACAATTTAGAGGTCGAATGAACGAGGCGGTGGATGATCCGCCAGAGTAATGCCGATTGGCCGATCACATCGCCGGGTTGAATCGATTCCATCTCGGCGCGGTCTTCTTCCAAATGATCGCGCATGAGCAGAGGCTGGTCGAGCAGGTTGTTAAAATCAAAGGGCCAGTTGAGGCGTTTGAGGCTGCTGGCAAACGCCGCTGGGTGACGGACAGTGACCACCACATGGCAGTTCAGTTTTTTCGCAAACCAGGTCGTTGAGAAAACCGCAAACGGATCCTTGAGCAGGGCGCGCTGACCGTGCATGGAGCCGATGAAGAAGTTGCGAAAATCACGACCCATGCGCAGAAAATCGCGGTGGGAGCGGAGGGATTTTATCTCCAGCCAGGTATGGTATTGAAAATTAAGCAGATCATGAAAGGCGGGGAGAAATTCTGATTCATTTTCGTCGTTGATATAGGTGTACCAGTGTTTGACCGGGGCGCGGAAGACGCCGGGGCGGTGCAGCACATTCAACGGCTCGCTGATGTAGGCGGTATCCGCATCGGCAGCGAGCATTTTGCCAACCCAGGTTGTGCCACTGCGATGTGTGCCTGTGACGAGGATGGGGTTTATGTCATTCACTGAAAAAGTCCTTGATCTCATCGGGGTGTAGTGAAAAGGTGGCGATTGAATCAACATCGTAATATGCGGCGGCACAGCGGTTGACCCAGAAATTGGCCTGTAAATCCATTTCCTTTGTGCCTTCGTAACCGTCCATGGAAGGGATGACAAGGTCGGTTTCACCTGATTCGATCAGGCTGTAAATGTAAGTCTCCCGCTCATCCCAGCGCTGCGCCCAAATGCGGCGTT
>JACPVB010000160.1 GCA_016191985.1 Chloroflexota bacterium | reverse complement strand
TGCATCCGCTGGTGAAAGAGAAATTCGAGTTTGGTGATGCCCCCATCATTGTCGCTGAATTCGACCTGGACCTGCTGCGGAAATTGAATCCCACCTACGGCATTAAACCCGTCCCGGAAACCCCGCCCATCTATGAAGACATCGCCGTCATCGTGGATGATTCAGTGGAGGCAACTGCTGTTGAAAGCCTCATCAGGCAAACGGGCGGAAAGACCGTCACCAACGTCCGCCTGTTCGATGTTTATCGCGGCGATCAAATCGGCGCGGGCAAAAAGTCACTGGCGTACAGTCTCACCTATCAATCCGACAAAACGATGACGGACGCCGATGCTGCCGCGATCCGCAACAAGATCGTCAAACGACTGGAGCAAACCATCGGCGCGAAACTCCGAAGTTAGTTTGGAGTCAGGGAGCTTGCTCCCGTCCTTGTAGTACCAATGGGATGCAGGTGGAAACTTGCATCCCATTTTTTGTTTTTGTATACTGGGAAAAAATTTAACGAGGAGAAAAAAATGAACAAGAATACCAGTATGATTATCACCGTTGTCCTTGCGCTATTATGTTCGTGTTGCAGTTTGTTCACCTGTATTATGGGTTTTGGCGGCATCACCGGGAATGGAACGTATAATCTGGGTGGCGCAGACCAGCCCATGCCTCCCACGGCAGGCTATGCCCTTCTATGTCTTTCCTTTATTTTGATCCTTATCCCGGTTGTGGCTGGCTTCTTCCTGCTTCGCAAGAAACCGGAAGACATGCCCACCAGCAATGACCCATTCCCACCCGCGTAGCGCTGATAAAAAATCCTCCGAGAAAACTCGGAGGATTTTTTATCAATTCACAACAATCGTCAGGTCCATGGGGCAGAACCTGCTTTTTCCAATGCCAATGCGCCAGGAGGTGGAATAGGTTCCGGAAACCGACGGAGCCTGCATGCTCACGACAAATTCGATTGTCCCACCGGGCGGCACGGATGACTCAAAATCGTAGATGGGCTGCAGGTGGAGATCGTCACCCTTGTAATAACGATAGTCGGCAGTGGCTGTATCCCAACCCACTGTGCCGATGTTTGCCACCAGCCAGCGCGTTTCAAATGTAGCCATCCGAAACATGGCGCTGTTATTTTCAGGGGTTTGCGAAAGTATCTGGCATTCATGTTCCAACCCCGAACTCCCGAATGGAATTTGTGTGGGCGGCGATGTGATGGTGGCAAGAACGAAATAGAAGGTTGCCGTGGGGGTTCCGGTGGGAGTATGGGTCGGACGGGGTGTGGGAGTGGCTGTGAAGGTGGGCGGCAGCATAAGCGCGGTTTGTGTGGTCGCCGCATCTGCTGTTTGCACAATCGCCGTCTTGAGTGAATTCGGGTCAAAAGTGGGAATCGGCGTGGATGCGGGTACAAGGGAGGGCGTCGCACAGGCAAGCATGACGACTGTGACTGCCAGGAGTGAGAGGATTTTGTGATTGCGCCGAATCATGTTTGCCCCTGGATTTTTATTTCACGACGATGGCAGTGTACGGGAAGCACATCGGACCGTCTACGGCCCATGTCATGACATGGAAACCTTTTTTGTCCGGGGCAACAGCATCCAGATTAACCACGTAGGTGTCATTCGGTTCCATTTCAACCGGGATTTCAACACGGCTGGTGGTGGTCATTTTTGGACCGCTGTAATATTTTACATCCACCCCGGCGGGCCAGGTCTTTGTGCCGGTGTTGATAATGGTCCATTTGATATCGAATTTGGCGCCTTTGTTATACTCGGTATTGTCAAAGGGTTTTCTGCTGATGGCGTTGCAGGCATACTCCGCCTGTTGGGAGGCGCGGCGGGTGGATGTGGGGTTGATCGGCAAAGGTGTGATGGTTGAAATGATCGGTGTGAAGGTTGGGAAGGCCAGGGGTGTTTCCGTCGGCGTTTGTGACACTTCACTGGTGGGTGTCGATGAGGGGCTTTGTGCCTCGACGGTTTGTGCCACGGAAGTTGAAACTTGATTCTCCGCCTCCCTGGTCTGCGCTACAGCGGTGTTGACCCTTGATTCCAAATCCTGCTGATTTTCCACCGGCACACAGGCGGCCACCAACAATACAAGGGCGACCATAACAAACATAGTTTTACGCATAGTGTTCTCCTTTATGAAAAAGACCCGGCAGGCTATTCAAACAGACCCCAGACTTGGAGCCTCCTCTGGAACCTGCCGGTCTTTTAGTTAATTAATCCGTATCACCGGAGCCGATTCCCAGCGGCTTCCACTTGCTTTCATCCTTTAAGCGGTGCTGGATGCCGTGGCGATTGTGTAGTTCGTCAAACCCCTCCGGCTTGATGAACATTTCCTCGCCGTCCAACAGTGCGGTGAGGCCGGCCTGCCCCGGCTCGGGGCGTTTTAGCCCTTTGAATTTTGCCGCATCCGCAGGGACGTAATCGGTCGGCTCTTCGTACGTGGTGACGTAGCCTTCGTAATTTCGCAAAATCACCTTGTGATCGGACATGCTCAGCAGATAATTGGGCATGACGGGGATCTTGCCGCCGCCGCCCGGCGCGTCGATGATATATTGCGGCACGGCATACCCGGAGGTATGTCCGCGCAGGCCTTCCATGATCTCGATGCCTTTGGCAACCGGGGTACGGAAATGACCGGCGCCTTCCACCAGGTCGCATTGATAAAGATAGTAGGGTCGGACGCGAATCCGCACCAAGTCATGCACCAGTTGACGCTGGATATGAATATTATCATTCACGCCAGCCAGCAGCACGGACTGATTTCCGAGCGGGATGCCGGCCCGGGTAAGACGATCTGCGGCCTCGGCAAGTTCCTTTGTAATCTCGTTCGAGTGGTTGACGTGGATGTTCAACCAGAGCGGGTGGAACCTTGCCAACAGGTCGCATAATTCCTGGGTCACTCGCATGGGCATGAAGACCGGTACACGCGAACCTATGCGGATGATCTCAATGTGCGGAATTTCGCGCAGGCGGGTCAGCAATTCTTCCAACACTTTGGGGGCCAGCACGAGCGGGTCGCCGCCGGAGAGCAGCACGTCTCGCACCTGCGGGGTGTTTTTGAGATATTCGATCTGCATCTCGAATTCCTGGCGGTTGAAGGTCTGGCCGGGGTCTCCGACGATGCGGGAACGGGTGCAGTAACGGCAGTACGAGGCGCACTGAGTCGTTACCAGCATAAGCACTCTGTCAGGATACCGGTGAACCAGGCCCGGCACGGGAGAGTGGCGGTCTTCTGCAAGCGAATCCTCCATCATGGCGGTGAAGGCGTTCAATTCCTCCGCAACCGGGATGATCTGCTTGCGGGTGGGGTCATCCGGGTCGTCGGGGTCGATCAACGAAATAAAGTAGGGTGTCACATCAACGCGGAACAGTCCCTGAGTTTGCAATGCTTTTTTCTCAGAGTCCGTCAGCTTGAGGACTTTTTCAATATCCTCCACCGTGTTCAAACGATGGCTTAACTGCCAGCGCCAATCGTTCCATTTTTCATCGGGAACATCGGCATAAACAGGAGCGCGTTTTGATACGAAAGGCGTATTCATGGGTTTTTCCTCCGATTTTTAAAAGTTAGGTTGACAATAAAATGCGGCTCAACTAAAACTGTGGAGGGTCATGGTCGGGACGAAAAAAACCTGCGAACATGGGATACATGCTTATCATTGTAAAAGCAAACGGAACGCGGGTCAATGTCGCTTTCTTAAAACGCCCCGGTTTTCTCAAAATTGTCAAAGCTTTAACGCGAAGTCACAGCGCCACAAAGGAAAAGCATTAAATCCTGGCATCTCAGCGCCTTTGCGTTAAAAAATCCCATCGAAAGCAACTCAAAAAAGACATGGAACCGCACCCCATCAAACGGTGTATAACCAATGAAAGGAACCTCTCCGGAGAGGCGCAATTGGAAGAATCCACTTTAATTCGCCGTGCTGCCAACGGCGACACAACGGCGTGGGAGCCGTTGATGCTGGCGCATCAGCAGGCGGTATTCCGTTTATCCTACCTGCTCCTTGGCGACCCCGATGACGCGGAAGACGTTGCCCAGGAAACCTTTTTGCGCGCCTGGAAACATCTCCGGCGCTTCGACCTAACGCGCCCATTTCGTCCGTGGTTGTTGAGCATTGCCTCCAATCTGGCGAGCAACCGCCGCCGTTCGGCGGGGCGCTATCTCGCGGCAT
Source organism: Chloroflexota bacterium (assembly GCA_016191985.1). Lineage (GTDB taxonomy): Bacteria > Chloroflexota > Anaerolineae > Anaerolineales > Villigracilaceae > Villigracilis. The sequence continues at coordinate 1,486 of JACPVB010000160.1, read as the reverse complement.
TGACGCGCGCCTTCCGCAACGAACCGGCGTCTGCCGGCATCGAAGAAAAAAGTGTGCAGCACATGGAAGGCAACGAACTCTGGCAGGCCGTTAAAAACCTGGAATTCACCGACCAGCAAATTATCTACCTGCGCTATTTCCTCGAACTCCCCGTCCACGAAGCGGCGGAGGTTTTGCAGGTGGCGGAGGGCACGGTCAAATCACGGTTGAATCGGGCGCTGGAAAAATTACGGAAGATCATTCAAGAGGGTTTCCCTCTGCTCTCCGAAGGACGCGAGGCATGAACGAGACTGAATTCGAAAAACAACTGCTTGCCATTGCAAAAGGGATGGAATATCCGCGCACGCCCGATATTGCAGGATCTGTGACAGCGCGCCTGCGCTCCTCAACCCGCCTCTCGCTTCGCACCCGACCGTTGGCCTGGTCACTGACCATCTTGCTGATTCTACTCTCAAGCCTGATGCTCATCCCGCCTGCGCGCGCCGCCATCCTCGAATTCATCCAGATCGGAATCGTACGCATCTTCCCCGGCCCCGCACAAGCGCCGGCAACCGCTACGCTCGAACCCCTCGCACCGACGACAGCCACGCCTTCCTCTCAGCCCTCCACATTATTGACTACTTTTTTAAATCAAATCGCCGGTGAAACAAAGCTCGCAAACGCGCAGGAAATTGCCGGGTATCCGATCCTGCTTCCGAGCTATCCCCCGGAGATGGGGTTGCCTAATCATGTGTACGTCCAGGATGCAAACGGCCCGATGACGATCCTCGTCTGGGTGGATGCTCAACAGCCCGAACGCGTCACGCTGAGTCTGCACTTTACCCCGGAAGGGAGCTGGGCAATTGAGAAATTTCAACCTGCCGTCATTCAGGAAGCCGAGGTCAATGGACAACGCGCGATCTGGGCAGAGGGACCTTATCCGCTGAGGTTATCCAATGGCAACATGGAATTTGTGCGATTGATCGACGGCCACGTGTTGATCTGGGAGGAAGGCGGCATCACCTACCGCCTCGAAACAGACATGTCTCTTGAGGAGGCAGTCAAAATTGCAGAGTCACTGCAACCCATTCCCTGATTTCTCTACCTTAACCATGTCACCCTGAGCGGAGCGAAGGGTCTCTACGCCTGAAGCTCGAGACCTTCACCGCACTGCATTCGCACCGCGGTGCACATGTCGGTCACGGAGAACGCTCCCTCAGGGTGACATGTACTTTGAAATAAGATTACAACATTAATTTCTTAAACTTCATAAGTCGTTACTACGTTTTCGTGATCTACTGATTCTCTAAAAAACAGAGGAACCTCCTCTGCCTGGCAGGTGTACTCCTGTAAACCAACATTTACTGGAGGTAGATATGTTTACTCGATTCCGCATTGTGGCTGGTCTTGCGTTACTGCTTTCTCTTATAGTTGCCGTGCCTGTCTTCGCGGGTGGATGGGCGGTGATCACATTGGATGAATTGCCTGTACAAGCCGCAGCGGGCGA
>JACPVB010000172.1 GCA_016191985.1 Chloroflexota bacterium | reverse complement strand
CTTAAACCGCGCCTGTTTCAATGGCATAATGCGTTTCAATAAAAAGGGAGGGTTTAATGTTCCTTTTGGCCATAAGCCAGAGCGTTTTGCCAAATCCTATATCACCAAGATCGCGAACCAAATTAGATATGTGACCGACGCAGTTAGTCAATACGATTGGGCTTTTGGTTGCGCCGACTTCAGAAGCATCATTGCCTCAGCCGCGCCAAACGACTTTATCTACTGCGACCCTCCATACATCGGCAGACATGTGGATTATTTCAATTCGTGGTCGGAAGATGATGAGCAGGAACTCTACAACCTGCTCAATGCGACAAAAGCAAAGTTTATTCTCTCTACATGGCACAGTAACCAGTACCGCGAAAACCTCGCGCTTGAGAAATATTCACCCAATTACACTATTTTGACACGCGAGCATTTTTATCATGTTGGCGCAAGCGAAAAGAATCGAAAGCCGATGACAGAAGCGCTTATCTTGAATTACAACCCATTAACACCGGTCGATTTGGATGCAGAAAAACAATTAGCCTTGTTTGAAAAGACGGATGACCAATATGTGATATATTCGTCTCCCAAGGTTTGATCTTCTCCCATGAACGTAGTTTCTCCTCCCACCCTTCGAGATGGCTTCGCCAGTCAGGGCAGCGCCTTCCACATCCGCAATATCCCCATTCACGGGGACACGATTCTCGCGCCCATGGACGGGTATTCCGACTGGCCCTTCCGCTCGCTGTGCCGCGAGCTTGGTTCCGCTATGAGTTACACCGAATTCGTCAAAGTGGAAAAAATCCTCAGCCGCTCGAAGGAACCGGCCAAGCGTTTGTTCTTCAAGGAAGCCGAACGCCCGATGACCTTCCAAATCTACGGCGACGACCCCGACTTGATCCTGCAAGCCGCGCTGAAAATCCAGGAAAATAACCCCGATGTGATCGACCTCAACATGGGCTGCCCCGCCAAGACCATCGCAGACCGCGGCGCGGGCGTAGGCATGATGCCAACTCCGCTTAAGATCGCGCGCACCTTTCGTAAATTGGTCAAGAATCTGCGCGTGCCCGTCACAGGCAAAATCCGCCTCGGCTGGGATCGCAACAAGAATTACAAACTCATCGCCCGCATTGTGGAAGAGGAAGGCGGCTCGCTGATTGCCATCCACGGGCGCACGAAGGAACAACGTTATGCAGGCAACGCCGATTGGGACGCGATTGCCGAAGTGAAATCCCTCGTCAAGATTCCTGTCATCGGCAGCGGCGATGTTAAAACCGTCGCCGACATTGACCGCATGAAAGCGCACACCAACGTGGATGCCGTCATGATCGGACGCGGCGCCATCCCCAACCCGTGGATCTTCTCCCGCCTCGACCGCGACCAGGTTCCGCCAGAGTTGGTGAAGAAAACCATCCGCAAACATCTTGCTCGTAGTGTCGAATTTTACGGCGACGAAGATGGCTCGCGTCTCTTCCGCAAGAACGCTGTGCAATACGTGATGATGCAGCACCTCACCCGCGACGAACGCAAGGAGATCCTCAAGTCCCGTCCCTCGGCAGAATTTTTGGAACTGCTTGAAAAAATTTACGACTCGCCCATCATCGCTCAAGCCGCCGCCGAGAGCATTTTGATATAACGTATAATCATCCCATGATCCTCGACCTCCCTCTCATTCTCGAAACTCGGCGCAATCACGCGCTCGAACATGCCACCATCCATTTGCTCTCGCACAAGAATCCCGGCAAACGCATGGCCGGGCACTCCAACCCCACAGGCTTTTTCCTGCTCGGTGATTTGAACACGCAGGATATTTGGGAATCTGCGACCGAGGCACATACTCGCTTGAACTCCGGCGAAAGCGGACTTGCGATTCATCCTGGCTGCGGCACCAACCTGGCGACGACCGCGCTTCTTTCCGCGACCTTTGCCTGGTTCCCGCTGCGAGGGACAAAGTCCACTCTGTGGCGACTCCTGCTCATCCCCTTTGCCCTGCTCTTCGCCCTGGCAGGGTACCAACTCAGCAAACCCCTCGGACCCTGGCTCCAGAAATACATCACCACCGAAGCGGACTTAGGCAGCCTCCAAATCGTAGACATCGTCCCCATCCGCCAAGGCGTGCATCGAGTCATCACCAAGTAAGCAAAATCTCGACACACACACCACCACTTTCTACGCCTCGCCCTGAGCCAGTCGAAGGGTTCCACTTTCTACTCTTTTCTTTCCTCTTTCATCTTTCTTCTCTCGAATGCCAAACATTTTCTTCCTGCACGGCAACGACGAATTTGCCATCCACCGCAAGATCAAAGATTTCGAGTCCGACTTCAGCGACCCGACAACAGCGGGCATGAACACGGCCCGTCTCGAAGCGCGCACGATGACAGAGAATGATTTGAACAACGCGGTTAATGCCATGCCGTTCCTCGCGCCGAAGAGACTGGTCATCCTTTCCAATCCATCCGCAAAATTCAATAATCCCGCCACACGCAAAAAATTTGGGGAATTTCTCGGCAACGCGCCCGATACTGCCAGACTCGTCATCCATGAATTGATGGAGCCGAAGGAAGTTGAAAAACACTGGCTGGTGAAATGGGCGGCGAAGAATTCGTCACTGGTAAAACTGCAAACTTTTTTCCTTCCCAAACAAAGAGACATGGCTGGCTGGGTCGTGAACGAAACCAAAAACCAGGGTGGGCAGATCGAACCCGCCGCCGCCGCACGACTTGCGGAAATGGTCGGTGTGGATACCCGTCAGGCGGGGATGGAAATTGCCAAGGTGTTGGCGTATGTCAATTGGCAGCGACCCGTTCGCGGGTCCGATGTGGAAGCGGTTTGTATCGTCACATCCCAGCAAAGCGTGTTTGACTTTGTCGATGCGTTGTCACAGGGCAATGGAAAAGTCGCGCAAAAATTATTGCATCGTTTATTGGAAAATGAAGATTCGTTTTCGCTGTGGGGTATGGTCGTGCGTCAATTTAGATTGTTGATCCAGGCGCGCGAAATTTTGGACGGGCGCGGAAACAAAGACGATGTTGCAAGGGCCTTGGGTGTGCACCCCTATGTTGCGGAAAAAACAACCGGGCAGGCCGGGCGTTTCACCATGCAAGCGCTTGAAAATATTTATCATCAGTTATTGAAAATCGATGAGCAGGTAAAAACAAGCCAGGTCACATTGGACCTGGCCCTGGATACACTGGTTGTTGAACTGGCGCGTTAATTACCGAATGCAGTGCGCATCGGTTAAACTTTTTTCCATTCTCCATCTGCGGGATAGATGGCAATAAATTCATCCCCATTTCCTTTGCGCTCCTGGGTGGCGAGATACACATCCTTCCATTTTAGAAAATGCTCGGTTTCGAGATGCGCATCGCGCGCCGTCATGTCTGCGTACACTTCAAACAGGCTGAAGTGCGCGGGGTTGGCTGCATCTTGAAACATCTCGAACCGCAGGACGCCTGGCTCAAGCCTTGTCTTTTGCGCGTTCTCAAGGGTGGCGGCTTTGTAGGCTTCGATCTGGTTGGGTTTGATATAGTGATGGACTTGAAAGATATACATGGTTGCCTCCTTCACATCACTGTAGCACAAACCTCACTTTGTAAAAATATGCAATTTCATAACAAACGCGGCTGACTGACTTCATCGTCCTTTCCGCTCCAGCCGTATTTTTTTAAATCAATGCGACCTTTCGCATCGAACTCCACCCCTTCCTGTTCCAACAACTGACGCTGTCTCTCCGCCCCGGCCCGTTCGCTGACCTTGCCCTGCGAGTTGATGACTCTTTGCCAGGGCACATCATCGGGGCAGGCCGCCATTGCGCCGCCCACCCAGCGCGGAGCGAACGCCACATAAGCTTCAATCTCTACGCCGCTGGGAGGAGGAATCATTTTTGCGATCTGTCCATACGTAGCAACTTTGCCAAATGGAACCTGGCGGACAATCTCCCAGACTTGCTGGTAATATGCTTGCGGGTTTGGAGGAGAAGAGAAAGAGGGCATGAGAAACTCCTATCTTTTCATACGTGTGTTACGAACTGGCTTGTTTGATCTTTCCGTCCCAACCATATTTTTTCATATCGATGCGGCCGCGTGGATTGAACGGGACGCCTTCATCTTGCAGGAGCAGACGTTGTCTGCGCGCAGCAACACCGTCCCGTTCGCTGATCTCACCCTTTGAGTTGACCACACGCTGCCAGGGGACATCGTTTGGGCTGGCCGCCACCGCACCGCTCACCCAAAGCGCCCCAAATTCCAGAAACGTTTCACCGTCTACACCAGCAGGCAGTGGGAGCATTTTTGCGATCTGCCCATACGAGGCAATTTTTCCACGCGGAATCTTGCGGACAATTTCCCAAACCTGGGCATAAAAGTCCTGTGGGTTGGGAAGAGATTTAAGTTCAGACATGAGATTTTCCTTGTAGTGAATAGACCCTAAAGGTCTTTCTCATTGGAGGTTTTGTTTGTTACAAACTAACGAGACGATATATAACGATAATACAACGACTGCCTGACATTGGCAATAAAGTTCTTCGAGAGTTTATCATCCATAAATTGCAGGGTGACGATCTCATCCGCGACAAGGGTGCCTGGGTGCTCTGCTTCGGGTGCAACTCCCTGCTCCAGGTGAGTCACCGGTTCGGATGAGGGCACTTCACAGCCACAGTCACTCTCTTCCAGAAGGAAATAGTATTCGTAGGTTCTGTAAATCGAGCGATTGATTTCGTAGAGAGGAGTGAGAGCGCCGAGAACAAGTAATGAGTAACAAGTAATGAGTAACAAGCGAGGCGTGGTTTTGTTGAAAATAGTTTCGCCTGCCATGAGCATGAGATAGAACAACGGCGCAATGGATGCGCGCATGACGAAGTCATTTCCGCTGCCGAGTTGGATAAAGGGGATGAGGATGAGGAGCAAGCCCGTGACTATCCAGCGCAGGTCACGCCATTTGAGGGGAGCAAGCAAGAGCCAGAGGATACCGCCTTCGAGCAGGAAGAAATTGAGAAAATCTTTGAGAGCGAGAGGTTGAAATCCGCGGGACTGGGCGGCGGTGTTGGCGGAGAAATAGAAAGTGGAAAGTAGAAAGATGATGCCTGCGGCAAGGAGGACGTCAAAGCGGAGGTTTTTGAATGGGGATTTGAAGTCGGTTTGTTTGAAGAGTTCGATGAGGAGGTAAGGGAGGAGTCCGATGGAGGCGAGGGGAGCGAAGAAGAAGCAGAGGGACCAAATCAGGATTTGGAATGCAGGAGCTTGCACCTGCGCGGACAGCAAGCTGTCCAGAATAAGAATGGAACATAACCACGCCGGCACAGCCTGATTAAAAACCCAAAACAATTGAGTGGTGAAGGAAGAATACTGCAAGCTCCCTGACCAGATTTCGAGATGGGTGATGGGTGGCAGGAGAGTTGGATAATCTTTTGCAAAGAAAAGGGTGCCGAGGATGTCCAGTCCGCTGAAGAAGATGAGGAGCAGGGCCGTTTTGATTGGGGAGGTTTTTAGAGCAGTGCCAAGGTGCAGAGTGACGAGGAACACACCAAGCCATGTCCATAGAAAGAGGAAAAAGTTGGCGGCCTGCCAGCCGAAGAGTTTTCCGACCAAAGCAGAAGGAAGCCAGTATCCCACGTAATAGACCAGCATTTTGACAGGTCCGCTTTCGGGTTGGGTGTAGTAGACAGGCCAATCAAAATTGATGAGGTCGTGCAGAACTGCGTTGCGCCAGTGATGATCCCAGTTTTGAAAGGCGTATCCGCCGACGCCGGAGAGGAGCACCCAAGCACCCGTGAGCAGAAGACAGAAGGCAGCGGTAGGGACCGTTAATGAAAAGTGAAACCCTTCGACAGGCTCAGGGCGAGGCATGGAAAGTGGAGGATTTTTGAGGAGCTGCCAAAGCGCAAAAAGGATAATGGCAACTGCTGGAATGGCAATGGACAATCTCACCCAGCCGAAGAGGAAGAGGATGAATGGAAGGGTGAGGTAGAGGATGGAGATGCGGTGAAGGGTTTTCATAAGAAACGTACAGCGAGGTTTATCTTGCGAATGTTGATTACTTTACACTATCAAAATGTGGGCGCAGACTCTGACACTGCGTTTCACCTGTTTTGGGGCAATACACAAACGCAAAGTGAACTTTGCGGTACGGTACAGTACGGTACGGTTTATCGTCGCTCGTAAACAATGTAATCTTCTTTTTGAATTGTAACGGAATAATATTCGTTCAAGAACGCGCGCAGTTCGGGGAACTCGCGAGTGGTGTCTTCGCCGGAGACCCAGGGTTTATCAATGGAAATGACTTCGACGATATAACGCGGGGATGATTTTTGCAATTCGATCATAAAGTCTGTGCGGAGGGATTGGATGTAGGGGTTGGAAACGTGGTGATAGAAATAAAAGTCAAAGACATAGGGGGTAGCGATGTGGGCGCGGGTTTCGAGCATGGCGAGCAATGTACCACCCGTCCAATCCAACGGCTGGACGGTGTCACCTGCTTCGAGATTGATTTCGAGAAATCTTTTAATCTCTTCTGCGCGGTCTGTGGATGTGACGATGGGCCTGCCTTCGATCTGGCGAAGGAAGGTTTGAGAGGGGCGAATGTTTATGAGAACGATGGTTAGAAGGATGAACAAGGAAAGAGGAAAGTGGAACCCTTCGACAGGCTCAGGGCGAGGCGGGGAAAGTGCTAATGATGCAAGCAAAGTGGCCAGGTAAATAAACGGAATGTAGTGATATGGGAAGAACTGGCCTGACAAGGCGGGGTAGATGGCGTAGCACAGCGCGAGACTGGCAAGCAGATAAACTTGACGGTTGTGATTGAGATAGATTCCAAACGCGGCGGGGATGAGCCACAGCCCGCTTCCACCAAGACGGGCGGCCTGATTCAACAAAAAGGACATTCGCTCGGCTGACGGAGTGATCTCCATTTGGCCGTTGATCTGTGAATAGAGCGGCCAGTAGTTTGTGGCGATATTTAAAAAGGGAGACAGCGCCCCTGTCAACGCAAGCCATATTGTGATCGATGAAATTGGAATCAAGAATCCAATCGCCATGGGGAGGATGCTTTGGGTCGCGGCTTTTAGCAGGGAAATGCCCGGGCGTTTTCTTAAGTCTGCAATGTCAAAGAGCAGGAAGGGGAGGAGTCCGAGCGCGGCGTGGGGCTTGATGACTGCCGATAGACCAAAGAGAATGCCGAGGCTGAGCCGATGTTTGGGAGTCAGAGAGTCCCGCATCCCTATTAAAAGAGATAACGCGATAAAGACCAGCAAAATATATTCGCGCTGCAAAGAGAGGGACGGCCCGCCTTGCAGATATTTCAGCCCAAAAAGAATACCCGCCGCGAGTGCGGACATCTTTCCGAAGCGCTGCATGAATTGAAAGGTGATGAAGATAAGCGCGGCCAGGATGAACAGATCGAGGATGCGGATGCGGAACGCGCCGAAGCCGCCAAGGATGCCGAGCAGATAATAAACGATGTAACTGCCCGGCATTTGAAAATCGAAGATGTCGCGGTAAGGGATGCGGCCTTCGCTTTGCATGAGGAAGGCTTCGTAAAAGAGCGGCGCTTCGTCGTGCGCGATGGGCCATTGCAGTGAGAATGCCGCCTGTGTGAGGAGAAACGCGGCGAGCAGAATTAAGACGATAACCGTGATGCGCCGCATGATTTTATTTTACGTCTTCGCCGAGATCCATTTCAGTGGTGGTGAGGACTTCTCGTGTGGACGGGTTTATTTTTGCAATGTAATTTTTCTGGTCGGCATGGTACATGACGAACAGGGTAACGTTATTTTTGTAAACCTGGCCGAGGATTGCATCCACATTTTCGACAAGTTCCGTGTACCCGTTGCCGCCCACGTCGGAGAGACCGATGGTCAATTTATCTTCATAACTAAAAAAACCGTCATTATTTGTGTCTTTTTTGATAACGCCGTACAACCACCATTCCACGGGCGGAGCGGGCTGGTCTGGATTGGCGGGATCATACTGCAAGATTGGAAAGCCCGAAGTTTGGTAGATGGTATATTCATTTGTGGGCAGGAGGCGTTTATATTCCTCGGTATCCAAATTAAAAAAGACGTAGTTATGCGTGCCCGATGAATAGGAGGAATAACTGCCGCTGTTGTTGATCCACTCCAGCGGATTGAAGCTGCTGTCACGCGAAACAGGCGCGGAAATCACTCCCGCCATCAGGATATTCGTGCCTTGAATGGGATTAAAGGAGGAGAGGATTTTTTCCACGGGCTGCGGGGTTGGAGCAGGCTCTGAACTTCCAGAAGGACTTCCGCCGACAATATCTGGAATACAAGCCGTGACCGCCAGCATGACAACAAGCAGGATCATAAAAAAATAGATGCGTTTCATGGTCTTCTCCTTTACACGACAAACTCTCCGCCAGCGACCTGTTGTTCGATCAGAGTGCGGGCTGGCGTGAATTTGAACGTGGCTTCCACACGTTGAAAGCATCTGCCGTTTCCCATGAGCACTTTGCGGGCGTAGTACACTTCGCCGCTCTCTTCATATTCAACACTTGGATCGTTATCCAAGTCCACGCGGCCTTCGATCAATTCTCCGCAGCGCAGGCATTTGACCGTGAAGTTGTAATAGCGTTTTTCGGGTTTGGCGGACGAAGCGCCGCCGAAGAGTTTTTGGAAGAAGTTCATTCGACCTGCCTTTGTGTTTGCAATCTTAAAGTCCAATACATGATTGAATACATCAACAACAATCCACCCATCGTTGAAAAACTGGTGATGGCCATTCCCCGCACAAATTTAAGAAGGATTGAATCTTCGTTTTCAATAAGGGCAAAATAATAGCCGCCGAACATTCCAGCGATGAGGGCGAAAAAAGCGATAAACCCGATCCAGAAAAGGCGCTGAGGGAGAGGGAGGGTGACTGCCTCGCTGGGCGGCCTTGAAACCGCAGTATTCCGAAACCATTGAATCGTCCACAACATCAACAAGGTAATGCCGATCACCGAACTGCCGTGTTGAAGAACTTTGTATAGAAATACATCATATCCAAACAAGGTAAATACCCTGGTTTGAAGGAATGGAAACGTCTGCACAGCGAAGTCATATTTATGGGTGAACGAATCCCACAGCAAGTGGGTCGCTGCTCCTGCCAAAATGGAGACACAGACTGGCAGAAGATTGGAATTCCACGGTCGGGATTCTTCTTTACGATTAGCTTCAAGCCGCATCGTCAATTGCGCAGGCAACAGACTGAGCAAAGGCCGTTTCATCAACCCGTGAAAAACAAAATAAGCGAGCAACCCCGTTGGCAGACAAAACCAAAACAAGCCCGTCAGGCTATGAGTTTGTCCGCGGGTGATTGGCAGAAATAGAAAATAGGTAAAATCTGGCGCAATACTGCCAATGATCAACGCCGAAAGCACTCCGTATTTTTTCATGCGACGGAATAAGGGGATGACAGCGGCGGGATGGGCGATGGTTAGGGGCATATCAAAGCCTTACATTTATTAGCCATGCGCAGGAACCGTGGAAGAGATTTTTTTGAGCAGGCTCATGGGTCTCCCTTGATTTGGCATTGTGCCACTGAAAAGTTTTTGAAGGAAGTTCATGGTTATTTTCCTTCTCGAATATATTTTTCTGAATGATCTCCGTACCCATATAATTCCACCTTAAAAGCCGAGAGCGAGTTATTAATATCTCGTATAAAAGTGACCAGCGATAAAATCAAGGAAACCATACAACAGACAAAAATAATACTGATCAGCCACGCATCCTCCAGCCCAAAAAGAGCAGTGATGAACAGGGCAATGATCAATAATGCGGCGCACAAAACACTGACGGCTGCAAAGAGAATGGACTTGCGGATCAAACGCGCCTGTTCCCATAGAATGTCAATCTGTGCCAGGGTTTTTTCCCGTTCGGGGCCGTGAATCGCCTCAGATAAAGCAAGCAGGTTCCGGGCACGGTCAATGACGCGCGAGAGACGATTGGTCATGCTCAACAAAAGCAGGCCAACGCCTGAAATGAGGATTACAGGTCCAATGGCGGTTTGCAAAACAGGGATCAACTCTGCAATGGAGTTCATTTAAAACTCCCATTTCTTCAAAACATCCATCGCCTTATAATGGGTCAAATCCAATTGCAGCGGCGTGATGGACACATATCCTTCCGCGAGTGCGCCAAAATCCGTGCCGTCTTCCATCACACCTGTGGGCGCTTCACCGCCGATCCAATAATACGGCTTGCCACGCGGGTCGCTGCGCACATCCAACGCATCACGATAAACCCGCAGTCCCTGCCGCGTGATCATAAACCCCTTAAGTTCATCCTCTTTCAAATACGGCACGTTCACATTTAAGACCACACCTTCGGGCAGCCCGTCCGCGGTCACCTTCTCTGCCACGCGCCGCGCCACCGAAGCCGCACAGGAATAATCCAGCACATTTTTAAATCCTTCGGGGGAATCAAGTGAAACCGCAATCCCCTTCACGCCCGCGATCACGGCCTCCATCGCGGCGGTGACCGTTCCCGAATACGTCACGTCATGTCCGATGTTCGCGTTGGGGTTGATCCCGGAAACAACCAGGTCAATTTGCTCTTCGATCAATCCAAGCAAGGGCAGCGCCACACAATCTGAGGGCGCACCGTCAGACATGAACGCGCTGGTTCCATCCGCAAGCAATGTCTCACGCACTCGCAGCGGCCTCTCCATCGTCTTCACATGTCCCGAGGCCGACCAGTTTCTATCGGGCGCAAACACGGTCACTTTGCCAAGTTTGCGCATCTCCTGCGCGAGCGCAAGAAGTCCGGGCGCCTGCACGCCGTCATCGTTGGTAACTAAAATATGCATGGGTTGATTTCCGATTCCTTATGGGTGGTCGAGTAGCGTTTGTTGCGTATCGAGACCTGTTGGTCGAGTAGCGTTCGTCGCGTATCGAGACCTGTTGGTCGAGTAGCGTTCGTCGCGTATCGAGACCTGTTGGTCGAGTAGCG
>JACPVB010000171.1 GCA_016191985.1 Chloroflexota bacterium | reverse complement strand
GGTTTGCAGGGATGGGCCGTCCACCCATTCTTCCAGCAGAAAGGCAAGGGTGGGGGTTTGAAACACTCCCAGATATTTGGTTATGTTGGGGTGTGAAATGGCTTGAAGTTTCTTGGATTCCGCTTCGAGTTCCTTGAAGGCCTCGGCGTTTTCAGAAACCGTTTTGGGGAGCAGGGTGAATGCAAGCGATTTGCCGCTGCGCTCGTCGGTGGCGCGGTGTAACTCACCCAGCGGCGTGAGCGCGATAAATTCTTCGACGCGATATTGGTTAAGAAATGTTTTGCCGGTAATCGCTGAAGCCATGGGAGAGTTTATCGCTTGTTTTGCAATTCAATAAACTTGTTTGTGAAAATTGATGTCAATGCTATTCTCCCGAAGGACACACCGTGCCTGCGCTTGCAGATAAGCGACTAGAGCGCCCAGGCCAGCATGAGCCCAAATATTGCCACGATCAAACCGACGTGAAGAAAAATATTACTGAAAGCCAGCGGGCTGTTCGGGAAGATGAATTGAACCAGCAGGTTGATAAGGATAAGGATGATGCCGATGATGGGCAACAGACCCTTGCGGTGTGCCAGAAATTCAGACATGCGGTCCAATAATTTTGAGATCATACTTCTTCCTCCACATCGTTTTCTTCGACATCTTCATAAACATGATTGTTTACATGGTTTGGTTTTATGTGCCATGCTGAAAATTGCGCAAGCAGCCTGCCGGGGATGCGTCCTTGCATAACCACGCCGCCGCGTTCATGTTCCACACGTTCCACCTGTCCAAGCTCGTGGAAAAGCGAGATGAGCGCGCCTTGTTTATATGGCAGGCGTACGTGGATGGGAGAATACGCCTCGAACAATTCCTCGCGGACAAGATGAAGGAGGTCGGCCATGCCTGCGCCGGTCAACGCGGAGATGGAGACGGATTTGGGGAAATCCTTTAAGACTTCGCGGGCGTTTTCTGGATTCTTCAACAAATCCGCTTTGTTCAACGCGGTTACCATGGGGATGTGGCTTGCGTCAATTTCATCCAGGGTTTCCTGAACGGCCTGAAATTGACCAAGGGCATTGGGGTGCGAAATATCCACAATATGCAGGAGCAGGTCTGCTTCCGCAATTTCTTCCAGCGTGGCATGGAATGCCACAACCAGGGAAGTGGGTAATTTTTGAATGAACCCGACGGTGTCTGTAAATAACGCAAGTTCGTCGCCGGGGAGTTGTACGCGGCGGGTGGTGGGATCGAGCGTTGCAAACAGTTGATCGGCCACGTACACTTCCGCTTTGGCGAGCCGATTGAGCAGGGTGGATTTGCCCGCATTGGTGTAACCGACCAGCGCCACAGTGGGGATGCGGGAACGCTTGCGTTGCGCGCGATATCTCATGCGATGGGCTTCCACTTTTTCAAGTTCGCGCTTGATGTGTGCGATGCGTGTGCGGATTGAGCGGCGGTCCACTTCGAGCTGGGTTTCGCCGGGGCCGCGCAAGCCAACGCCGCCCGTGGAACCAGCGCGTCCGCCGCCGCCGCCCGCCTGCCGTTCGAGATGTGTCCAGGCGCGGCTGAGGCGCGGGAGGTTGTATTCGTATTGGGCAAGCTCCACCTGCAACATGCCTTCCTTTGTGTGGGCGTGCTGTGCGAAAATATCCAGGATCAATGCCGTGCGGTCAATGACGCGGATGCTCCTGCCGAGAGCTTTTTCCAATTCGCGCTGGTGACGGGGGGATAGTTCATCGTCGAAGATGACAACTTCGGAGAGGGTTTCTTCGGCGAGGGCTTTTAGCTCCTCCACTTTGCCGGGGCCGATGTAGGTCTCGACGTTTGGGCTGTGTAATTTTTGAGTGAGTTCGCCGACCACGTCCACCCCTGCGGTATCGGCAAGCAGGGCCAGTTCTGTGAGTGAATCTTCGAGTGTGAGGATCTGTTTTTTACCGTGAATATTCACGCCAACAAGAAAGGCGCGTTCACGCGGGGGATTTGTCGGTTGAGGGATTTTCTTTGCCACTGGTTTCCGTTTCTAATTCTTTTTTGTCTTGTGAAAATTGACCGAAGAATTTGGTCATGCTGGGGTCGGTCGGCTCGGTGCGTGTGGGCAGGAGGATGTGAAAGGTGGAGCCGTTTAATTTTACTTCGTCGTACCCTTCCGATTCAACCCAGATGGTGCCGCCATGCGCTTCGATGATGCCGCGGGTGATGGGCAGGCCGAGGCCCGGTCCACCGCCTTTGAATTTGGTCTTGCCGCTGGAGTGCAGGTCGGTGCGGCCAAGCTGGCCGAATTTCTCGAAGATGATGGCCTGATGTTCGGGGGAGATGCCGATGCCTGTATCGGTGATGATGATCTCAACGAAGCCGGGCAGCAGGCGTCCGTTAATGGTGATCGTCCCATGATCGGGCGTATATTTGATCGCGTTGGATATGACGTTGTGCAGGGCCTGGTACAGGCGTTCGGTATCCGCATAGATCATGATCTCGCTGCCTTCAAAGGGATTGACGGTGAGGTTCTGTTTGCGTTCTTCGACCGTTCTCTTCAACTCATTGCCAAGCAGGGTGAATAAATGGCTGATCCACAACGGCTGGAAGTTGAGGATGAGTAGGTTGTTGTCGATCAGAGAGACGTCGATCATATCGTCAATGATGTGGCGCAGGCGGTGAATGCCGGTGTTGACGCCCTCAAGGTAGCTGTTCATTTGGCTTTGTTCGCTGTTTTGAGCGATGTCCACCATCATGGAGGTGTAGCCTTCGATGAGCGTGAGCGGGGTTTTCAACTCATGCGCCGCAACGGAAATGAAGTTGGATTTGTTACGATCCAGTTGTTGGAGTTTGTCCTGTGTTTTGCCAAGTTCGCTGGAGATATGCGCGACGCGGGTTTCCATTTCGTAGCGGACGACGACGCTGAGGCTGTGCGTGAGAATGGGGACGACTGCGGCAATAAATTCAAGCGCATCTTTTTGTTTGAGAGTTTCGCGCGCTGTTTCAATTGAGAGCGCGATCATGCGGTTGATGACGAAGGAGACGTTGTAGTCACCCTCTTCGAGATTTGTTTCAGTGGGGGAGCGTCCCCAGTCGTAGAGGATGGGGTCGAGCCAGGCGGTGTCGCCGGTCATGACGGTCTGTTCGAGCAGTTCGTAAAAACGGACAAGCTGTTCAGAGAAACCCGCGCGCACGCCTTCACCGCTCGCGAGTTCACGAGAGATGCGTTCCACCCAGGGGGTGCGGAGTTTTTGCAAAGATGTCTGTAATGTCATTGTCTCTAGTTTACGCCGAGTTTGAGGTTTTGGCTATACTATTTTTTAAACCCTTATGCCACAGAGGACACAGAGATTTTGAGGGACATGACTCTGGAGTCCATCAGCTTGCTGATGAGCATATAACGGGCAGCACCCACAAGGCGGCATCCAAAGGGCAACACCTTCAGAGAGTGTTTCTTAACTGCCTTTTTGGGACACGGACTCCACGGATACTTCGGCAGGCTCAGTACAAGTTCTACAGATTTTCACGGAAAACCTTTTTAAAAATCCGTGTTTAACCGTGTAACCCGTCTGATCCGTGTACTTAAGAAACAGTCTCTCAGGGCAGCAAGCTGCCCGACTCCATGGTTATTCAGCAATCCAATGCCAGAGTGTGTCGCCGACGGCTTGGAGGCTTGCGGGGGAGATTTTGTCGAGGGTGTCGTGGGTGGTGTGCCAGTATTCATAGTCGAAGTCGATGATGTCTACGGCGGGGATGTTTTTTTCGAGGAAGGGGGTGTGGTCGTCGAGCATGGAGTGTTTCTCTTCGTTGATGAAGACATTGCCATAGCCCAACTCTGCGGCGGTGGTCCATATTTCGGTGCGGATGGCGACATCCGAATTCTTTTCGAGATAAATATTCAAGTCGGCGTCGCCGATCATATCCACGATGACAACGGCTTGGGGTTGGACGGTTATTTCTTCGGCGAAGGCACGCGAGCCGAGGATCCAGTCCCAGCCTGCGATGCGGCCGTTGTCTTCGGTGTCGAAGAAGACCAGCCAGACGGGGACGGTGTCATCAGGAAGAGAACGCGCAAGTTCGAGCAAGACGGCGACACCGGATGCGCCGTCATTTGCGCCGGGGACGGGTTCTGTGCGCTTGCTTTCATCGGGGTCGTTGTCGGCGAAGAAGCGGGTATCGTAGTGGGCGCCAAGGATGATCTGCGGGGCTTCGTCACTGCGTTTGGCGATGAGGTTGTAGATGGGATGTCCCAGGCGTTCGGATTCGTGGATTTCGACGATCCAGCCTGCTGATTCCAATTCTGTGCGCATCCATTCGCGGACCTGGGCATGGCCGGCCGACCCGGGCGTTCGCGGCCCGAAGGCGACTTGAGTCTGCACGTCGGCGTAGGCGCGGGAACTGTCGAAGGAAACCGAATCAGGTTCACGGTTTAGGAAGGAGGCGATGTACCAGCCTGCAACCAAAGCTAGAAGAGCGAAGATCAAAGAGAGGTAGATGGTGATGGCGGAGCGTTTTGTCATTTAGTTTGGTGGTTGGGTGGTTGGGTAGTCGAGTGGTCGAATAGTCGGATAGTCGGATGGTCGGATGGTCGAGTGGTCGGGTGGTCGAGTGGTCGAATAGTCGGGTGGTCGAGTGGTCGAGTGGTCGGGTGGTCTTGATATGAGTGAGAAAGGTGCTTGCTCTACTCGACCACCAGTGATAGGTAATTTGTAAGTGCATTGGCGGCTCTTTCGGCGTGGAGTTGGCCGCGTTCGCGTTTGCCGATCTTTTTGTTTTCGAGTTCGAGCGGGGGGAGGATGCCGAAGTTGGCTTTCATGGGTTGGAAGTCTTTGAGGCTGGCGTGGGTGACGTAGTGACAAAGCGCGCCGAGCATGGTTTCTTGCGGGAGTGTCAGTAGGGATTGGCCTTGCGCCAATCTTGCCATGTTGACCCCGGCCAGCAGACCGGTGGCGATGTTGCCCATGTAGCCTTCGACGCCGGTGAGTTGGCCTGCGAAGAAGAGATCGTCGCGGGTGATGTGCTGGAGGGTAGGGCGTAGAAGTTTGGGCGAGGCGATGAAGGTGTTGCGGTGCATTTGTCCGTAGCGCTCGAACTCGGCGTTTTCGAGGCCGGGGATCATGCGAAAGACGCGGCGTTGTTCTGGGAATTTGAGATTGGTCTGAAAGCCGACGAGGTTATATAAACTGCCTGCGAGGTTATCCTGCCGAAGTTGGATGACCGCGTAGGGACGTTTGCCCGTATGCGGGTTGCGCAAGCCAACAGGACGCATGGGGCCGAAGGCGAGCGAGTCCACGCCGCGCTCGGCGATGATCTCGACGGGCAGACAGCCCTCAAAGAATTGCCCCGCTTTGACACCTGCTTTTATGGCATCCTCAAATGAGCGCAGTTCGATGCGCTCGGCGGCTTTGACCGCGTTCACGAATTCGTAATATTGTTCTTTTGTGAAAGGACAGTTGATGTAGTCGCCTTCATCCTGGTCGCCCTTGTCGTAACGCGAGGCGCGAAAGGCGATATCCATATTGATACTTTCGGCGTGGATAATGGGGGCGATGGCGTCGAAGAAGAAGAGATGTTCCTCGCCGCTAAGTTTTGCAATGGATTGCGAAAGGCTCTCGGAAGTGAGCGGTCCGCTGGCGACGATGGCGGGGTCTGTGGGAATCTCCCGCACTTCCTCGCGGATAACTTGGATATTGGGATGGCTTTGGATTTTTTCTGTGACTCTACGCGCGAAGGACTCACGATCCACGGCGAGGGCTGCACCTGCGGGTAGGGCGGAGGCTTCGGCGCATTCGAGCAACATGGAGTTGAGTAAACGCAGTTCATTCTTGAGGACGCCCGAGGCGCGGTCTGGCAGGTTGGAACCAAGCGAGTTGGAGCAGACCAGTTCCGCCAGGTCCGCGCTGAGATGTGCGCCGGTGGGGTTGATCGGGCGCATTTCGTAGAGTTTGACGTTGAGTCCGTGCTGGGCGGCCTGCCAGGCGGCTTCGGAGCCTGAGAGTCCGCCGCCGATGATGGTGAGGGAGGGCATGGGGGGATTATATATGATTTACGATTTTTGATTGACGATTTGCGATTTACGATTTTGGATTTACGATTGGCGATTGGGGGGAGGGTAGAGATTGGAGATTAGTGATTGGAGGTATGGGAGGATATGGGAGTGTTGGGAGAGCGTTGGGAGGAGGGAAAGGTTTTGTGGGAGGGATGGGATGAGTTTTGAGGGATAGCCTGCGTATAGTCATGTGGGTATTTTAAGGGGTTTTAGATGGGAGCGAGTCGAAGGAGAGTCGAGGGAGAGTCGAAGGAATGCCAGTTTGATAACTATACGATCTTGCGCGGTTTTTGCCCAGTTTTATGAAAAGAGGTGGGGTATACTTGGGAAAAATAATGGGGTAACCCATGCCAAATGAAGCCGATACTTGTCGAACGTACATAGTCCCTAAATTACACACATCTGGTTGGGAGGATGAATATATCACCGAGCAGATGGTCTTGACGCCTGGGCGTATTGTGCCGATTGGTGACAGGCACACACGCAGGGATGGATTGCGCCCAGATTACACTTTGTTCATTCGGCAGAATATTCCGATTGCGGTAGTGGAAGCAAAAGCTGAATATGCTCATCCCGCCAAGGGATTGCAGCAGGCCATTCAATATGCAGAGATGATGGGATTGAAATTTGCTTATTCCAGCAACGGCAAAGGGATTGTGGAACACGATTTCATTACAGGCATGGAACGCGACCTCGATTCATTTCCAACGCCTGATGAATTATGGGGACGGCTGAAAGGCACATTCAAATTTGAAAGTAAACAGGAAGAAACCGTCTCTCTTTTTTCATATTGGGAAGAAGTAGGCGGAAAATCTCCACGCTATTATCAGCAAATTGCCATTAATAAAACAGTCAACAAGCTATTGGAGGGTCAAAAGCGTGTTCTGCTTACGATGGCAACTGGAACAGGAAAAACTTTTGTTGCCTTTCAGATTGCGTGGCGGTTGTGGAAGTCAAAACGCAAGAAACGCATTTTATATTTGGCTGACCGCAATG
>JACPVB010000170.1 GCA_016191985.1 Chloroflexota bacterium | reverse complement strand
GGTACGATCAAGACCGAAGTTGTAGTCAACGCTTCGGGGATGTGGGGACGCGAGATTGGGAAAATGGTCGGGTTGAGTCTGCCCGTTGTCCCCATGGCGCATCTTTATATTATGACCAAGCCCATCGAAGGGGTGACCAATAAATTCCCCAACCTGCGCGACCCCGACCTGCTTGTATATTGGCGTGAAGAAGTGGGTGGATTGATCACGGGCGGTTACGAACGCCAGCCCGCGACTTTCGGCATGAACGGAATTCCACATGATTTCAAATTCCAATTGCTGCCGCCAGATTGGGAACGCTTCACCCCGTTGATGGAAAATTCGATCCGCCGTGTGCCTGCGATTGAAAACGCGGAAGTTGTAAAACTATTGAACGGTCCCGAAGGCTTCACACCTGATGGTGAATTTTTACTTGGTCCCACATCCGTTAAAGGCTTCTGGGTGGCGTGCGCCTTCTGCGCGCATGGGCTCGCGGGCGCGGGCGGCATCGGCAAGGTGATGGCGGAATGGATCATCGATGGGCATCCCGAATGGGATATGTGGCGGCTCGATGTGCGTCGTTTCGGTCCCAATTACAACAATATTGACTACACTGTCGCGCGCACCTTTGAAACCTATACACAATATTACGATATTCACTTCCCCGGCGAAGAGCGACTGTCGCGCCGCAATGTGCGCACCTCACCCACTTATTTCAGGCTGCGCGATTTGGGCTGTCACTTCGGCGAGAAGATGGGCTGGGAACGCCCGAATTGGTTCAGGATTTATGAAGAGAAAGCAACGCACGGACACGAACCGAAAGGCTGGCCGCGCCATAACTGGTCGCGTGCGATTGGGCATGAGCATTTGATGACGCGCGAGAACGCGGGTCTCTTCGACGAGACATCCTTCAACAAATTTGAAGTGCGCGGACCCGGCGCGTTGAAATTTCTGAATACCGTTTGCGCAAATGAAATGGATCAACCGCTCGGCGCGATCACCTACACTCAATGCCTCAACAAACGCGGCGGCATCGAATGTGATTTCACGGTCACGCGGCTGGCAGGGGATCGCTTCTTCATCGTCACCGGCACGGCGTTCGGTCAGCATGATATGTCGTGGCTGTCGCTCAACATGCCCGAAGACGGAAGTGTGACCATCGAAGATGTCGGCTCGAACTATGCCTGTCTCGGTTTGTGGGGACCGAAGGCGCGCAAGATTTTGGAAAAGGTAACGACAGATGACGTGTCGAACGCGGGCTTCCCATATATGACTTCCAAGCGAATCAACGTGGGCGATGTCCCGGTCATCGCTTCGCGCGTGACTTATGTTGGCGAGCTGGGCTGGGAGTTTTACTGCCCGATGGAGTACGGCCTGCGACTCTGGGATACGTTATGGAAAGCGGGCGAACCGGAAGGCATGGTGGCAGGCGGATACAAAGCCATTGACACCCTGCGCCTCGAGAAGGGCTATCGTTATTGGAGCGGCGAGATTTCACCGGACTACACTCCCTACGAAGCGGGTCTCGGCTTTGCGGTCAAACTCGATAAAGCAGATTTCATCGGCAAGGATGCGTTGGTAAAACAAAAAGCGGAGGGCATCAAGCAAAAACTTTGCACGCTCACGCTGGAGGATGACCGCACGATTGTGCTTGGCAAGGAACCTATCCGCACTGGCGAGAAGATCGTTGGTTGGGTGGCGGCGGGTGGATTTGGGTATTCAGTGAAGAAGTCTATTGTGTATGCGTACCTTCCGATAGAACATGCAAAGGCTGGCACAAAATTGGAGATCGAGTGCTTCGGCGAACAGGTCGGCGCGGAGGTGACTCAGTCTGTGTTGTGGGATGCCAAAGGCGAGAGGATTCGGCAGTAAACAGAAACAGCCGTCGGTTAAGAAAGAAGCGGAAGTTCCACTTCAAATGAAAGGAGTTTAGCCATGATCGAGAGTCCAGTTGAACGTTTGATGAAGACCCATTCAGATATGGAAATATGGTGGGATTCGTCTCCATTGGTTTATGACCAGTGGACTCAAAAAATGTTAAATTCCTGTGCGCCAGCGCGCAAGCCGATTTTGGAGGAACAACTCGCGCATTTGTATAATTTCAAAACGCCATCCAAAAGTCTTTTTCGCGGTTGCACCACCAACCCACCGCTTTCGTGGCAGGCAGTCCAAAGCAACTTTGAATTTTGGGGCAAGTGGGTGGATGAGTTGATTCAATCCAAGCCTGCCATCGAATTACACGAGCTTGTCTGGTCGGTGTACAAGGAAGTGGTGAAGCGCGGCGCGGAAATGTATTTGCCGATTTATGAGGCAAGCAACGGGCGCTTTGGCTGGATTTCGGGACAATTGGATCCGCGTCTCTTTACCGAGGCCGATCAAATGGTTCACGACGCCGAGGAGTTGAGCGCGCTCAGCCCGAACGTGATGGTCAAAGTGCCAGCGAGTATGCAGGGCATCGAGGTGGTTAAAATTTTGACATCCAAAGGCATCAGCACCAACACGACGGTTTGTTTTACGCTGCCGCAGATCATGGCTTCGGCAAACGCGGCGATGGATGGAATAAAAATCGCGGAGAAAAATAAAGTGGACTTGAGCAAGTGGCGCGCCGTCATTACGATGATGATGGGGCGGCTGATCGAACAGGAAACGCTCGATATTCAAGCGGAACGGAAAAATATAAAGTTGTCATGGCAGGATAAACATTGGTTCGGCATCGCCGTCTTCCGCCGCGCGTACCGCATCCTGACCGAGAACGGCTATGCCAGCAAGATGCTCGCCTGTTCCATGCGCCCGGGGCCAGTGGTGGCTGGGAAAAACAGGTTTTGGGATGTTCAAAAAATTGCGGGCGGCGACATTGTGTACACCTGTCCGCCTTACGTGCTTGAACCGCTCTTTGAAATGGGCGATGATCTTATTTTTGAATCCGAGATCAAAAAACATATCCCTGCGGAGGTGTTGGAAAAACTCATGAAAATTCCGTACTGCATCCAGGCCTACGACCCGAATGGCCTGGCGTTGGAGCAGTTCAACGACCACCCGTCCACGGTCAGTACGGTGGAAACTTTTTCGAAAGGGTTTGCCGGTCTGGAAGAATTCATCGGCAAACGCATGGCGGTCCACCATTAATATGCCGCCGGCATCAAAAATAAAAAACAGCCAAAGGTTGGAAGACTGGAAGGAGGTATTTTCTGTTTAATTTCAACATCCACTTTCCGTAAGCCTGCAACAAATCCGCACCAATCAAATCTAACTCCAATTTTGGAAGGATGCCATCCATGTCCATGACATTGCAAATCGACAAAGCAATAGCGAAAGTGCCGTTCCTGCACGGGTCAAAGAACGTGAAAAAGACTCCGCTCAGCGGCGGCATTACGAATTTGAATTTCAAGATTGACGCAGATGGAAGGTCTTATGTGATCCGGCTGGCCGGGGAGGGTACGCATCAATTGGGGATCAAGCGTGACGTGGAATACGCGGCGAATTACGCGGCGGGGCAGTTGGGCATTGCGCCCGATGTTGTATTTTTCATCGAGCCTGAGGGGTACATCGTGACGCGTTTTATCAACGGCAAACCCATTCCGCCCGATGTGATCAGGCAGCCCGATTACCTCGCGCGCGTGGTGAAAAAGATTCGCCTCTTCCACAGGCGCGGACCGAAACTGAAAGGCGAATTCAACGTCTTCCGCCGCGTGGAAATGTTGGAGAAAGTTTCACGGAGCAACAACTGCAAATTCCCGCACGATTGGGATTTCATCATGCAGAAAACCATGGAAGTGAAAAAGGCCCTGGAAAAAGACCCCTACACTCCCACCCCCTGCCATGATGATCTGTTAAACCTGAACTGGCTGGAAGAGGAAGTGCCCGGCGATATCGGTGAAATCCGTCTGCTGGATTGGGAATACGCGGGCATGGGCGATATTTTCTTCGACCTGGGAAATTTCTGTCATCATCATCGTTTGAACGAGGAACAAGTACGCTTCTTCCTTAACGAGTATTTTGGTGACGTGACCCCCAAGCATTATGCCCGTCTGAGGCTAATGTGGCCCATGTCTGAATTGCATGAGGCGATGTGGGGCACAACCCAAACGGGCATCTCCAAACTGGAGGAGGATTTCCAAGGATATGCGGATCTGTGGTTTGGGCGGATGCGCCAGCACATTACCGACCCGCGTTGGGAGCAGTGGTTGAAGGATGTGGCGAAGAAGGGCAAGTGAACAGTTCTGAGTAAATAGTTATCAGTGATCAGTGAAGAAAGAAGCTGTTTGTTCTTTCATCGTGATAGGAGTTCGTCCAATTAAAACGAAATAATCATAAGGAGTAAACATGTCTATCGTAAATGCAAAAGAAATCATGATCGAAGCGGCGAAGAACGGATATGCCGTCGGGGCGTTCAATATCACGGACCTGGTCCAGTTCGAGGCGGTGATCGATGCGGCCATCGAGAAGAAGGCGCCTGTCATCGTGCAGACCTCCGTCAAGCCATCGCAATTCCTCGGCACGAATATGATGGTGGCGATCTATCGCACCCTGGCCGAGTCTGCACCCGTACCGGTCTGCCTGCACCTCGACCACTCCACAGATATTGCCTATTGCAAAAAGTGCGCGGATGCTGGCTATACCAACATCATGATCGACGCTTCGAAGCAATCCTACGAAGAGAATATCCGCCAGACCAAGGAAGTGGTGGATTACTGCCACAGCGTCGGCAACATCTCTGTCGAAGGTGAGTTGGGAACCGTGGGCGGCGTGGAAGACCAGATCAAGGTCGCGGAGGATGAGGCGCAATTGGCGAATCCTGAACAGTCCGTCGAATTTGTCGAACGCACGGGCGTGGATATTTTCGCTCCCGCCATCGGTACCGCGCACGGCGTGTACAAGACGAAAAATCCTAAAATTGATTTTGAGCGTATGGCTGTAATCAATAAGATGCTCAACGGAAATGGGATCAAGACCCCGGTTGTCGTCCACGGTGGGACAGGCCTGCCTGATGACTACATTGTGAAGTTGCTGCAGGCTGGCGGCGCGAAGTTCAATGTATCCACCGAATTGAAGCACACGCTGATCGATGCCAAATGGGAATATATCAACGCTCACCGCGATGAATATGATCCCGGCAAACTGGATGTCTTCGTCCGCGATGCCACGCGCAAGGCTGTGATGCACTGGATGGATAAGCTGGGTTGCAATGGGAAAGCGTGAGGAAAGAGATTGGAGAATTAGAGATTGGTAAATAGTAATTGGTAATTCGTGTCATACAGGTGGTCGAGTAGCCCGAACGGTAGTGAGGGCGTATCGAGACCACGAGGCATTTGAAAATATAAAGTCTGATGGAAATGTGTGGTCTCGGTACAACGGCGAAAATCACGCCGCCTACTCGACCACCTGAGTGAAAATAATTATTAGGAGAAATAAATAATGAAGCAAATTGAAGAATATTACGCCCCGTGGGTAAAGGGAATTCCGATGTACATCTCGGAACACATTGAAAAGGCATGGAGAGATCCGAAACTACATCGCATGATGTCCAATGAAAACCCGCTGCCGCCTTCCGATAAGGTTTTGGAAGCAATGGCGAAGTACTCAAAGATGGCGAATCGCTATCCCGACCAGGGTTTGGTCGTCCGCACCAAGATTGCTGAAATGAACAACGTGGATGGTCCCGGCAATGTGATGATTGGCAACGGCTCCAGCGAAGTGTATGACAACATCTTCCGCATGTTCATTCAGCCCGGCGAGGAAGTCATCCAGCATACACCCTGCTTCGGAATTTACGGCCTGCGCGGAACTTTGCTCGGCGCGAAGATGGTCAGCGTGCCAATGGTGTATAAGGATAAATACCTGCACTACGATCCCGATTCGATTTTGAAAGCCATCACCGACAAAACCAAGATCATCGTCGTCGCCAACCCGAACAACCCCACCGGCAACTTCATGGACGCAAAACACTTCGTCACCATTGCCGAGACGGGCCTTCCGTTCGTCATTGACGAGGCGTACGTGGAATATGCCGGGTTGGGTATGTCGCAGGTGCAGTTGACCAAAAAATATAAGAATGTGTTGATCACCCGCACCCTGTCCAAGGCGTATGGTCTCGCGGGAATGCGCTTTGGATACACCATTGCGAACAAGGAAGTGATCGACCAGATTGCAGGCTCGCTTCTTCCGTGGAACGTCGGCACGATCCCGATGTGGGCGGCACTCGCGGCCTTTGAAGATCAGGAAGGCCTGGCGGAACGCGTCAAGTTCAACAACAACGCTGTGGATTTCATCACCGAGTCCCTGAGTGTCATTCCGGGCTTTGTTATCTTCCCATCCAAGGCAAACTACATCCTCTTCGATTGCGGTGAGACCGGCAAGACCGGCAAGGAAGTGCTCGCTTATGCCGAAACCAAGGGCATCATCCTGCGTGGTGAGAGCAAGAAATATGGAAGCGACGGTTGGTTCCGCGTGACCATCGGCTCGAAGGAAGAAAACGAGTTATTCGTCAATACCGTGCTTGAGTTCTTTGGGAAGAAGTAAATGTCATTGCGAGGAGCGTTCTTTGCGACGAAGCAATCTCCTACTAAACAGGAGATTGCTCACCGCACTGGCGCGCGGCGCAAGTGTCGGGCGAAGAACAAGAGCGCCCTCGCAATGACATGGAGGCAACCATGTCCAAAATAAAAGCAGTGTTCTTCGACCAGGACGGTGTGATCATCGACACCGAACGCGATGGTCACCGCGTCTCGTTCAACATGACCTTCAAGGAATTCGGTTTCACCGACGAATGGGATGTGGAGTATTACCATGAATTGCTCCAGGTCGGCGGCGGCAAGGAGCGCATGAAGCATCATTGGAAAACAAAAGGTTTTTCCAGGCCGATGACCGAGGAGGAGATCGATAACCTCGTCAAGGAGATGCACAAGCGCAAGACGGCTCTTTTCGTGGAACTGATCGAGAGTGGCAAACTGCCGCTTCGCCCGGGCCTGCATCGGTTTATGAAAGAAACGATGGAAGCGGGTCTCAAGGTCGCGGTCTGCACCACATCCAATGAACAGGCCGCCAAAGCCATCACCGAAAAAATCCTGACGGATATTAAGTTCGAACTTGTGCTGGCTGGCGATGTGGTTCAAAAGAAAAAGCCAGATCCGGAGATCTACAACCTGGCGCTTTCCAAACTTGGCCTGCAGACTGATGAAGTGATCGTTGTGGAAGATTCCAAGAACGGACTCGCCGCTGCAAAAGCCGCCGGGCTGAAGACGATTGTCACCACCAATCACTATACCGAAAAGGAAGATGTAAGCGCGGGGGATGTGATCGTTTCCTGCCTGGGTGATGTCGATGGCGAAAAAGCTGAACTTCGCAAAGGCGACATCAAAGACTTCGATGGCGTTGTCCACGTGAAGCAGTTGGTGGAGCTGTTCGAAAAATAATCAGACAAGGGTGTATGAATTCACGTCATATGCCCTTGTTTGTTTTTGAAATCCTGACTTTCTTGTTCAATTTGTCACATGAAAATTTAGAGTTGCAGCGCCGAACCGATTTGAGAAGGCCAGTGTTTTCTATACAGATTAACCAAAGGAAAATCTCCCGCCCGGGAGGAGGAGGTGCAGTATCGATGATTAATATGTGCTCTTCGTAAGGATGGTTTTCTTGATCTAAAAATTTTTTCAAAATCAAGGAGAATTACGAAAATGGCTGATAAAAGTATGGAGCACGATAAGAAAGTATTGCATAATTTGGGGTATGCGCAGGAACTTGCCCGCCGCATGAGCGGCTTCTCGAACTTCGCAATTTCATTCTCAATCATTTGTATCCTGGCTGGCGGCATCACCACGTTTCCAGTTGCTTTGAGCGCGGGCGGTGGTTTTTCTGTAGCCATCGGCTGGTTTGTTGGCGGTCTTATGGCATTAACTGTTGCCTTCGGTATGGGACAAATCGCATCCGCGTTTCCTACGGCTGGTGGGCTGTATCACTGGAGCTCCCACCTCGGTGGAAAAGCCTGGGGTTGGGCAACAGCCTGGTTTAATTTGCTGGGATTGGTCTTCGTCGTTTCATCCGTGGATGTCGGCGTATACTTTCTCTTCAAAGATTTGTTCCTTGCAACCGCACTTGGCGTGGATGTGTCGGCCTGGGGAGCCACCCACCAGGCGATTTTCGTTCTGGCACTATTGGCGTCCCAGGGTCTTTTTAACCACTATGGCATTAAGCTCACCACCATGCTAACCGACTTTAGTGGCTATTTGATCTTTGTAGTTGCCGCTGTGCTGGTCATTGCCTTGCTGGCCTTTTCACCCGTCGCAATGGATTTCACACGCCTGACCACATTCACAAACTTCACGGGAGATGCGGGCGGCGGCGTTTTCCCGTTCCATCCGAGTATGGCGTTTGTCTTCCTGCTTGGGTTATTGTTTGTGTGTTACACCCTCACAGGTTATGATGCTTCCGCTCATACCTCCGAAGAGACCCACGATGCACAGGTGAATGTCCCCAAAGGCATGTGGACCGCTGTGTTTTGGTCCTGGTTATCTGGCTTCATCATGGTTGCCACTTTCGTTTTGGTAATGCCAAGCGTGGAAGAAGCCGCTGCTACGGGATGGGGCTCGTTCTATTACACGCTCGGGGCATCCAGGATGCCAGCTGCATTGCTCATATTCCTCGCGGCCGGCATTGTAATAGCCAACTACCTGTGCGCACTCGCTGGTTTAACATCCTGCTCGCGCATGATGTTCGCTTTTTCGCGTGATGGTGGCCTGCCAGCCTCAGGTTTTCTCTCGCATGTCAGTACCCAATACCGTACACCAACCTATGCCATTTGGGTAAGTGTGGTCATTGCCTGGCTTTCGACACTTTATGCGGGCGCATTTGTTGTGCTCGCCACGGGCTGTGCAGTGTTCCTCTACCTATCCTACGTTATGCCGATTGCGGCTGGCTTCCTGGCCGAAGGAAAAACCTGGAAGGAAAAAGGCCCCTTCAATCTTGGCGGATTTTCGAAGATAAACGCCGTGTTGGCTGTAATTGTCGGCATTGTACTTGCCATCACTGGTTTCTTCCCGCCCAATGAGAAGGTGTTTTACCTCACAATAGCAATGGTGATAGTCATGGTCATCATCTGGTATGCGTTTGAACGCAATCGCTTTGAAGGCGTGCCAGAAGGCGACAGGATCAAGGAAAACCAAAAGAAGATCGCCGAGATCGAATCCAGGTACGTAGACTAATATTGATGGTTTGAATGTTCTGTAATATAAAGCGGTATCTCGAAAGGGGTACCGCTTTTATTTGTCATTGCGAGGAGCGCTCGCTGCAACAAAGTAATCTTGATGTTGAATAGAAGATTGCTTCGGGCATTCGCCCTCGCAATGACATGGGAGACTCCATGAAATACCTGCTCGGTATAGACCAGGGCACTACCCAAACCACCGCCGTCATCGTGAATGAAAACGGCGTGATGATCGAAAAAAATTCAGCGCAATTGCCAGCTCGTTTCCCACAGGCAGGCTGGGTGGAACAGGAACCAAACGACATCGTCCGCACTGTTAAAGAAGCGTGCGCTCCCCTGTTGGATAAATACGATATCGCCGCCGTCGGATTCGATAACCAGGGTGAAACTTTCGTTGTCTGGGATGTAGAAACAGGCGAAGCAGTCACTCCCGCCATCGTCTGGCAGGATACGCGCGGACAATCCGTCTGCGATGCACTCGCTTCGCACATTGACCCGAACCTGCTTCGCCAAACGACAGGTCTCCTCCTCGACAGTTATTTCTCCGCGCCCAAACTCAAGTGGGTATTTGAAAATAATCCAGAGATTCGTCAACGGGCGCACGAGGGCAAACTGAAGTTTGGCACTACCGAAACCTGGGTCATCTGGAAATTAAGCGGCGGCAAATTTCACATCACCGATCCTTCCACCGCTTCGCGCACTTTATTATTTGACATGAACAAATTCGAGTGGGATGAAAAATTATTGCACTTATTTGATGTTCCTCGGGGCATGTTGCCAGAAGTAAAACCGTCCGCTGGCTACATCGGCGACGTGGATTTCGGGGGGACGGGCAAGCCGCTCCCCCTACATGCGCTTTTGGTTGACCAGCAAGCCGCCTTATTCGGCCAGGCCTGTTTCAAGGCAGGCGAGATGAAATGCTCGTTCGGTACGGGCAGTTTCCTTTTAATGAATATCGGTGACAAGCCAAAACTTTCCAACAACGGATTGCTTACCACTGTCGGTTGGAATTTCAATGGTCATACCGCTTATGCCTTCGATGGCGGAATTTTTGTCACTGGCGCGGCGGTGCAATGGCTGAGGGACAATTTGAAATTCCTATCCGATTCAGCTTCAAGTTATGATGCGGCAAAGAAATCCACAGATATGGGCGTGGTGGTGGTACCTGCCCTGCAAGGACTCGCCGCCCCCCATTGGCGCACCGATGTGCAAGGCGCGATGTTCGGCCTCAACCGCAGCACCACATCCGATGACATCGTCCGCGCTACGCTGGATGGAATTGCCTGCCGCGTTTATGAAGTGGTCACTGCCATGGCCCAGGATGCGGGCACGCCTCCTCCCCACCTGAAAGTGGATGGTGGTCCTGCGGGCAATCCCTACCTGATGCAGATGATCGCCGACCTGCTCGATCTCGAAGTGCAAGTCTCCGCCTCCGTGGAAGCGACGGCCATTGGCATTGCCAACCTGGCGGGCGTCTCTGCATTGGGAACATCTTTCGATGAACTGGGGAAAAATTGGAAATCTGAAAAAGTGTATACTCCTAAAATGACGAAAGAGGAAAGAGGAAAGAAATTGCAGAAGTGGAATAAGGCGCTGGAAGCAGTGAAGGTTTTCCATAATTGAAGTGAACCCCGGTGGTCGAGTAGTTCCGAACGAAGTGAGGAACGTATCGAGACCACCAGTTAAGTGAACATACAAAATTACGCAATGTGGTCTCGATACGTCCCGCGAAAAAGCACGCGGGACTACTCGACCACCACATAAATAAAGAGAATATATGACAACAACCTACGACATTGCCATCATCGGCGCGGGGGCGGTGGGGTGCGCCATCGCAAGAGAACTCTCCCGCTACGATTTGAAAATCGCATTAATTGAATCGAATTCGGATGTGGGCATGGGCACGTCCAAAGCCAGCACCGCCATCTGGCACACCGGTTTTGACGCGAGGCCCAGCTCCCTCGAAGCGACTCTCATGCGCCGTAGCTACACGTTGATGGATAAATACCTTGTTGAAGCCAACATTGCTCACGAACGGCTCGGCGCGATTCTGATCGCGTGGAATCAAGATCAACTGGATGCGCTGCCGTCCCTTCTGAAGAAGGCGCATGAAAACGGCGTGACCGATGTGGAGATCATCTCCACCGAAGAGATTTACAAACGCGAACCGCACATCAAGGCAGGCGCGTTGGGTGGTCTGCTGGTGCCGGGGGAAGGGATTCTCTGCACGTTTTCAGTCCCGCTTGCGTTTGCCTATCAGGCCGTGGAAAATGGTGTGGAGTTGTTTTTGAATTTTCAGGTGACGGGTCTCGATATAGGACGAGGGCAAGCCACGTCCCTGCGCGATGGACGTGGAAATGAAATTCACGCGCGATACATCGTCAACGCGGCGGGATTATTTTCAGATGAGATCAATGCTCATTTTGGAAAGAGCAGTTTCAAGGTCACGCCGCGACGCGGGCAGTTGATCGTCTATGACAAGCTGGCGCGGCTATTGGTCAATCATGTTTTACTGCCTGTGCCAACCTCCGTCACAAAAGGTGTCTTGATCAGCCCGACCGTTTATGGAAATATTTTATTGGGACCAACAGCGGAAGATTTACCCGATAAAACCGCAACCGAAACCACAGCAGATGGTTTAAATTTTTTACTCGAAAAGGGAAAACAGATTTTGCCGCAACTGCTGGATGAAGAAGTGACCGCAACATATTCGGGGTTACGTGCTGCGACGGAACACAGCGATTATCAAATTTCAATGGATGCGACGCTTCGCTACTTGTGTTTGGGTGGGATTCGGTCAACGGGCATTTCTGCGGCGATGGGCATTGCAGAATATGGCGTGGAGTTATTACGTGACGCGGGCCTGGAATTGAAATTGAAGGATATTTTTAAATCAATAAAGATGCCGACCATTGGGCAGGCGGATATTCGTCCGCATCAAAACGCGGAGATGATTGCGCGCAATACCGCGTACGCTGAAATGGTTTGTCATTGTGAAAAAGTCTCGCGCGGCGAGTTGATGGATGCCATGAATGCTCCCATCCCCGCGACAAGTTTGGATGGGCTACGCAGAAGAACCCGCGCTTCGCAGGGACGATGTCAGGGATTTAATTGTCATGCGGCGTTGGTAAAGATTCTGGAGTCCGATAGCTTGCTGTCGGTGACTGATACGAATTCAAAACCGCGGGAGCAAGCTCCCGCACTCCAGAGGGATGTCTTAATCGTTGGCGCAGGGCCTGCGGGACTCTCCGCCGCAATCGAATTAAAGAAACAGGGAATCAAAAATATCCTCGTCGTTGATCGCGAACCCGAAGCGGGCGGGATGCCGCGCATGTGTCATCACACGGGTTTTGGACGCGAGGATTTGTGGCGCATGTGGTCGGGCCCGAAATATGCGAAGTATTACCGCGACCTGGCAGAGAAGATGGATGTGGAAATAAAGACATCCACAACGATTTTGGGGTGGAAAGATTTAGTCACAGAGAACACAGAGAAGAAATTTGAGTTTACTGCTCCGGATGGATTGGGGCTGGTGGAAGCACAAGCTGTTTTGCTCGCTACCGGTGTGCGCGAAAGGCCGCGGGCGGCGCGGTTGATTCCGGGCAAACGTCCGCAGGGGATTTACACCACAGGTTCATTGCAACGCTTCATCTACCAGGAGCATCTGCCCATTGGCAAACGCGCGGTCATTGTCGGCGCGGAGTTGGTGAGTCTCTCGGCGTTGATGACGCTCATGGAAGCAAAGGTCGAATGTGCGCTGATGGTGACGGAGGAATCGAGTCACCAGATCAAGTTTCCATATATTATGATGAAGTGGGCGTTGGCCGATATTCTTTCACGCACTCCGATTCTTACAAACGCGCGTGTGACGAATATTTTCGGTCAAAAGCGCGTGGAAGGGATTGAAATTACAAGAAGACTTCCGAAGTCTTCAGAGACTTCGGAAGTCTTCACCGTGGAATGCGATATGGTCATTTTCACGGGTAATTGGATTCCCGAACATGAGCTGGCGCGGTTGGGCGGACTGGAGATCAACCCCGTCACCAAAGGGCCAGTGATCGATGCGAGTTTTCGTTCATCGGTGCAGGGAGTTTTCGTGGCGGGCAATTTATTGCGCGGCGTGGAGACGGCGGATCATTGTGCAATGGAGGGCAAACGAGCGGCCAGGTCTATTGAGGATTTTATAAAAAGGTTAGGATCGTAGAATGACAGAAGAAATGCTTGATGTAGTGAATGATAAGGATGCGGTGATTGGGCAGGAGACACGCTCGGTTGTCCATCAAACAGGATTGCAGCATCGCGGCGTGCATGTATTTCTTTTTGACGAAGATGGGAAGATGCTCATCCAAAAACGGAGCGCAGACCGCGCCTCTTCCCCGTCCCTGCTGGATTGCTCCGTCTCGGAGCATGTGCAAGCTGGGGAAAGTTATCTCGAGGCGGCGATGCGCGGAATGAAGGAAGAGTTAGGTGTGGAGGGGATCGAGATCAAACCGTTGGGGACGATCAAAATGGAATATGGCCCTAATGATAATGAGATTAGTCGAATTTACGAAGGCAGGGTGATACCAAATCAGATTCGGTTTGACTCCGTTGAGATTTCGGAAATTCGGTACATGAGTTTGGAGGAAATCCAGGTGGGGATCAATAATGAAAAAGGTCTGTTTTGTCGTTGGTTCGTTGAGATCATGAAATGGTATTTTGGCGAACCTGCGAATTTGATTGTGATGTAGGGGTAGCCAGTCCGCTTTAGAAAGTGTTTCTTAACTGCCTTTTTAGGACACGGACTCCACGGATTTCACAGATTTTCACGGAAAACCTTTTTAAAAATCCGTATTTGACCGTGCGCGAAGCGTCCGTCCATTCCGTGTACTTAAGAAACAGTCTCTTAGCGGGGTTTGTAGGAAAAGCGCGGGGGTTCGTCCCCGCGCGGGGAAGCGGGGAGAGAATGCCTAATGGATGGAATCAGGTTTCGGTTAGGAATGAGGCGCGATGTCCGAAACCTCCTGAGATTGAGGGCGTATATTCGATTGAGTATTTTTCAAAGGAGAGTCTCATGAAACCAATCAATAAAATTCTTTCTGTTTTTTGCCTGCTCGCCCTGCTCACCA
The DNA here is from genome assembly GCA_016191985.1 of Chloroflexota bacterium. Taxonomy (GTDB): domain Bacteria; phylum Chloroflexota; class Anaerolineae; order Anaerolineales; family Villigracilaceae; genus Villigracilis. The sequence continues at coordinate 1,433 of JACPVB010000170.1, read as the reverse complement.
TGACTTTCACATCCACTGCGCTGGCTTTTGACGGCCGCGGAGGTGACAACATTGTGATCGAAGCGGATGAAGTCATCGAAGATGATGTTTACATCGGCGCAAACACGTTCACGTTGGAAGGGACTATCAAAGGGGACCTGATCGTATTTGGTCAAACCATCATAATCAACGGGACTGTGGAAGGCGATTTGCTCGCCATGGGCCAGAGTGTGGTGATCAATGGCTCCATCGCGGACGATGCACGGATCGCGGGTTCGGCTTTACAGATTGGCGATGAAGCCAGCATCGGAGGGGACTTGCTCGGCGGGGCCGCCAGCCTTGAAGCTAAAAAAGGTAGTGTTGTAAACGGCGACTTCGTCTATGGCGGCGGACAAGGATTATTGGCCGGTGAAGTCGGCGGGGATGCGATGTTTGGCGCTGGTGCACTTGAATTGCGCGGCCAGATCGGCGGTAACGTGGTCGCTGAGGTTGGCGATGCATCGGACGCAGGCGCGCCCCCATCCGCATACATGTGGCAGACGGGGATTTCCATTCCCAATGTTGAGCCTGGATTCACAATTGATGAGAATGCAAAGATCGAAGGCAATCTTGTTTACACCCAATCCAGTGACATTCAAATCCCGGACGGTGCGGTGATTGGAAAAATCACCCGCCAGGAGCCTGTTGCCGATGTCAGCCTTCAATACAAAGAACCCACTGTGGGACAAAAATTTGCAACCTGGTCTTTCGACCTGCTTCGCAGCATCGTCACCCTCGTTCTGTTTGGGTTGCTGCTGGGCTGGCTCGCCCCCAAATTTATGAAGTCAGTGATGGACAAATTACAAACCGCTCCTGCCGCGAGCCTGGGATGGGGACTGGTTTCATATGCGGCTTTCTTCTTCACTCTGCTGGTCATACTTACCGCAATGATACTCGGCGGGGTTGTGTTTGGAATGCTTACCCTGGGCGGCGTGAGCGGCACCATTGTCTGGCTTGGCATTCTGGCAATCTTTGTCCTCATCGTTGCCTTTGTGCTTGTCACTGCTTTCGTCACCAAGATCGTGGTGGCATGGCTGGGCGGCAAGTGGATCATCGGACGCTTCAACCCCGCATTGGCTGATCACAAAGTTTGGCCGCTGCTGGTGGGCGTGGTTGTGGTGGCCTTGCTCCTGGCCCTACCGTATGTCGACTGGATATTTGGTCTGGTCATCATGTTCCTCGGCCTTGGAGCATTATGGCTGTGGGGACGTGAACTCTGGCAGGCTCGTAAAGTTACTGCATAAATATTCACAACAAAAAAGGACGAGTTTTGTACTCATAGGCATCAAGCTAAGGGCAGAACCAGGTGCGCCAATTGAGAGTAAGCATTGGGTTGTTGCTGTCGTTTCTGTTTGAGAGAAAATCGTACGACGTGGCGCATAAAATCGTCAAGGGTCTTCGCCAAAGCAATGGCG
>JACPVB010000169.1 GCA_016191985.1 Chloroflexota bacterium | reverse complement strand
TGGCGGACGCGTACAATTTTCCAAACGTTTGGTTCAAACGCGATGACGCTTATTATTATTTCAAAGTCGCTCAAAACATCACCGAAGGGCGTGGCAGTACTTTCGATGGGATCAACCCGACCAACGGTTATCACCCACTGTGGATGATCGTCTGCATTCCCATCTTTGCGCTGGCTCGCTTTGACGTGATCCTGCCGTTGCGGGTGTTGTTAATGGTCGTTGCGGGGTTTCAGGCTGCAAGCGCCGTGTTGATTTACAGGTTGGTGAAAAATCATCTTTCCCATGCAGTTGCAATTCTGGCGGCTTCATTCTGGGCTTTTAATTTTTATATCCATTCCACGGTGTACGAATATGGGTTGGAGACTCCCGCTGCTGTTTTAGCGGTTTTGTACCTGGTTTACAAATTATCCATTTTTGAAAAAGAATGGCGCACAAAAGCAGTGACCACCCGCCAGCTTGTGGAAATCGCGCTGGTGGCTGCTCTCGCCATGTTCGGTCGGCTCGACCTTGTCTTCCTCGGAGCCATTGTCGGGGTCTGGGTTGTTTTTCGGGGAAAGGTCATTCGCTACCTGCTGCCTCTCGATATGGTCATCATTTTTGCCTCCATGACGAGTTCGGTGGCGTTTCGCACGGGTATTGATTCCTACAATACGTTATACGCTTCCTCCGCGGTGGAAGCGGTTGCGCTGGCGGTGATTGCCAAATTAATTGCGCTGTATTTTTTCGGCGCATATCAGCATCCCCGCGCCAATACGATCTGGAAAATTTTCAGTCAAACTTTCCTGGCGTTAACAACCAGCACCGTCGTCATCACAGCCATATATCTGCTCCTTCTACAACTCGGCGTCGGGAAAAATTTTCCACGCTCCGCCTTTCTGTTGGATTGGGGACTCAGCCTGATCCTTATTTTTGCGCTCAGGCTGGCCGCATATGGGTTCGCCAGCGACAAAACGTCTCTCACCAAATCACCGTTGTTGGAATTCCAAGAGAATTGGAGAATTTGGCTAAAAGAAGGCTTTGCTTATTATGGTGTATTCGGCGGTCTGCTTGCCTTGTACATGTTGTTCAACAAAATCATGTTTGGCACATTCAGCCCGGTCAGCGGGCAGATCAAACGCTGGTGGGGAACCATGGCAAACACGGTTTATGAACGCCCCGCCACAGACTGGTACGCATTTTTTGGAATCAGCATGAGAGAGTTCAACGCCTGGGACCCCGCCACCGACCTGTTTTCATGGCTGGCAAAATTGATCCTTCCCATCTTCCCCCGCACAGACATGGGCGATGAAAGATATTACCTCTCCATGCTTGCCTTCATCATCGTCGCGCTGACCCTTGCATTTATAAACAAACGCCGCACGATCCATATCGGTTCAAAGCTGGCCTTTATCCCTCTCGTGGCCGCCAGCGGGATTCATATCCTTTCCTACTCGGCCACATCCTACGGCGGGGTAAAGGAATGGTACTGGGTCAGCCAGATGGTTCTCATAACTTTGGCGGGAAGTTTTTATCTCGACCTGATCCTACGCCCTTTGCAAAAAATAAAATTCGCCCGCCCGGTGTTGCAAGCCGCCGCCATTGTCGCTGGCGCGTTGCTCGCATACAACCTGAATGACTTCGTCACCACAACCATGCGGCATGATTTTTATAAGCCAGACCGTCCCTACATGGATGTGCTGCAATATCTCGAAGCCAACACACCACCCGACAGCATCATCGGCATGACAGGCGGGGGAAATGTGGGATACTTCATCCATGACCGCACCATTGTCAACATGGATGGGCTGGTCAACAGCTATGAATATTTTCACCTCCTGCAAGATGGAAACGCGCCCGCATATTTGCAGGAACGCGGCATGACCATCGTTTTTGCCAACGCGCAATTGCTGGCCCTCCCGCCGTATTACGGCCAATTTGCACCGTACCTCGAAAGGTTCGACAGCTACGGAGGCAAGGGTCTGTTTTACCTGCTGGAAGAACCGAAATATTAGGAGGATGACTTTGCGAATCAGACTTGCTTCCTTACTGGCATTGATCCTGCTTTCAGCATGTACGCCATCCCCAGCCACGCCTCAAAACACGGACCTTGAGCCTGCTCCTGTTTTTACAGCAATCCCCACGCTGACGCCGCTCCCGCCGACCCCAACCTTTGCTATTCCCCCGCTTGATGACGCCGCTAACGTTGTCTACTACTTTGCGCCGGATGCGTGCAACGCCAAATGGACAAATAACGGGCAGGAACTCCCCTGCCCCGGAATCAGCGGGCAAACAACTTCGGGGTATATCGGGCTGTTGACTCAAACTGAATTAAACCTGCCTTACAAAGCAGATGCCCTGCTCACCATCCCCTCGCAGGATGGAAATTTTTACGGCATTTTTGGAACCTTCCCAGCCAGGGAAATTCAATTGGCAGATTTCTTTCGTGCCGAATTATTTTGCATGCCTGAATCCAAATGCGATGTCACATTCTCACTTGGGTATTACGACGCGGATGGGAATTTTTACGAACCCTTCCCCGCATGGGCTTACAACGACACACAGCTCCCAAAGCTGATCAATTTCCCTCTCGATGTGCTTGCTGGACAAACTGTGCAACTCACCCTGATCGTGCGCGCCAACAGAAACCCGTTGGATAATTTAGCCATTTGGGCTGAGCCGCGCATTTTCAGGCATCCAAACATCGCCACCCCCACACCATCACCATGAGACGATCCTTTTCTGTAACCCTTACACTGGGACTGGTGTTAATCACCATAACCTGGAACATCATCCGCCTGTGGACATCCCTGGCATGGAGCGGGGTGCTGGTCGAATTTTCAGCCAGGCTCGCTCCCACAGTCAGCGCCATCATGGGTGGGATTTGGATCATTGTTGGGGGCGTCTTATATTGGGGAATTTGGCAGGAAAAAGCATGGAGCGGGAAAATGCTCCTCGGGACTGCGGCAGGTTATACGGTCTGGTATTGGGGCGAGCGGCTCTTTTTCCAAAATCCGCGACCAAATGCAATGTTTGCTGTTATAGTAAATCTGGGATTACTGATCCTCATCTTTTTTGCGGACAAATCACTATTGAGAGAGGCCTATGAGCGAAAAAACGAAAATCCAGGTATTGAATGATCAGAAGGCGCAATCGCGGCTTGGCGGCGGCCAGGCGCGGATTGACGCGCAACATAAAAAGGGACGCCTGACCGCGAGGGAGAGACTTGATTTATTGTTGGACAGAGGCTCCTTCCGCGAAGTGGACCCGTTCGTAGTGCACCGCACCCATGATTTTAATTTGGATGAACAGAAGTTCATGAGCGATTCGGTGGTGACGGGTTGGGGTACCGTGGATGGCCGCCTTGTTTATGTGTACTCACAGGATTTCACCGTGTTTGGCGGAAGCCTGGGGGAAGTCCATGCCGAAAAGATTTGCAAGATCATGGATATGGCCATGAAGAATGGCGCACCTATTATCGGTTTGAACGACTCAGGCGGTGCACGCATTCAGGAAGGCGTGGTGTCGCTCGCAGGCTATGCGGATATTTTCCTGCGCAACACCATGGCATCGGGGGTGATTCCACAAATCTCCGCAATTATGGGGCCGTGCGCCGGCGGTGCAGTCTACTCCCCTGCGCTGACGGATTTTATTTTTATGACCCGCAACACTTCCTATATGTTCGTCACGGGACCAGACGTGGTGAAAGCCGTGACGCACGAAGAAGTGACGCAGGAGGAACTTGGCGGCGCAAGCGTGCACTCGGAAAAATCGGGCGTCTGTCATGTGGCCGCCGATAGCGAAGCGGACACGCTGTACCTCATTCGCAAATTACTGGGTTTCCTCCCTCAAAACAACATGGAAGATGCTCCCTTCATTTCGGGCGACGATCCTTTGCGCATGGAAGAGGGATTAAATAACATCATCCCTGACGATGCAAACAAACCTTACGATATCAAAGAAGTCATCGGCATGATCGTGGACAACGGGCAGTTCTTTGAAATTCACGAAAATTACGCGCAAAATGTTGTAGTTGGTTTTGCGCGGCTTGGCGGACATTCCGTTGGAATCGTCGCAAACCAGCCGGCCGTCCTCGCGGGCGTGTTGGATATTGACGCGAGTGAAAAAGCGGCGCGTTTTGTGCGCTTCTGCGATGCCTTTAACTTCCCGATCATTACTTTTGAAGATGTGCCAGGCTTCCTGCCTGGAACCAATCAGGAGCATCACGGCATAATTCGCTCTGGGGCAAAATTGCTGTATGCCTACTGTGAAGCGACCGTGCCAAAGTTGACCGTCATCACGCGCAAGGCGTATGGCGGTGCATACTGCGTGATGTCCTCCAAGCACATCCGCAGTGACGTGAACCTCGCCTGGCCCACTGCCGAGATCGCAGTGATGGGACCCGACGGCGCAGTGAACATCATCTTCCGCAAAGAACTTGAAGCGGCCAAGGACCCGCTGAAAAGGAAAGCAGAATTGGTGGCAGAGTACAAGGAAAAATTTGCAAACCCTTATGTAGCAGCATCTCGCGGCTATATTGACGATGTGATCGAACCAAAGGAAACCCGTCCGCGTTTGATCAACGCGCTGGAGATGTTGAGCAACAAGCGCGATGGCAATCCCGCCAAGAAGCACGGGAATATCCCTTTGTAAAGACCAACATGCAACCAGAAGCCACTGAAAGACTGCAAAAAATCGCCGAGTTTGTGCTCGCCCGCCGCGCCGAGACAGAATCCCAAGGTTACAAGAATTTTACAGCCTTCGATTATGAGTACCGCTGGAAGCACACCTTGCGTGTTGTGCAATATGGAAAACAAATCGCTGAAACCGAAGGCGCGGACGTTGAGTTAACGATGGCCGCCTGCCTGCTTCACGACATTTCCAAGTTTGACGATGTGGAATACGGCAGGGATCATGGCCGCGTCAGCGCAAGGATAGCCCGTCCATTTTTGGAGGCACTTGGCTATACGCCGGAGCAGGTCAACAACATTTGTTTTTCAATCGCCGTTCACGTGGATGACAAAGCCGATTTCGAGCATCCCGTTACAATTGAGTCCAAAATCGTGAGTGACGCTGACAATGTGGACAGGTTTGGCGTCTACCGTCTTCTCCTGCAATTTAAGGATCATGCGGAGAAATATGAGGCGCTGGTCGAAAAAGCAAAAAGTCGATTATTGACTTTGAAAAAATATCGCTCTGACAACATCATGGGAACGGCCACTGGCAAGCGGCTTTTTAACGGTCAGCTTGATGTACAGATATCCTTCCTCGAACATCTAGTGGAAGACAGTGAGTTAACCGTTGATGTTTAAAAATTGCAGCAGCTTATTCGGCTCATGGAGAATTTATGTTTAATAAAGTCTTAATTGCAAATCGCGGCGAGATCGCAGTCCGTATTATCCGCGCCTGCCGGGAGCTGGGCATTCAAACGGTGGCTGTCTTTTCAGAGGCGGACCGCAATGCCCTGCACGTCCGCTACGGGGATGAAGCCTACCTGCTCGGACCCGCGCCTTCGCGCGAATCCTATTTGCGGGCGGATAAAATTTTGGATATTGCTCAAAAGTCCGGTGCGGATGCGATCCATCCCGGCTATGGGTTTCTGGCGGAGCGCGAAGACTTTGCCGCCAAATGCGCGGAATTGAATATTAATTTTATTGGACCCAAACCCTCATCCATTGCGGCGATGGGCGATAAGGGCAAGGCACGTGCCACCGTCATCAAGGCAGGCGTCCCGGTTGTGCCCGGCACGGAAGCCGTGGGTAATATGACGGACGATGATCTTTTAAAAATTGCGCCAACCGTCGGCTTCCCGCTACTGATCAAAGCCACCGCGGGCGGCGGCGGAAAAGGCATGAGGGAAGTAAAAAGCCTGGAGGAAATGCCGACCCTGCTCCAGTCCGCAAGACGCGAGGCGGAATCTGCCTTCGGCGATGGGAATGTCTATTTGGAAAAACTGGTCGAAGGGGCGCGCCATATCGAATTCCAAATCATGGCGGATTCGTTTGGCAATGTCATTCATCTCGGCGAGCGTGAATGTTCCATCCAGCGCCGCCATCAAAAACTTTTAGAGGAAGCGCCCTCGCCATTCCTCGATGATGAACTACGCGAAAAGATGGGGAGTGTGGCGGTGAAGGCCGCGCAGGCTGTGGATTATGTCAACGCGGGCACCATCGAATTCCTTGTGGATAAGGACCGCAATTTTTATTTCCTTGAGATGAATACCCGTCTGCAAGTGGAACATCCCGTGACGGAAATGGTGACCGGCGTGGACATCGTGGCCGAACAAATCCGCGTCGCACGGGGCCGACAACTGAGTTACAGCCAGGAGCAGATTCAATTCAAGGGGCATGCGATTGAATGCCGCGTGAACGCGGAAGATCCGTTCAATAATTTCATGCCATCTACGGGACGCATCACACACAGCATTCTTCCGACTGGCCCCGGCGTGCGTGTGGATACGGGTGTGTACCCGGGCTTCGAGATCACGCCGTATTACGACCCGATGATTGCAAAGCTGATCGTTTGGGGCGAGACCCGCGCGCAGGCTATTTTACGGATGCGCCGCGCGTTGGAAGAATATCGCATCGTCGGTGTGCGGACAAATATTCCCTTCCACCAAACATTGATGGATTCGCATCGCTTCATGGGCGGCCAGTTCGATACACGCTTCGTGGAGGAACGTTTCTCGATGGAAGCCGCTTCCGAGACGGAAGACAAGCAGGCCGAAATTGCCGCCATCCTTGCCACACTGGTAGCGCACAAACAGACAGAGCGCTCGGCACAAATTGTCCGCCGCAATGAACGTGACGCCAGCAACTGGAAATGGGTCGGGCGTTGGGAGCGAATGCACAGGTAAGACAATTTACGATTTACGATTTATGATTTTGGATTGACGATTGGTGATCGAGTAGGATTGGGCGTTTTTCCCAATCTGTATCGAGACTACGATTTGCGATTGATAATTTTTGAGGCGTACACTTGCACCGAACGCCAGTGCGGTGTCGAGATCACGATTGAGGTTCATTTATGAAATATGTGACAACAATTAATGACAAGGAATTTGAGATCGAGATTGTGGATGACCACCACATCCGCATCGGGGACCGCCTGTTGGCGGTGGATTTTGAATCCGTCAGCGGGCAGCCTGTTTTTTCGCTCATCCTGGATGGGAAATCGTACGAGTCGTACGTCTATCAGGGTGATGAAGACTGGCAGGTACTTTTACGTGGACAGCAATTCCAGGTGAAAATTGAGGATGAACGGGAAAAGCGCTTGAAATCGGCGGCAGGCGGAGGGGTCGCAGAGGGAGGCGAATTCCATCTCAAGGCACCCATGCCCGGGCTGGTGGTGAGTATCCTTGTGGAGGAAGGTCAGGAGATCAAGAAGGGTCAGGTGATGCTGATCCTTGAATCGATGAAGATGCAGAACGAACTCAAAGCTCCGCGCGATGGAACGATGGGACGCATCCGCGTGAAGGCTGGGGAGAGCGTCGAGCAAAAGCAAGCCTTGTTGAGCATTCACTAGGCCATGAACGGACAGGAAACTGAAGTCAAATTTTTTGTACGCGACTTGAAAAAAATCGAGCTGCGCCTTCTTGAATTGAAGGCGCAATTGATTCAGCCGCGTGTGCATGAAGTCAATCTGCGCTTCGATAACCCGAATGGCGACCTGCGAAAGAATTTGAAGGTTCTGCGCCTGCGAAAGGATACGGAGGCAAAATTTACCTTCAAAGGTCCCAGCGAGGAAACAGAGAGCGGCGTGCTCACCCGCAGGGAGATCGAGTTTGCGGTTGGAGATTTTGAAAGCGCAAAACAATTTTTGGAAGCGCTGGGATTCATCCCCATTGTCTTTTACGAAAAATACCGCACAACCTTTGAGTTAAGCAATACCCATATCATGCTGGACGAGTTGCCCTACGGCGAGTTTGTGGAGATTGAGGGAGAAAACATCCAGACCCTGCATGAGATCGCGAACCTGCTGGGGTTGGATTGGAAGCAAATGGTAAAGGCGGGTTACCACGCTTTGTTCGACCGCGTCACGGAAAAATACAAGCTTGAATCTGCAAATTTGAGTTTCAAGGCGCTTGAGTCGGTTCACATTACAACGGACGATCTGCAAATAAAACCCGCCGATAACAGGCTGTGATTTGAAAACGTGAGATTTTCTTAACTCCCTTATGTGAAATGGATTTCTGACCCCGCAGGCGATGTGTTGAGCTTGTCGAAACAGTCAAATGATTATAGCTTTTACGATTTGTCATATTCGACCCCGAAAGGGTGGTATGGCTCGTAAGACCCATGTCATCCCTTCGGGATTTGGATTCCGTTCTTCCAATTTTCTATAATCCTGCCATCCATTTCGGCAAGCTCAATGCGCCGCCTACGGGATTGAACCGCGTAACGTCAGTTATTAAAGCTGAGGACAAAACTTTTCGTACGCAGATTCGATGGGTCTTCTTCCGTTTTTTGAGGAAAAATTTCCGCGGTCTCCGTGCATTCCGTGTCCAAAGAAATGGAAACCTGTTGCTTTAATGAGCCTGCTTGAAAACGCGCCCGCACTTGCCATTCGGCAAATGACATAGTAAACTAGCGCCCATGAACTTCAAACCTGTTTTCCCAATGGTGACAATGACCATGGCCATGCGAATGCGCATGGAAATGTTCTGCCGCGCCGAGTGGAAAGCACGTTAGGTAATTACACCTGAACGAATACGGGCTGTCCATTTCGCGGACGGCCTTTTTGTTTGTAAATGCTAAGACCATTAAACACAAAGGACACAAAGAGCACAAAGGTTTTCCTTAGTGCTCCTTCGTACCCTTCGTGGTGAAAAGAAAAGAGAGGCACGAATGCCCGAAAATATATTAATCGCCATTGCCTGGCCATACTCAAATGCCGAGATCCACGTTGGGAATATCACGGGTTCCCATTTGCCCGGTGACATTGTCGCGCGTTATCACCGCCTGAAGGGGAATAAAGTCCTCATGGTTTCAGGGACGGATTCACATGGCACGCCCGTCGTGCTTGCGGCGGATAAGGAAGGCAAACCCGTCGAGGAAGTGTACAAAAAATATCACGACAGTTTCATCGAAGTCTTCAAGGGCTACGGCATCACCTACGATATGTTCACCACCACGCACAGCGAGAATCATTTCAAGGTCTCGCAGGCCATGTTCCTTGCCTTGCAAAAGAACGGCTTTTTATTCAAACAGTTCAGCAAGCAATGGTACTCCCCCAGCGCAGACAAGTTCCTGCCCGACCGCTACGTGGAAGGGACTTGTTACATCTGCGGCTTTGAAGGCGCGCGCTCCGATCAATGCGACAACTGCGGCAACGTGCTCGAACCTGAGAAGTTGAAGAATCCGCGCGCCAAGACAGGCGACGGTGCGCTCGAACTGCGCGACACCGAACATTTTTATCTCGATCTTTCCAAGCTCGAGCCTGATGTGAAAAACTTTTTGCAGGAACGCGCCCCGCACATGCGCGATACCGTCATCGGCGAGTCGCTGCGCAAGATCGAAAGCGAAGGCCTCAAAGCCCGCTCCATCACACGCGACCTCGACTGGGGCATCCCCGTGCCCGTCGAAGG
>JACPVB010000168.1 GCA_016191985.1 Chloroflexota bacterium | reverse complement strand
GCATTGCCAGTGAGCGAGTCGTCTCCATTGGCGCCGGTGAGGGTGTCATTTCCTTTGCCTCCAGCGAGAATATCATTACCTTTTTGGCCGTTCAGGCTATCGTTCCCATCGCCACCGTCCAGCGAGTCATCCCCATTGCCGCCATCCAGTGCGTCGTTTCCGAAACTGCCCACGAGCGTATCGTTTCCGTTGCCGCCGTAGAGCGTGTCATCCCCGTGGCCGCCGCAGATAACGTCGTTCCCATTGCCGCCGTGGATAACATCATTTCCGCCGAGGCCGACGATCACGTCACTGCCATTGGTTCCGTAAATCTCATCGTCGCCTGTGGTTCCGACAATGGTGGCTTCGAGACCATTGCACGTGAGGTCGGGGTCCAATTCCAAGCCGACCAGCACCGGGTCATGGTCTGAGACACGGAATTCGTCATCGTCATACAAGCTGATAATCTGCCCTGCGCTCTTGAAGTCGGTGTTGTAATCGAGCACGCTGGGTTCGTCGGAGTTGATGTGGTAATCCGCAACGCCTGAGATCTGCGGCACGATGGTGGATGTTCCCAGAGCATGGTCGAGGTAGCCCCATTGCCCGTCGAAGACGTAGGAATATGCGTCTTCGCCAAGGAATGATTTGATGAGATGGGTAAAGCCCGAGTTCTCGATCACGGCAATCGGGTCTTCCATTGCGTAGGAGTTGTAATCGCCAACGAGAAGGATGTCGGGGTCGCCGGTACCGGTCGGGTCGGATGCGAGCCAGGCCATTAGCTCAGTGACCGCATTCACGCGCACCAGATTGCAGTTGCCCTGTCCATCACCGGCATCCGCCACATCACAGGCAGAGCCTTTGCTCTTGAGGTGGTTGACATTCACAATGAAGCGCGCACTATTCGAATTTTGTTCAAACGCCTGCGCAAGGGATGGACGGCTGCGTGGGGCACTATCGCCGCCATTCACAAAAGCAACCGTATTCAAGGCGGCGGTTTGTCCAACCGGAGTTACCGAGCCAGGCTTATAAATTAAGCCGACCTTGATCGCATCCGTGCCCATCGCATTGACCTGGCCGGTATTCGCATCCACGTCAATGAAGGCGTAGGTGCCGGGCGCGGTAGCCGCATTGAGTTGATTGACGAGATGTTGGATGGCGCTATCCGGGCCGTAACCGTCATTCTCGATTTCATTCACGCCGATGACATCCGCATCCATCGCAAGGATGGCTGCTACGGTTTTCGGAACCTGTCTTGCAAACTCTGACGCAGTGTCCGCTCCGCGACAATCGGCGGGAGCGCCGCCAACACCGAACGCGCAGTTATCCACATTATCAGGCAGGCCATCAAAGGTGTTGAAGAAGTTGAGCAGGTTCATGCCAACCACGGTCAGAGAACCTTCCACATCCGGCGCGGCAGTGGGGCGTGGATTCGCTTCCACAAAGTTGACATACCCACCCAGCGCGTTGATCGGGCGCACACGGTAGGCATTACCGCTTGCTGAATTACCAGCCCAGGTGTAGGTCATCACACCGATGATATTCGTGGCAGTATCGCCGCCACGCAAGGTGTTGCTTGCAGAAAGCGGGTTGCCGTTGCGTCCAAACAGGATCGGGTCTGGGTTCTGCACTTGCAAAGCATCATCCAGGATGATTTTGTTTAAATTGTTCTGAGCTTGCAACGCAAGCGCCGGTGCGCCGGGGGCAACAATGTTGGTCGGCTGTTGCAAACGTCCATCGGACGAAAGGACAACTTGACCGAAACGCCCAAGTTGGAAATGTTCGGTCACGTACATGGTGTCTGTCAGGCGGACAAGCATTCCTTCATATCGTTCAAGGAAGTCAGCCGAAGCTACGGGGAAATCCACATCGGTTGGCGTGACAGAACCCGTACCACAGTTGATGATCGTTCCAACAGAGATTTGTGACTGTCCCTGGTTTTCGCCGGCAGTTCCAGTAACACGGACAACATCACCGAGGTTGACCGTATTGGCATTGCTGCCTTCGAAGACAAAGATGCCGTCGGAAGTAGTAGGATCATCGTCGCCATCTGGGTCCTGAATGAAGAACCCACGCAAAGCTGGGGATGCTCCTTCATAATCGCCAACCACAACGCCTTGCGTTGTGCGTGTTCCTGTCAAAGCAACTGTTGCGCCGCTGCCCTGTATTGAATAGATGGGGGTATAAGGAGCCGCACATACATCAAACGGTGAAAACCCAATCGTGAAATCAATTTGCATATTATCAGGAGGGTCATTTGCGTCCTGATCAGCAACTTGCGCCGCGTAGACTATGAGTGTGCAATCTTCACCATCGATAAGATTAACATTGGGATCGAGCGTGAATACGGTTGGTCCACCGGAAACTGCGGTGGAAATACCATTCCCGCTGACTGAGCAGGACAAATCAAACCATGTCCCTGTGACGGTGACCGGCTCACTGAATGTTACTGTGAGGTTGGCATTCACCGGGAAATCTACTGCCTCGTCGAGAGGGTAGGTGCTGGAAACTCCCGGCGCCGAGTCAATCGCAATGGGTGACCCGGTTATCGAAACATCATCGATCCCCACCCACTCGTCGTTTCCGCTTGCATTGGTTGTGATAACGCGGATTTGCAGTTGGGACTGATTATCGGCGGCGGCGGGAAGGGTTGCATTCACTGGGATAACAAGTGTCGCCAGGCTGGGACCGCTGGTTGCATCGGCCACATAGCCCGCAGGAACATTTGTAAAGTTGCCAGTCTCGCCAACTCGATATTGCAAAGCCACCTGCTGGGCAGCATTGTCAGTGGAACCATCCAGATCGCGCAAGTTATAACTGACATTGATACTCGAGAAACCTGTCGCGTTGATATGGAAAACTATGTAAGGCGCATCCGCAGTGCCTGAGCCAGTCAAAGCCACTGCGGGGTTGGTTATATGAAATTCAGCCACCCCTCCTGTGGTAAAAGTATTCGGAGCCGTTTGATTAGCATTGACATCAACAACAAGCGGGGACTCCTGCCCGAGAACCAGTTGCGGATTAACGTCATTGGACGATGTCAGCCCGTCTCCCCGATATCCGATTACGCCAGATACACCAGACCAATCATCGCTAACTGTAATGAGGCCCGTATTGGACCAGTCCTGAGTGTATGGCAGGGATTGATACGTCCCATCCGCCAGAACGGATTGCGGGACAGCAAAGGATATTACACTTGCCAACAAAGAGAAAATAGTAAAAACAGTAAACATCATGAACGAACGCTTATTCATATGATTCTCCTTATACAAATATTCAGCAAATGAAGTTGGATGTTTTCCTTTAAAACAGCGTGGATGAATATCCACGCTGTTCGTGCGCTCCAGCTTTTAATCCAAAAGTTCCTTCGGAATGTTGCCGCCGTTCGCGGCAATCTTCTTTAACACAGTCTTGTGAAGCCAGGTATTCATTTTGGCTGAATCACCCATCAGATCGTCGGGGCAGCCGAGTTCCTTTGCCAGTTCATTGCGAGCCTCGCGGCTACTGTCAATGTCGAGCAGTTTGAGCAAATCCACAATGGAGACTTTCCAGTTCAATTCCTTTCCAGCGGAAAGCTCTTCCAATTTTTTAACAACATCTACTTCCGACATGGCAGCAGGCGGCAGGGCATCTTTGATGATGGCATCTCTTTCCTTGCTGTCCATTGCGGGCGCGGCGGGTTTGGGCTTCGCGGCAGGGGCGGCCGCTTCTTTCGCCATGGCGGGCGCAGCCACTGCGGGTTTTGTGGGCGTGGCGGCCTCCTCTGGTTTGTCCTTTTTAAGTCCAAGCTTTTCGAGAATTGTATTGAAGAGTCCCATGATGGTTGTGTCCTTTCGTTGGTTTGGATTGAAAATATTTGATTACGTCGATAATCAATGGACTTATTATAACCCGTTGCCTCACGTGTTATATTAAAAAAATTCAAATAGTACGAAAGAATTATCTTCTTTTACCTGCCATGCAATATAATGCGCCCATGCAAAACGAAAAACAACCCATCTGGACGCGCGACTCATCCATTCTGCTCGGCGGATTCTTTGTCACGATTTTTCTTATTGTTTATATCTGGTGGCCGCTGGCAGAGGAGGTGTTATCGTACATCGATTGGAACGGCCCCTGGTGGCTGTATATGGATTGGCTTCTGCTGGGCGTTTTCCTGTTCATGTCCATTACCATCGTGGCGCGCGCCAATCTCAAAACAGACGTGCTGATTGTCTTCGTCGGCATTTGCGGCGGACTGGCTATCGAATCCTGGGGCACGCAAACCAACCTCTGGCATTACTACACCGCCGAACGTCCGCCACTGTGGATCATCCCCGCCTGGCCGATTGCGAGTCTTTCAATTGACCGAATCACTCGTGCGCTTATTTTCTTAAACACAAAGGCCACGAAGTACGCCAAGGGTTTGGGAGGAAATTCCTTTGTGACCTTGGTGTCCTTCGTGTTTAATTTTAGGAAGCTCTATTGGGTCACCTTCGCCTCTTTCTTAACCTTGATGCTGGTCTTCGTTTCCCCAACATTCGACAAGTCCTATACATGGCTGGCGTTAATTCTCTGCATTCTCCTAATTCTCACGCCCACAGATCATCGCTTCGCCTTATTGACCTTTATCGCTGGCACGGGGCTTGGTTATTTCCTTGAGCTATGGGGGACAACCCGTCAGTGCTGGACGTATTACATAAACGAAACACCACCGTTTTTTGCAGTGCTTGCACATGGCATGGCGGCCGTCGCTTTTTGGCGGGCGGGGTTGTTAATGAAGATGGTGATGGCGAGTGTGGGGAAGGTGGTACGTAAAAGGCAAAGGGCGGAAGG
This sequence comes from Chloroflexota bacterium, assembly GCA_016191985.1. Taxonomy (GTDB): domain Bacteria; phylum Chloroflexota; class Anaerolineae; order Anaerolineales; family Villigracilaceae; genus Villigracilis. Next base: position 14,516 of record JACPVB010000168.1, on the reverse strand, counting down.
CTAAATGCAGTGGTCAGTAATCAGTGAGCAGTAATTCGTGAGCAGTGGAGTCCGTGAGATGAAAATTTCTTGCGGATTTTTGTTTTAAAATCCCGAAGGGATGGCATGATGATAGGGGTGACATGATCTGTCTCAGACGAAAAAAAGGTTTCAGAAAACCGAATCAGGCGTCGGCGGAGAGAGAGGCGGAAGTGATGTTCATCCTCTTGACGGGCGGGGAAATCGGCCTATAATGTGACCTGTTGGTCACATGACCAGGAAGTCACATGACCTGGAGGTCACACCTTGCCCAAGCAGACATTTCTCAACCTTCCGGAAGAAAAGCGACGAAACATCGCCAGTGCTGCGATAGAAGAATTCGCAGAATTTGGTTTTGAGGCGTCATCCATTAACCGCATTGTGGCAAATAGCGGAATTTCGAAAGGCAGTTTCTATCAATACTTTGAAGACAAAATGGATGTGTTTAAGTATCTGATGGATGTGATCGCGAAAGAAAAGACAGAATATTACAAGGGAAAACACCCACCAAGCGCCAACTTGGGCACCTTCGAATATTTTCACTGGTTGATAAAAACAGGAATGGAGTTCAACTCCTCCTATCCACGCCTCGTGCAAGCGATTAGCCGCGTCCTGCTTGCGGAGGGGCTTTATTATGGAAAAGACCTTGCCGAGTACCACAAGATGTCAACGGATGGGATCACCATGATGATCAAGCAGGCGATGGAGAATGGAGAGCTTGACCCCAGCGTGGATGTGGAATTGGCTGTCATCATTATGGAAACATGGACAAATGCGATCAGCACCTATATCCTGAACGAAGGCATGAAGCAAAAAGATGTTATGAAATGGCTGCGGTCCGCGAAGACGCGGGAAAAAATAGACAAGATGTTATATGTCATGGAATATGGGTTGCGTAAGACGGAATCCCAGTTCGTGGCAGGAATTTAATGGATAAAAAAAATGAACTACAACCTTACAAATAAAACAATTATTGTTACTGGCGCCAATTCAGGGATCGGTAAAGCCGCATCCATGCAACTGGCTGGGATGGGCGCGAATGTTGTGATGATGTGCCGCAGCAAGGAACGCGGAGAGCAGGCGTTGCAGGATGTCCGTTCGGTGGCAAAAGGCGGGAATGTGAAGTTGATCCTTGTGGATATGGCTGAACAGACGTCGGTTCGCAATGCGGTAAGCCAATTTTTGAGCGGACATTCGCAATTGGATGTTTTGATCCATAACGCCGCCAATTTCGATCATCGCCAGACGAAACCCGTGATGACGGCGGATGGACTTGAGAATGTCTTTGCGACGAATCACGTGAGCATCTTTTTGATGACCCATCTGTTGCTTGATACGCTCAAGAAGAGCGCGCCGAGCCGTATCATCACCGTGGCAAGCAAGGGATTGATGACCTATCCATTTTTAAATATTGAGTTCGACAATCTGGTGGGCGAGAAGAAATTCTCCATGCAACATGCCTACTATCACGCCAAGCAGGCGCAGGTGATGTACACCTTCGATCTGGCGGAGCGCTTGAAAGGCACGGGCATGACAGTCAATTGCGTGCGGGTCGGCAATGTGGCTGTACCTGATACACGGCTCGACCACCTTCCAAAGTGGCTGTTGAAGATCTACCACGCCAAACGCAAGTTTGCGCTCACGCCGGAAAAAATGGCAGAGACTTATGTATGGCTTGCAGCAGACCCCTCCTTACAGAATGTCACTGGCGGATATTGGGATGCTCCTAATATGCCTGTTAAAGCCAACAAGAATGCCTATAATCGTGCGACTCAACAACGGTTATGGGATGTTACCGAGCAGTTGGTTACAGAATAAAGAAAGGAAATGACAATGACTTTATATGTACGACTTGCATGGCGTAATATCTGGCGGCACAAACGCCGTACCGTCATCATCGTCGTGGCTATGGGCCTGGCTCTGGCCATGATGATGATGTATGACGGGCTGGTGGATGGTTTCAACAATGCCATTTATGGCAACGCCATCCGCGTGCTGGGTGGCAACATCCAGGTACGCGCCGATGGGTATCGTGAAAAAGTGGAGAGCAATCCGCTGATCCCTTTGCCGAACGATGAAGCTGTAATTCAAGAGGCCCTGACACATCCGGATGTGACCGCTGCCTTCCGCCGTATTCAGACCGGCGGCATGCTTAGTAACCGCGAAGGTGCTTTCCCCCTGAGCATTGTCGGCATTGAACCGGAAGCCGAAGCGCCCATCAGTCTCATTGAAGAAAATGTTGTGGAAGGACGCTGGCTGACCGGCACGGACGAGGACTTGCTTCTCGTTGGGCGCGGCCTGGCCGATGTGATGGACATTCAGGTCGGTGATCGCCTCACCATAGTGGGCAGTGATTCTCACAAGCAGAACCGTCAACGCACCATGACAGTCGTTGGCATTTACGATCTGGGCATGCCGACCATTGAGAAGCAGACGGTCTACATTTCGCTGGCCGAGGCGCAGTCCTTGTTTGATTTGCGCGGCCAATCCACCGAAGTACAGATCAACCTGAAGGATCTTGGAGGGGAAGACCTTGTGGTGGATGCGCTTGTTCCCGCCCTGCCTGGCTATGAGGTGGCATCGTGGGCTGAGAACTATCCGGAACTATCCACTGCCATCACTTCCAAGAATTTTGTGATGGACATTTTCAGCGTCATCATCCAGTTGATTGCCGGTATTGGCGTGCTCAACCTGTTGTTGATGGCCGTCTTCGAACGCACACGTGAGATCGGGTTGTTGGGTGCCATGGGTCTTAAACCACGGCAGATCGCAACTCTTTTCATTCTCGAAGGCACGATGATCGGTATTGTGGGTGTGATCGCGGGAATATTGTTCGGCGTCACCTTCAACGCCGGTTTTGGGCAGGTCGGTTTCGACTACAGCTCGTTTGCGGGCGTAGCGGATTATATGGCATTGATCAGTGGCCGTGTCTACCCATCGCTGGGGCTGGGGAAAATCATCCCGCGCGCTGTTACGGTGTTGATCATCACCACCCTGGCTGCCTGGATCCCGGCGCGTGAGGCCTCGCACCGCGAACCGGCGCAGGCGTTACATTATGTTTAATCTTATTGCTCCGGTCGCCGTCCTCGGCGAGAGCTTGAAGAGCTAAAGAGAGATTACTATGAATCAACTATTCAAAATGGCTTTCCGCGATCTCGGGCGCAACAAACGGCGCTCGATCTTGTCTGCTCTCGCGGTGAGCATTGCTACAACCCTGTTAATTTTCATGGCATCGGTTGTACGAGGCGAGTTTCGCGGCGCCTTACAGAACGGCATTCGCCTACAGACCGGACATCTTCAAGTTCGCGCGACTTCCTATGATGAGAACAAAGTCAGCCTGGCGTGGGAGGATTTGATTGACAACCCTGCGCAGGTTACTGACCAGTTGAACGCGCTCCCACAAGTGGCAGATGCCACTCCCCGCCTGATCGCCAGCGGTATCATCAGCCTGGGCGATAAATCCAGGGGTGTGCAAGTCCTTGGTATTGACCCATCTGCAGAGGCGAACCAGATATTTCGTCAGGGTGTGATCGCTGGCGAATTCATCAACAGCGACGATCGGGAAGGCGTCTTGATCGGCAAACCATTGGCGGAACGGCTTGGATTGAACGTCGGCGACCAGGTCAACCTGCTCATCAACACATCCAATGGCGATGTGGACGAGCAGCCGTTTACAGTCCGTGGCATTTACACGACCAATGTATTCCCATACGATCAGAATACAGTGTTCATGCCGCTTACTAAGGCACAGGCCTTTGCCGCGGCAGAGAACCATGCCAGTCTGATCTTTGTCCTGCTGCACGATCAGGATCAGACCGAACCTGTGGCTGACGCCCTGTCATCCTCCAATTATCAGATCGTGACCTGGCAGGACTTGAATGAACTCAGTGTGCAATTCGAACAATTTGCTGGTGCATACATGGTCATTCTGTATCTGATCATCCTGGGCATCACTGCCACGGTGGTCACAAATACTCTGGTGATGGCGGTCTACGAACGCACACGCGAGATCGGCATTCTGGCTGCCATCGGTATGAAAGGTGGCCGTATCATGTCCGCATTCCTGACCGAAGCGGCGCTGCTCGCCACCGGCGGCGTGATTGGCGGGTTGATCCTGGGTGGATTGATCACGAACTGGGTTTCCAGCGTTGGCATGGTAGTCCCTGCCACCCAGGGAGTCACCGGCATCCTCATTGGGGATAAGATTTATCCCTTCATTGTGGCGTCGGATGTGATCAGCCTGACGATCACGGCTTATGTTATTACCCTTATGGCTTCGCTGTATCCTGCTATTCTCGCAGCGCGCATGGAACCCGTCGAAGCTTTGCATGCGCAATAAATAAAAAACCGCCCTGAGTGAAGTCGAAGGACAATAAAACAACGCTTCGACTTTGCTCGGCGCGAACAAGGAGTTCAAAATGGAAGTTACAAAAGTTATCAACGCAACACGCGATTTCAAGATTGGTGAAATAGAAACCCATGCCTTGCGCGGCGTGAATTTATCCATTGAGGATGGCGAATTTACAGCCCTGGTCGGACCTTCTGGTTCAGGCAAGACCACCTTACTGCAACTGATTGGCCTGCTTGACCAGCCAACCAGCGGCCAGGTATTTATCAACGGGCAGGACGCCACCCGCCTCAGCCGCAACCAGCGGGCGGACCTGCGCAAAGGAACGATCGGTTTCATCTTTCAGTTCTTCGCGCTCATCCCCACGTTGACGGCTTATGAAAATGTGGAAATGCCGCTTCTGTTGAATGGCACAAAACCTGCCGAGCGCAAAGCCCGCGCCAATGAGGTATTGAAAGCCGTCGGGCTTTCCGACCGCGCGCATCATCGCCCTGATCAGTTAAGTGGTGGGCAACAACAACGTGTCGCAGTGGCACGGGCGCTTTCGATCAACCCCAAGGTTATTCTGGCGGATGAACCCACCGCCAACCTCGATACCGAGAACGGCAAGCAGGTGATGGACATCATGCAGAAACTCAACAAAGATACCGGTGTCACGTTTGTCTTCGCCACGCATGATCCCCGCGTTATCAGTTACGCCAATCGCGTAGTGACATTGCAGGATGGTTTGATTACAAAAGACAGCAAGGTCAATGGAAAGTCGTAGAGCAAGAATGAAGAAAAACTATTTAATCGTATTAACCGCAATCGCGCTTGTTCTATCTGCCTGTGGTCAGGCAAACACACAGCAGGCCATTCCAACGGTGGTGCTCGACGATGGCAACACGAACGCTCCAACGAATCAACAAGCCGTCAGCGGAGATTCTGTTTTGGCCGCGGGAACAATTGTCCCGAAGGCTGAGGCGCGCCTTTCGTTCACCAACGTGGGCCGAGTCACTTCCGTCAACGTGCAGGTTGGGGACGTGGTGGAAGCGGGGCAGGTCCTCGTTGAGTTGGACACTTCGATCCTTGAAGCAAAAGTCAAAGAGGCGGAGGCCAATCTGGCTTATGCAGAGATTGCACTCAAATATCTGGTTCGCGTCACAGGCTGTCGGGGGGAAGGGTGCGCGCCCAGTCAGCAGCATATTGAAGTGGCTGAAAATGATATCGCCCGCGCGCAAGCCCTGCTTGATTCTGCAAAGGCCACCCTGGACGCACAATCGCATCTTTCTGCGCCGTTTGCTGGTACCGTTGTCTCTGTGGATATTTCCCCCGCTGAAACAGTGACGCCTGGCGAAGTTGTGATCGTGCTTGGTGACTTGAGCGGCTATCGCATCGAAACCACTGATTTGAGCGAACGTGATGTGCCCAGTGTGAAAATTGGGCAGGATGTCAATGTGTTCGTGGAAGCGTTGGGGCAGGAATTCACCGGCAGAGTTGCGGATGTTTCCAACATCTCATCCACCCTCGGTGGGGATGTGGTGTACAAAGTGACCATTGATTTCGATCAACAACCAGAGGGATTGCTCTGGGGTATGAGCGCGGATGTTGAAATCCTCGTTGGAAATTAACGAGGAGATAAAAATGAAAAGATCGATCTGTCCAATTTTATTGACCATCCTCCTGACAGCTTGCAGCGGAAATCCGACTCCAACCGTCCCTTCCGCCGCAAACCCCGTTGTAGAAACCGCTGTAGTTTCTGGCCCGGATGTCGTAATCGCATCTGCGAAGGTTACTCCTGTTCAAGTGTCTCAATTAGGGTTTACCATTTCGGCGCTTGTAAAAGAAATCCCTGTTCGTGAAGGCGAGCAGGTTAAAGAAGGACAGCCGCTCGTTATTTTGGATACGCCCGATCTGGAGTTTACAGTCATCGCCGCGGAACAGGATTACGCTTCGAAAAGCCTTGCCGCGGAATTGCAGAAGACAGAAAAGGTGCTTTATGTCAGCCCAATTACCGGTAAAAAACGTTGGTATGCGCTTCCAAAGGAAGTGTATCTGAAAGCATTGTCAGAGGCCGATCAGTCAAAGGCTGTCTGGGATTCTGCTGCTGCGAGCCTTGCACAGAATACATTGCTCGCGCCATTTGATGGGACGGTGGTTGATGTTCAAGCCATTCCCGGAGAGTCGGTGCAATCCGGTCAACCAGTCCTTGTCCTGGCAGATTTACAGCACCTGCAAATTGAAACCACAGACCTGAGCGAACGCGATATCACTCGCGTAAAGATCGGCCAGGGGGTGGATGTTTATATCGAGGCATTGGATATAACCATTACGGGTAAAGTGGTTCGCATTTCGCCCAGGGCTGAAACCGTCGGTGGGGACGTGGTCTTTCCCGTTACGATTGAGCTGGATGAACAACCCGATGGTTTGCTCTGGGGGATGACGGCGGAAGTGGAAATCAAATCGGAATAAAGATAATTAATCCAAGTTGCCACTTTTGTTCTTTGGTTGGTTTTTAATCGAGATTTTTAACGCAACGTCGCAAAGACACGAAGATTTAATGCTTTTCTCTTTGCGATGTTGCGTTTTCGCGTTAAATTTTTTGGCGCAAATTTCACAGGGTGGCAACTTAATGATTCACCTTACGCACTTCCGCTTCGACTACGAGCGGGACGAACACCCGCTCTTCGCTCAGCGCGAACTTCGTCTTGAGCGGAGCGACGAGTGCAAGTCGAGAAGCGAAGTCGAATACTTCGTCCTGAGCGGAGCGAGAGCTCGCCGAGCGCAGTCGAAGGACATGCCGTGGAAAATACTTGTCCTGCATCAGGTGGGTTAATAAGGCTTCGTATCCGGGTCAAGCCGAAGGGCGGCGCTATTCAAAGCGCCTAGAATCTCAACGGTGCCTTTGGTGCTCACCCGCAATCCGCGCAATTGACCGTCATTTAGAACGACCCAACCCGAGACCCACTGCTCATCGTTGCCTGTTTCTTCCAAACGATATAAACCCGCGTCCCCAGCCGCCCTTGGCACTTGAAAATTGAAAGACTGACCATTTGCCAGGGTCACGCTGCCGCTTGCACCATCCACGGCAAGCTGTGCCTGTACATTCGAGTTTGCGTCGCTTAAATTCAGTGTGCCAGCAGCCAGATCAAGGTTTTCTTCACCTGCCTGTCCATAGAACCATTGCGATATGGTATTCCCATCACAAACATAAACCATTACCTCACTGCCGTTGCTGGCGATGCCTATAAAAGTATCTGTCCCTTCAATATCTCCCACCCAAACACCGGTGATCCCATCAGTTGCCGATTTTGAAGCACCGCACGCACTGATCAACAGGCTCAGCGTGATCAACACCACGATTAACCATTTTTGCAGACTTGCGGCCTTGAAGAATTTAATATTTACCATGGGTTTATTCTCCTATCTAAAATTTAAATTTGTATCAGCTTTCACGGTTTTGAAAACTAATCAGACGAAAAATCCTCATATTGAATGCCCCCTACAGAGCTATTCATAAGGCTGAAAATCCCTTCGAGGTTTTCCCGAAACAGCCAGGCATGTAACATCCAAGGGCTTTCGCGCCAGAATTTGCCGCCGGCGTTCGTGCAGGCTGTTTCGTCATATGGGTTGGTGGTTCCGTCTTTCCAGATGCAAATGCCCGGAGGGGAATATTCATGATAATGCCAGGCAGCGATTGGGGCAAAATAGGGAGGCGGTGTGTCGTCCTCCAAATTTTTCGGCAGCAGCCAGCCCACTCCCACCAGCTCAAAGCTCCAGTCAGGTTTGTGTTCATATAGTAAGAAGGTGGGATGGGTAGGATCGAATACACCAGCGTCCAGTATTTTTCGATTGATAAAATGTGCGCCTTGCCCCGGTCGGCTGGGACCTTCCTGCATGTATCCATCGGCCATTGCGAGGCTGACATCCATATATTTTTCAGTCGCTGCTTTTGTATTGCCGAGCATTTCATCGATTTCCTGCAATTGTCCCCAACTCATTTTGATTTCGTTCCCATGCGTGTGGGTTATCTCATTTTTGTTTACAGCTTCTGTATGGCCCTGGTTGTGAGCAGACTGGATAGGCACGGCGTTACGAATGCTGAAGGCCATCGCGATTGAGGCCACTGTCAGAACCGCCCCGCTCTTCCAATGAAAGATCATCGAACGCGACGAGATACACAGCCATAAGCCGATGACTATGAGAGAGAACCCGACTCCGATGAAAAGCATATGGCCGGGGTTCGATTGGATTAACTCAAGGCCTTGCCCTGATCGTAAATTGCCCGGCAACGGAAGAACCGCGTCTGAGATCAATCCGATCAGCTCGATGATTGCGCCAACCATAATGCTGGTATAGCCATAAACAGAAATCGGGTTTTGTTTCATTGTGATTCAATCTGTTCAAATAGGTTTTTTGAATCTATTCCAAAAATGCCGGTATATGGCCCGGCGTTTTTGGATCCTTTATTTTATTTGGCGAAAGCCGGAATTCTTGTCCGCTAAAATATTTTGTATGATCGCCAGCAATCCTGCCCATCCATGCTCTTTCCCCACATACGCGTTACAGCCAGCTTCAAAACCGCGGTCTCTTGAATGTGCGTCATTGTGAATGGAGAGTAGTACAACAAGAGGTGGGTTTGGCTGGGCTTTAAGCTGGCGTGTCACAGTGAAACCGTCCGTGTCGGGCAACTCAATATCGAGAACGATCAGGTCTGGTTTAAGTTTGACCGCCAGTTGGAGCGCCTCCGAACCATTGGAAGCTTCACCAACGACGGTCAAACCTGGTTCATCCTGCAGAAGCCAGCCCAAACTTTCCCGCACAGACGGAGCATCATCCACGATCATGATGCGATATACATCCCGCGAGGCATCGGCAGAGTGCATTCGTTTTGTCCTCAACAAGTGGACTGCTGAAATTTATTAAATCTGGCAAAACCTTCGGCTGCGCGTTACGGATGAAACGCGCCAATGACCATTTGCGATGCGAACGAGGCCGGGTCGCCCTCGCCCCAGGCAAGGAATAATGTGTCAGCCGTGGCAACAGCCGCGAGATTAAAGTTTGAGAGCGAGGCGTCGAGGTTGAATCCGTTGGCAGGGGTATCCAGCGCCCATGTGCCGGTCTGCGGGTCGGAGGCAAGATGTCTCAGTTGAACCTCGAATTTACCCGTGCCATCATCCTCCAGCCAGGTTACATAAGGCACATTGCCGACAAATACGATGATCGCGTTACGAGTATCGTGGTTCGGGTCGACATTCAAACTGCCGCCAACTTGAATGAAACTGTTGCGCGTGGATACGTCGAGCCGAGAGACGAAGACCTGCCATTTTCCATTTTGACCGATCTCGGGCCACGCGATCCATGGAACGGTGCTTTCTCCAGCCACAGTGCTTCCGGCAGCCATCGAGGCATCCTTGGCCTCGTTCAACGGATTGATGTTCAACGCGCACTTGGTTTCATCCTCGGGCGGGCAGGGAGGCACATTGATCCATTTAAATCCGCCAGGACTGGCTGGGTCGGCAACGCCGCGCGCGGTGAAGATGCGGCTGGGCCGGTCACGCCCGGATTCCCACCAGGTCACCCAGGGAACGGAATTCGCGGTCTCGGCAAAAACTCCGGTGGGGTAGGAAGAGATGCGGAAGCGATCCACATTCAAGGTCTGCTCGCCATCCGGTTTTGCCTGGCCGACAGTCACCCAACGGAATCCGCCGATGGCTGTCTCATCCTTTTCACCCCGGGCGACAAAAATCTGACGGGAGGAGGGATTGATATCCGAGACTTCCTCCCACGCCACCCATGGGACGGGAGGTGTGCCCAATTCAGTGGACCCGCCAAAGATAAACGGGCGGGTTCCGGCGCGGTCCGTGGCAATGTTGAGGCTCGCTTCGCCCCCGCCCCGGTCCTGCCCGGCCTGCTGCCAGAGACCTGTGTCTGCGTTGAAACGACTCGCAAACACCTGCGGCGTATTTCCAAAACCCGGGCTTGGCTCAGACCATGCGATCCATGGAACTGCGCGGTTCTCACCGGCAAGGGTAATAATGGGGAAGTCCGCGAGAACGTTGGTGTGAATATTGGCGGACGCGCCAAGCGGCTGGAACGCTTCACCAGCCAGTTTGCTGGCGAAAATCTGCCGCACACCTCCTGAGGAATTTTCAGCCCACACCACAAGCAGACTGTTTGCGTTATCAATCGCGAGGGATGGGCTTTGCGCGGCTTGCGTCACATCACGATTGACTGCGCCAATAATCGTAAATGCGGGGGCTGATGCAACAGGCGGCTCAGTGGCTGCCGCCACTTCGGTAGTGATGACTGGAGGCGGTGTGGCTGTTGCCTCCGAGCCGCCGCACGCAGACAAGATTAAGCCAATCGTAAGAAGTACAATGCAAATTCGTGTTTTTTGGAAATTATCTATCATTTTTACTCTCCAATTCTTTCGGGAGCACCCTGGGTGCTCCCGAAAGAATAAAGTGGTTTGAACAAACACGATTAGAAAAGCTCTACACCCTTGAGTGTGGTGACCAGTGTCACCTCAACCTGCTGGCTGGAATCGCCAATGGTCACTTTAATGGTGTCGTTATCCACTCGCAATGGGGCATTGGCAATAGGAGTTACAAAAGCAATTTGTCCTTTGTATTGCACTGTGGATGCGAAGGAACCATCCGGGTCTATGACGGAGCCGACTACAATCTCCTGCCCGTCATATTGCGCGGTGCCGCGATACAGTCCCGCAGGACCGCCGGCTGCAACAGCAGAACCTTTGAAGTTCCAAACACGCCCTTCGGTATTTGTGATCGTGCCGGAGAACGTATCGCCATTCACAACGCCTTGAAATTGCACACCATCCGGGCTGACGCCTGATACGGAACCATCGGCGGCAATGTCACCGGAATACCAACGCGCGGCTTTCAGGTTGAAGGCGTCATCGAGGCTGCAAACATAGACCGCAAACTTTCCATCCTCTACGACGATCCCGACGCGCGCACTGGCTGGCGCATCGTCAATCTTCGCGATATAAGAGGTTGCAGCCGCTGTGGTATCGGGGGAGGCGCCGCCACCGCAGGCAGTTAGCCCAAGGATGGCTATAACCAGGACAATCGTTAAAGGAAGCTGTTGGAGCATTTTTGAAAATTTATTTGTTAACATGTTTCACCTTTAAATTTTTAATATTGATTGAAATTCCGCTTTACGGATTGATCGGTTCCGTGGTCGCATCAATCGAGATCAGGAACTGAACAAGGGCCGCCCGGCTTGCGGGGTCATCCAACACTCCAGTTACGCCACCCGCTTCGCGATGCGTTTGGTTTTCAAGCACGCATTCAAGCGTGAGGCATGAACCATTGTGGAAGTACGGCGGGAAGGCAGAGATGCTCAATAGGGAAGGCGGGTTGAAACCTAATTGACCGAGCGCCTGGGCATTATTGGCGTTTTTCTCGATGGAATTCGCGGGATCAAACGTGCCAACCAATTGTAGAAAACGTGAGAGTTGACCCGCAGGCGGTTCAGGCGCAGTGCCCAAAGTTATCGTTTCAGGGAATGGAGATACACGTGCATAATCCACCTGAGGTGTCGACCACTTTGCTCCACCGTGGCAGGCCTGGCAGTTCGCCTGTGTGAAGAGCTGGCGGCCTAACACGATCTGCTGCCCAACTTCACCATTCGGATCCACCCCTCGATGGGCTGAAACCGGTGAAGGGACTCGGAACTGCGTCCAGGCTACGATCGCGTCCCAAGCGCCGAATCCTCCTATGTGCAGTTGCTCTCTGCCGGAATTGGGTGGGTCAAACGCTTTGACATTTGGATCGGGGTCCGCCGTGCCTTGTAACACGATCAGGCCCTTTCCACCGGAGACGCCGCGAATGTTCAACTCGAAGTCTTCAAGTTCATCAAACACAGCGGAGTAATTCAACACGCGCTGGTTGCCGGTTTGATTCTGAGGGCTGAACGTACCGTTGAGTGGAATACTCTTGCGGGGTCCGGAAGCAAATGCCCATACCACGCCATCGCTCAAACCATCCGGGTGACAGCTCGCGCAGGCTTGCCAGCCTTCATTCGACATTCTCTCAGTGGCGCCTTCATCGAACTCGCCGCGCGAAGAATGGAACAATTCGTTACCGGCAAGGAACTTTGCCGCATCCGAGCCGGGGGCGGGTAAATCAGCCGATTGGACACGAGCAAGCTCGGCTTCGGGCGAAGCGCTCAAGTCCACCACAGAAACATCCTTCGAGATGAAGTTGTAGACGTAGGCGCGGGTATCCGCATTGTTGATTACGATTCCGCGCGGATTCTTGCCAACTTCCACGAGCGATACGCGTGTGGTATCGCCCTCTGCAGGAACGGATACAACCGAGGGCACGCCATTGTCGTCGAGAGTGATCTTTACCAGCACATCGCTCGCGGCTGAAACAACATAGCCATCATTGGATGCGTGTTTGAATGCCACGGCCCAGGGATTGGCAACAAATAACTTTGGTGTGAAAGTCTGCGTTTTCACTGCGGCGTGCAAATTGATGGTGCCGCCGGACAACTCCGATTTTGCGGCCACATCAAAGACGGATAGAAATGCCTGCGTATCCACATTGAATTTGACCGGACCCTCAGGCGATGCCGCCACATTCGGCAGATAGCCGCGTCCATTTTTCAAAACAATGGACTGTAATTGATTCGGATATGCAAACGTAGGCTCTTTGTCGCTCCCGCCAAATGCTGTGCGGTCTGCGGCAAAGCCGGTGTCGTGTGCCGCAAGGGTGATGACCCCTTGAATTTGCGCATCATCCGTTGAGGAGATGACAAATACCTTACCCTCGCTTCCCTGATCCAACCCCGGTCCGCCGGAGGCGGTGGGCTGCGAAAGGAATTGGGTGACGTATACGAACTGCTGCCCCGTGCCGCCGTTATTGTTGGTGATCGCCACGCCTCGTGGTTGTACGCCGGGGATGGAAATGGTAGCGACCACGGAATTGCTTGCGGTGTCGATAATGGAAACAGTGCCGGAAGCGGAATTCGCCACATAGGCGCGGGAAGCATCCGGTGTGAGCGCAATCCCATATGGCTCGCCGCCAACAGAGATATCCGTTACCTTTGCCTGCGAACCAAGATCGATTACAGACACCGTACCGCTGGCCTGGTTGGTGACGTAGGCAAACGCTTTGTTGGGTGTGATGACTACAGAGCGTGGTTCATCGCCGGTCTGTATCTCGGTAAGTTTTGCATTAGCATCGCCAGCCACGTTGATCAGCGAAATGGTGCCATTCAATGTGTTCGCGACTACCAAGAGGGAGTCGTCATCACTGATGGCGATTGGGCTGGAGTAACTGGGGTTTTTTGCAATGGTTGCCGCAGTTTCAGGGAGCGGAGTCGAATTCGAAGTCGAGGTCGGCTGCGCCGATCCGCCGCATGAACTTAGAAAGGCAAGCAAAACAACAATAACGACTCGAAAAAGCAGGTGCAAATGTTTTGATGGCATAACCTTTTTCTCCTTTATCTCACAGTGGAGCTTCAAAAACAAATAAAACGAATGGCGCCCATGATTAAGAAAATACCGGCGCTTCACTCGTGATTCCAAATATCTTTCATGATAGTGGAAAGCTGTGCTAAATCAAACCGCCCGGGGAAAGGAAAAGAAAAGAAAAAGGTTAGCCACAAAGGCTAACCTTGGTTAGTATTAAAAGGTCACGAAAGTTGGGTGAATTATTTGGTTTTTGCCAACCTGTGTTCCACGGCATACAGCGCCGCTTGTGTGCGGTCCGCCACCCCCAGTTTATCGAAGATCGTGCTGACATATCCCTTGACCGTTCCCTCGGTCAGATGCAAAACAAGGGCAATCTCCTTGTTGCTTTTTCCCTCTGCAATCAATTGCAGGATGTTGAATTCGCGGGTTGTCAGAAGAGCGTGAGGAGATACTTCATCGCCTGTGATTTGCCGCATCAGATATTTTTGAGCCTCTGGGTGCAAGGCCGGCTTGCCCTCCGCGGCGGACCGGATGGCGCCTAATAATTCTGTTTTGAGCACATCCTTGAGCAAATAACCGATTGCTCCCGCCTGTATTGCATCCCGCACACGTTGATCATCCGAAAATGTGGTCAATACCAACACGCGCGTGGATGGGCTTTCCGATAAGATGAGCCGTGTCGTTTCGATCCCATCCAACCCGGGCATTACGAGATCCATCAAG
>JACPVB010000159.1 GCA_016191985.1 Chloroflexota bacterium | reverse complement strand
CTTCGGAGCGCAGATTCTTTAGGAAAAAAATGAAGGATGTAATGAGGCCAACGACCCAAAGGGCAAGCGGGATATTTGCCAGCCCTTCATACCATGCCACAATGCGGTCTTTATAATCGTAGGTCTTGAAATCGATGAGCGGGCTGCCTGTCTGCTTGCCGGTGAAATCTTCGATGGGAGTGGGGGCAAGCACATCGTAGAGGAAGACGGTTCTTCCCACGACCTTGGCCCGGTTCACGACCTTTTCAATTGGATCCTCTGAGACAGGCTGTGAAAAACGAGCTTCAAAGAGAATATCTTCCGGGACATAAAAGAAGGATTGGTTGCCAGGGTACAGCACGCTCACAAATGCAGTCAACGCGATGCCTGTAGTGAGAACGATGACGCCATAGCGCACAAGCCGCCAGAAGCCAAATTTTTTGAAGAAGAGCGCGATCATGCTCTGCGCGATGTTGGTGATGGTGACGCCAAAGACGAGCAGACCTGCGGGAACCAACACAGAAAATCTTTTTTCATCCGCCTGCACGAGGAGGAAGAAGAAAATGAGCGATGCCATACCAAAGACATAGGTTTCGGTGAGCGACCCGAAAAGCAGGTGTGAGGCGGTCGTGCCGAGCAGCGTGGCAAAAATAAAAGCGTAGGTATCCTTTTGCGCGGCGCGTTTGACGAAGATCCACGCCATGAGCACGGCAGATCCACTCACTGCTGCGATGGCGATCATGGGGGCCAGGAACCATTTTTCGGCTACGAACAGGCGGATCAAGCTGACAAAGGGACGAAGCGTGAGCAGCACCAGTGGGTGCACGGCGCGGTTGACGTTAAATCCTTCGGGCAGCCCGAGGATGGCAAACCAGGGCCCGGCGTCTGCTTCAAAGACGATGCTGTTTAAACTGAAGGTAGGGTGGTTCAGCGCGCGGGCGAGGATTAAATTTACCAGAAAGATCATCGTCCCTGCATAAATGCCGGGCAGGTTTTCTTTGAGAAAAAAATAAAAATTTGTTTTGCTGAAGGCTTCATAGATTCCCCGTACCTCGATTTGTTCGAGCAATAAGATACCCCATGCCCCGGCAACGACGGCGCTGGAGAGATAGAGGTCGAGCCATTCGCCGGGGATTTGAAAATACCCGGCCTGGAACATGCCTGGGAAGAGGGCGCTTAAGAAGAAAATAACCGCCGCAAACACTGGCAGAATTAAGGCTAGAAAGATATTTAACCAGTTGCTTAGAAAACCGTCTTTCAGGGAATGCGCAGCGCGGCGCACGAGGTAATATCCAATGACACTGCTGGGGAGAACGAAGGCCATCGAAAAAATGATGATGTGAAACCGGCCATCCAGCGTGCCGCTGAAAAAACCCACCACTCCATACGTTATGGACAAACTCAATAAAAATCCCAAAAGGTAATGCCAGGCGGAGTGCAGCGGGCGCAGTCGTTCCAGGGCTGGCGCGGCTGGCAGCATCAACGTAAAAAGCGCAAGTGCAAATGCCAGCGTGCCGAGGTAATAGACGCGCGACGTTCCAGCGGTTATCACGGTTTGGAGTGCGGCGAGGAAGGCAAACAGGCCGAACGCGAAAAGAATGGCGGGCTTGCGCTGTGTGAACCATGCCCAGAATATTGGGAAAATTTCAAACAGGAGGTATGCAATTGCAAGCGTGGGTACAGCCACGAGCATGAAACGGTCCATGCTGTGTTCGTAGCCGGAATAATCAAAATAGATGACGGCGGAGGAAAAACTGACGATGAATGCAATGGATAAACTGAAGGCCACCCTGAATAAATGCTGAAATAATTTCATTCAAAAAATCTCCAGATGATTTTACGGAGTCCGTTGAGGTTTTACAGACTCCGTGTTTGTGGCGATGGGTTACTTTAATTCACGAACGAGTTCCAGAAATTCAGCCCATTCCTCCTGAAAGAAATGCACGGTGACGTTATTCAATTCGATGTGGTAGGTGACTTCGCCATCGGGTTCTTCGGCTTTCCAGGCGAGGAAGTTTTCGGTCTCGGCGATGGTGCCGGTACGGGGTTCGTTATTATTGTTGTTCATGGGTTTCTCCTATTGAGGTTGTTTTTTAAAACAAGGATGCGGGGAGGTTAATTCCCTTTTTTGAGTCTCATGCTGAGGTTACGAAAGAGGCGTCTGATCGAGACGAGGAGGCGCGATCCGGGCGGCGGCGACGGCTGGTGCTGTTCCTCGTCGGGCCAGGGATTCAGGTCCAGCATTTTCCGCATGGTGTATTTCCATAACAATGTGGCAGTGGCAAGGATGGGGGCGGCGACAACCACGCCCAAAATCCCAAACAAGTTGGCGGCGACGATGGCGGCGACCAGCACTGCGGCGGGGTGGACTTTGAGCACGTCGGAAAGGATGCGCGGGGAGATGACGTTGTCGAAGATCTGGTCAATGACCAGCGCGATGACAAGGACAAGCAGGGTGTATTGGAAAGGTTCGAGGTCAAGTAATTTGAAGACCTGGAAGTAGGAAACGAGAACGAGGACAACCCAATTGACAGCCGGGCCAACGTATGGAACAAAACGCGCAAGCCCCGCGAGGAATGCAAGGCCGATGGCGTAGTGAACTCCGAGAACGCCGAGGGCAATGGAATACACGATGACGGCCAGGAAGAAGATGATGATCTGCCCGCGCAGGAAGGCATTCCAAATGCGCCCGAGTTCGCGGCTGAGGCGGGCCAGGTCCTGGGTATAGCCGGGGACATCCACAATGATGATTCGATCACGCAGGCCGCCGCTTTCCGCCAGCACGAAGTAGGAAACGAGGACAACGAACAAAGTCCAGCCGAGGAAGTTGGCGGCGCTGCCGGCCACAGTGCCAAGCAGTGTGCCGGTGCGGCTTAGCAAGGGCTGTACCATGCCAAGCACCTGACTGCTCAGGTCGTTCAGGTCCAATGTTCTGAAATCCAATTTGATCGGGCCGAATTCGTACACTTTCCCTTGAATGTTTTTGATTAGCTCAGGGAGATTCCGAAGCGCTTCCTGAAGCATATCCACGAGGCTTTGGATTTGTTGTACCAGTCCCACGCCGCCAAGTGTGAGCAGCCCCAGTAAAAGAAGGATGATGACAAAATAGATCACACCCACAGAGGCGTTCCACGAGAAGTGCAATTTGCGCTGGATCAAGTCGGCAATGGGGTGAAACAAATACGCCAGGACGAGCGCGATGAGCAGGGGACTGAGGATGAACTGGAATTTGACCAATAATGCGCCAACGATCACAACAATGGTGAGGGCGACGACCAATTTTGTGTTTGTGCCCCAGGTGGGGGAAGGGGAGAGCTGAGGCTGTGTCATAGAGTTAAATCCATATTGTGTGTTTATTGAGTAACAGGCTGGGAGTTGGCTGTTTTCATTTTATCAAAGATGGGTGATTTTACAACATTAAAGGATGTATCGGGTGTACTAAAAGGTTGTGGGTGCATGCAAAACATGTCAGTTAATTTGCTCCCTGCGCCGTCCCCGGCGCAGGACTTATTCGCAAAACGCCGCCGGGGACGGCGGCTTGAGCGTCAGCCCTTGACGACTTTACGTGCACACAAGTTTGTAGATGAGTTGCTCCCTTCGCTGTCCCCGGCGGAGGGTTTCGACAGGCTCAATCTATTAGATTTATTTCCTGAATGCCGCCGCTCACAGGGTGCTTCACAATGGACGGCGGCTTGAGCAACAAACTTGAGCGCTCCCGGTGTATCGGGAAACGGATAAATAAAAAAACGCCCCGCGGGTCAACTCGCGGGGTGTGGTGTTGCGTATGGATTAACAGCCGGAAAGGAATGGGAAGAATACGCACCAGCGGAAGGTGGCATCGACCCACCAGAAGAAGCTGATACAAAAACAAAGGAAGAGAAATACACCCACGCCAATGAAGATCGGGGTCATGTTGGTCTTTTTTGCGGTGGATGGAGGTGGAGCATAGGAAGAAGCGGGGCTGGCCGCATAGACAGGAGTCGGCTGCGATGATTGCACAGGGGGCGGCTCCACGCGGGCCGATTTGCGGGGGACAGCCAACGTTGCGCCGGGGTCCATGTTGATGGCATCGTACATCAGGACGATTTGTTCCCCGAGCGAAACCACGTCGCCTGCTTTTAAAACAACAGGCCCCGCAAGGCGTTGTCCATTGACGAACGTGCCGTTGGTGGAGCCGAGGTCATCGATCACATACTTGCCACCCTGGAAGGAAAGGCGCGCATGTTTGCGGGAAACTTCCGCATCATTGATTGCAACGCCGTTGGATGAATCGCGTCCGATGGTGAGTTGATCCCCCTCCAAAGGGAAGGTTACGCCCGGGGTGGGGCCAGACCTCATAACGAATTGGAACTGTGCCATCTTCTTCCTCCAAAATATAATTTCGAAATAATTTTGCCTAGTGTACAGTTTTCGGGGTGAAAAGTCAAATCACCCTTTCTTACCAACCTTCTTTGCCATATCTTTGATATCGTCCCTGCGAGGCTGGGTCTGGCTGCCGGGTTTTGGTAAAAAGATCATGAACACGGTCCCAACCCCAACCTTGCTTTTCACTTCGATGCGTCCGCCATGTCCGTGGATGATCTGTTTGCAAATGGACAACCCAAGCCCGGTGCCGGAGGCGCGCGATTCATGCTCCCGCACCCGGAAAAATTTTTCGAACAAGTGGGGCAATGATTCATCGGGAATGCCAACGCCCGTATCCTGGATGTAAATGCCGAGTTCGTTTTCCCTTAATTCCGAGCGGAGCATCACGGTCCCGTTGGGACGGTTATATTTTATAGCATTGCTTAATAAGTTCAACAGAACTTGTTTGATCTTGTCCCGGTCTGCTTCGAGCAGGGGAAGGTTCTCCGGTGACTCCACGCGAAGCTGAATATTGTCTTCAAGCGCCTTGGAAGCCATCACATCCTTGCATTCATACATGAGGTCCGCTACGCTGAAGACCGTCTTGCGAAATTGCACGCGCCCGGATTCAAGCCTCGCAAGATCGAGAAAGGAGGATGCCAGGGCATTCAAACGCATGGTCTCATTGTGAATGTTGTTGATGATCTGGTCGCGCTGTTCCTGCGACATTTCCGGGCGCAAAAGCAAATAGGTGGCCGTACTGAGAGATGAGAGAGGCGTACGCAGTTCGTGGACGAACTCCGAGATCAAGTCGGATTGCTGGAACAAGCGCGCATTTTCAATGGCCACCGCCGCCTGCGCGCCGAGCACCAGCAGCATGGACTCGTCTGTGTCGGTGAATTTGCCTTTGTGTTTGTTCAACGCTTCCAGCACGCCGACGATCTTATTTTTTGTGACGAGGGGAATTCCGAGCAGTGATTCGGTTGGGAAGCCTGTGGTTGCTTCCACATTCGAGAAGAAGCGCGGATCGTCGTGCGCATTCGTGATGCGCACCGGCTTGCGATTATTTACGATCCAGCCTGCGATGCTTCCCTCCAGCGGGACAACGAGTCCGCGCCGTGTAGATTCATCCAGATTGGTGGAGACTTGAAAATACAACTGACGGGAGGTATCGTCATACAGCAGGATGGAGGCCGCTTCCGCGCCGCTGATCTCCGCTGCGGCATGAACGATGCGCGAGAGCAGGATGTCCAGGTCCAGGGTGGAGGCGAGGTCGCGCGCAATGTCGATCAATCGGCGGTAGCCATCCAATCGCTCGGTTTTTATCTCAGCCATTTAACACTTTCTCCGTAATTGCAGGGATGATCGTA
This sequence comes from Chloroflexota bacterium, assembly GCA_016191985.1. Taxonomy (GTDB): domain Bacteria; phylum Chloroflexota; class Anaerolineae; order Anaerolineales; family Villigracilaceae; genus Villigracilis. The sequence goes on along the minus strand of JACPVB010000159.1, from coordinate 2,261 downwards.
GCCACGTCTTCAAGGATTGCCACATCCGCGCGGACGTTCAGGTAGGTTTGGGTATTGTTGATGATGATGAGATGTGCGCCGCGGTCCAATGCCTGCATGGGCAGGCCAGCCACGGGTAAAACTTCAAGCGAAGATCCCGCCACCAGCATCAGGTCACATTGCCTCGCCTCCCGTTGAGCCTTGAACCAGGCGGCTTGCGGCAATTGTTCGCCAAAAAGAATCACATCCGGTTTAAGCAGTTGGCTGCATTTTGGGCAGAGGGGAAGCTCTCCCTTGTCCACAAAAGGGGCAAGATAAGCCCCCGCCTGCACCTGATGATAACACTGCGAACAGGTTAAAGTTTGCATGGTTCCGTGCATTTCGATTACAGTTTTCGACCCGGCCTTTTGGTGAAGCGTATCTATGTTTTGGGTGATAATGGATTTTACTTTCCCGGCCTCTTCCAGCTTTGCCAGCGCAAGATGGGCGGGGTTTGGCTGGGCATTATAAATTTGACTGGCCAACGGGCGGAACCAGGAAAAAAATCTCTCCGGTCTTGTGCGGAAGGTGTTCAGCGAGGCGGCATCCAGCGGTTCATCCTTGGACCATAAGCCTGTTCCCGTGGAACGGAAATCGGGTATCCCTGACGGAGTGGAAAGGCCGGCCCCGGTGAGCACAACGCCGTGCCTGGATTGGCGGAACAAGTCCGCGGCGAATTCGATGTTTGTTTGCGTTTTTTGGGAAAAGCGGATCATCGCGCCTTTTCGCGCTCAATGACAGAATCTGCAATCTTAAGAAATTGCTGGGAGGTCATGTTTGTAGGTTGAGACATCACAGCAGGGGTTTGCATCCGCGTAGCCTGTTGGAATAGTTCCGGGGCGGGCGTAAGAGTGGTGGCGATGGAGTGCCCAAGTTTTTCCTGAACCTTCGTCCAGGGCATTTGCGCTTCGGAGCGCTGGCGGTTGTTCAGGATGACGTTGACGGTCTTGCGGTCAATGCCTAGGGCTGCGATTTCATCGAGTAAAAATTTGGTGTGCTGAATGGTGCTGGGAGACCCTTCCAAAACGACCATTTGTTCATTGCACATTGGGAGAATCTTTTGCACAAAGGTTGGCAGGCCAATCCCAAGGTCGAGGACAATGAAGCGGGCAAAGGAGGCGAGGCGGCCAACCAGGGCTTCGTAATTTTGAATCTGTGAGGTTAATGTCACATCGCGCGGATTTTCGGAGGCAAGCAGGAGTTTGATGCCCGAGTTATGCGGCACCAAAACCGACTGTACCTTTTCGCGCGTAACTTCAACGACACTGCCCTGCAAAATTTCGGTCAATCCGGTTTGATTCGGCGCGCCCAGGTCCATGCCGAGTGTGCCCTGACCGGGTGTAAGCTCGGCCAGGATGACATCGGTTTGCGACCGTGTGAACAGACCTGCAGCCAGGTTCGAAGCCAGCGAGGAAACGCCCAACCCGCCGCGAGCAGACAGCACGCCAATGACATAGCCATGGTGCTCGTGCAGTGCGGTTGTGATTTCGCCGGTCCCTTTTTGCGCAGTGCGTGCCAGCAGGGCTTTTACATGCGCCTGTAGTTCGGTGGGATGGGTGGGTTTTGTGAGGTAATCATCCGCGCCAACTTCAAAACCTGTGACTTTGTCGTCCAGTTGGGTTTTTGCGGTGAACATCAGGATGGGAATGGAGACTGTTGCGGGGTTCTTGCGCAGGCGGCTTGTGACTTCATATCCGTCCATATCCGGCATCATGACATCCAATAAGATCAGGTCGGGTCGTTCTTCGAGCGCTTTTGCGAGTCCCTGTGAGCCGTTCGAAGCCGCGCTGATAATATAGCCTTGTCGTTGCAGCATTAAACCGACAAGCCGTAGGGTGTCCACATCATCGTCAATGATCAGAATTTTTTCAGCCATGTTCTCCTCAACAATCGATTAGAGTCTAGCACAAACAAAGATAACGGACAAGTTCTCCAAAATTCGCCCAATAGTAATGCTGGTTTGCCCATTTGGGGCTGCAAACGGGTAGGAAAATGCCCGGGTTGACTGAACAAGCTGCGGCTGGGAAGGAAGCGAGCGTCTAGTCGATAAGTGAAATCATCCATGGCGTTATAATCAATCGAAAATCATGGTCTCGATACGCGACGAACGCTACTCGACCAACAGGTCTCGATACGCGACGAACGCTACTCGACCAACAGGTCTCGATACGCGACGAACGCTACTCGACCAACAGGTCTCGATACGCGACGAACGCTACTCGACCAACAGGTCTCGATACGCG
>JACPVB010000158.1 GCA_016191985.1 Chloroflexota bacterium | reverse complement strand
TTGATATCGATTGGTTTCGTCATCAAATACGGATGCGCTTCGTTGGAAATATCATCACTTGTAATTTTTTGTAAAACATCACGCGCCTTCGGTCCCCACAACGCGAGGCAGGCGTATTCCTGCGTAATATCGCGGATGGAAACTTCGCCATCCTTTTCATCCACGTGCATTTGGATTCGAGCAAAATCATTCGCGATAAACCCAGAGCCTGTGATGACCCAGAAATAATCCTCGCCCAAACGAGTGACCGTCAAATCGGATTCGATGCCGCCACGCGTGTTTAAAAATTGAGTATAAACCGCACTGCCAACGGGCTTGTCAATATTGCTGGATGTCAATCTCTGCAACAACGGCAATGCGCCCTTGCCTTTCACTTCGATTTTTCCAAACGAAGTCAAGTCATACAAGGTCACACGCTCGCGGGTGGCGATGTGTTCCTGCCGCAGGCGCTCGAAAAACGGCGGCTTCGTCCACCCCCACAGGCGTTGATCCTCGCCCATGCGGCGCGATTCTTTGCCAGGCTCAAAATAATTTACACGCTCCCAGCCGAACTTCTCGCCGAAGACCGCGCCGTTTTCCAGCAAACGATAATGAAGCGGGCTGACACGATGAGGCCGCGCCCTTTCATGCTCATCATGCGGGAAGCGCAAGCGGTAATAATATTTCACGCTCTCGCAGGTTCGTTCCGCCGCATAATTGAAATCGGAATAATAATTTCCAAAGCGTGTGGCGCGATAACCATACACATCCATCGGCGCTTCGCCATCGATGATCCACTCCGCCATCAACTTGCCCATGCCGCCCGCGCCGCCATATCCATTCAACGACATGCCCGCCAGCATCCAAAACCCGCGCACGCCGGGCATCGGTCCAAGCAATGGCTGGCAGTCCGGCGTGTATGCGCCGGGGTGACGCACCAACGTAATAATGCCCGCCTGATCTAAAAACGGCAAACGACGGATCGCGCCTTCGAGCAGCATTTCAAACTGGTCAAAATCGCCGGGGAAACTTTTACTGCCATGCTCCCACGGCGTGCCGTCAATCCAGCGCGGTAATGGCTTCGGCTCATAGCCGCCAATCACCAATCCACCCTGCTCCTGACGCATATAAACCAAATTATCGGGGTCACGCAAGCATGGCGTATCCGACGAAAATTCATGCCCAGGCACAGCACGCAGCGCGATATGCTGATGGTCCACGGGAGTGGTTGGGACGGTGAGACCGGCCATCGCAGCGACTCGCGGCGCCCAAAGCCCCGCCGCGTTGACGATGATCTCGCATCGTATCTCGCCTTTATCTGTTACAACCGCCTGAACCTCTCCCTTCGCTGACAGCTTGATCCCGGTCACGCGAGTGTTCGTATAAACTTCCACACCCAATTGCTTGGCAAAATTTACCATGGACGTGGTTGTGATGTACGGGTCTAACTGTCCATCACGTGGAAGATAAATGCCGCCATATAAATCTTTGTTTGAAATTTGCGGCATGTGCTTTACCGCTTCATCAGGGCCAATGACTTCACACTCCAGCCCCAACGCCTTGGCGCGGCTAACGCTTCTCTCCAACTCCTTCAACTGCTCTTTGCTCGACGCGACTCTCAAACTGCCGACGTGATTGAACAGCCCCAGCTCGCTGTACAACTCCACGCTGTACATGCGGAATTTGAGCATGGCCTGTGACGTGGCAAACTGCGTCACCAGCCCCGCCGCATGAGACGATTCGCCGCTGGCGATCTCGCCTTTTTCAACAATCACCACATCCCTGCGCCCATTCTTCGCAAGATGATACGCAACCTGCGCCCCAAATATCCCACCGCCGATGACAACGATCTCTGCTTGTGTTTTCATTCAATTCACCTATTTTTTTATACTCCGTTGGTCGAGTAGGGCAAGTGCTCTTCTTGCCTGTATCGAGACCAACCGTTTATGAAATATTTCCTTCTAACTGGTGGTTTCGATACGTCCCGCGAAAAGAACGCGGAACTACTCAACCACCGATTTATCTCTGTACATCCCTCAGCCACCCCTCAAACTCCACCGAATCCATTTTCTCCACAGCTCTTCCCCATCTTTCCTCAGCCCAGCCCCAAAAATCAAAATCAATGGTGGAGATTTTCGCCTGAATGGCGGCCCACAATCCCCAGCCCACATCGGACATAATCATATTCAGTTTCATGCGCGCGATCCTATCTGGCACGGCTTCGCCGAAATATGCCGCACAGACCTCTGCAATTTGAGAATCAGAGAATTGCATTTCCTGGCAGGTATTTCCAAGTTCAAAAGTCGGGTCGTTGTTCCCGCTGTATTCATAATCGATCAACCATAATTGCTTACCGTCATCAATATAATTTTCTGCGAGCAAATCGTTGTTACACGGAACCGTCGCCAACGGATGTACATTCATCGCTTTTTCGATCTGCCCCACCGTAGACATTCTCTCCAGATACCCATCGGGAATACGGATGTGCCGCTCCTTGCAAAGGTGGAGATAATACTCCGTGAGGCGGAACATGTTGAAGTCCGAAAAGAAGCGCGGACCTTGATTCAATTTTTTGATGGTCTGCGCCATGCGCGTCGGCATCCCACTTTCGTTCAATATATCCTTCGACATGGTCTTGCCATTCAGGAATTCGATCACCATCACGTTGTATTCAGGCACGTGATGGAGCACCTTTGGCGCAACGCCAGCCTGCGCCGCGGCCTTGGTGTTGTGATATTCGTTGTCCCGGTCAATCGCAAGTAGTTCGGTGCTTTCACCCGGCACACGGACAAAATATGGCACGCCATCCACCTCCACTTTGAAGTTGGTGTTGGTCAGGCCGCCCGAAAGCGGTTGAATGGAAATATTCTTCCCTTTCCAATCCTCAATTTTTTCAACAACCTCTTCGATCACAGACATGCATGCTCCCAATAAAGACTTCGGAAGTCTTAGCAGACTTCCGAAGTCTGACCATAAAATTTTATTCTGGTGGAATTTCCTTGAAAGCAAAGTCCACGTTAATGCCTTTGGATTTCTGGGCATTCTTCGCGAGCAGATACCAGACGCCCGAGAAGATCAAAACTCCAAACACAACGCTGTAAGCCAACGTGCTGGTAAGCCCAAGCTGCGCATAAAGCATGAACATCAGGGTCATTGCGCCGCCGAGGATGAAACCAATCACGCCGAGGACGGTAACAAGCGGGGTGTTTCCAATTTTGTATTTTGCGCCCGGCGATGAATCGTAGACATCCTTCGCGCGATAGGGCAATAACGCACCCGCCAGACAGGTGATAACGAATACATAACCACAAGCAAAGGTGACGCCAAGCGTAAGTGCAACCCAATTGGAGTTAAGGTTGTACAGCAAAATGACAGGGATGCTGGCAAGGAAATAAGCCCAATGCGCATTGACCGGGGTATGCCGTTTCTCATCTACTTTGCTGATCCATTCTGGGAGCAAACGGTCGAGCGACATGGCAACCATCACGCGCGTCATGCCGATGTAGCAGTTATGCACGATCTGATGCGAGTTGAGGATATATCCCAGGCCAATGATGAGTACAACCAGCGGACTGGCCGTCAACGCAACAGCGATGATATTGGGCCACAGCCAGAACCCGGCAATGGTCGATTCACCAACGCCCGACCAATATCCCGCGCCAGCCACATACAGGAATTCTGTACCGACCGCCTTCTCCAATGCGTAAGCCAAAACGGCAAGCAAAATACCTGTGAAGATCAATGAACCCACAATGATGAACATCTGGCTGTTAAAGGAACGCGCATTCTTGATCTCGCCATTTTGCTGGGCGCTGTACGTTGCCCATTGCAGGGAGGTCCACGCAATGGGAGCGACAAGGATGGTAGCCAGCAAACTGAAGGGCGGATTCAAATCCACCCCGGCGGCGATGGAGGCATCCTTGGCGGTCTGGACGAAATTCTGAGTCCCGCCAACGGCGAGCGCGAAGGCGTCAATTTTCGTCATGGAGGAAGCGGGGTCACCGAGGAAGAGCACAACCAGCATGGTGATGAAGGCAAGAATTGTGCCGCCGATCATTACCGTTTGAAAACGCACATAATTTTTAAACCCACTGATGAGGATCATCATGGATACAAAGGCGTTTAAAATACTGGTAACGATAATGCCGGTTGAACCGGTAAACCAAATACCGAGGTTCGTCATTGCTGCACTGCCCATGGTTGCCCCAAGCCCAAGGAACAAGGGTGCAAAGCCAAGGTAGGACAGCAGCCATCCAGACAGCGCCACCCATTGCAGGATCCAAATCACGTAGCCAGACATGACCACCGTGAAAGCAGTACCGCCGCCAAATACGCGGCTTTGGAACACATAGTCACCACCAGAGCGGGGTAAAGCCGTGGACAACCAGACATACACAAACGCAATGGGAATTTCGATCACCATTGCCAGCAAAATTCCCCAAACGAGTTTCCCGCCCGGCAGTGCGCCCGGCGCCCAAAGATACGTCCAGGGGAAGATCAGGCCCATCGTCAAAATGTTATAGACGAAGGCCGAAAACGGGGACATAACACGTACAAGCCCGGAGGCTTTTCGAGTAAAGACTTCTGGTTTTGCTGTTGCTGTAGCCATTTCTTCTCCTTTGGTTTGAGAAATTAACACAGACTCTTATTCACAGCGCGGGCTTTCGCCCAATCCCCTGTTGGAGAAAATAAAACATCCTTTACCGAATAGGACACCTCCTTGGGAACCCGTGGCTTATCCACTTGTCATCTGATACCCCTGAACTTCGCCATCCGCAAATGTCACCAAACAGCCACGCAAAACGCCTTCGGCATATTCGCTGCCGGGGTTGATGCAGGTGGTGCGCCCGAGTTTTGCAACAGATTGCGACTCATGGATGTGACCATGTAAACCAAGCATTGGCTTGTATTTCTCTATCGCCTCGCGGACTACGACACTGCCTGCTCCGTGCAAAACGGGCTGGCCCCCGCTGACAATTTGTTCGGGTGGGTCCTTCGTCCAATCCAACAGAGGGCACGTGTCCAAAGTTGAATCCTTTGGCGGGTCGTGGAAGTTGAAGATGGCTTTGTTCATATCAGGCACTTTCGTCGCCATCTCTTCGATCAATTTTCCAAGTTCCTCTTCTGGAACCTCGCGCGGGGTATGCCAGGGCGTGGGAGTGCTTAAGCCAATTGAAATCATCGTGTGGTCATCGTCTACAAACACCATTTCATTTTCACAGGCAAAGAAGGATTTTGCATCCTCCTTCTTCATCACATTTAACACATCCCATTCATCGTCGTTGCCGCCCGTGACAAAGCACTTGATGCCTGTGCCATTAAGTCGTTCCTCCGCCAGACTCACCCAGTTGGTCAACTTTTGCCTGGCAAGTTCGTTGAACAACTCGGCAACGGCTTTTGGGTCAGCCTGCACCGCATGAAACTCATCCTCTTCCATAACCTTGTAATAGAAACCCAGGATATCAAGTTTCCCCATCAAGGCCTTGAGTTCCTCTTCTGTAGAGAGATGTTCCACACGCCCCTGCACAGTGGCGCGGTGATGCCCATTCGCTTCCCTGATGATAGGGATCATCAACTTGCCCTGGATGTCCCCGCCCATAACAATCACATTTACATTATAGAATTTTCCCGCATTTATGAATTTGCGAAATGTGCGTTCAGAGCCGTGAATATCGGTGGCGAAGAACAGCCGGGTCGGCTCTTTCCGTGGCTTCTTTGAAAAGAAGAAAGACATCAGACTCCTCCAAATAATCACCTGCGCGCAGCAGTTTGGATGCGTCAGGCTGGGACAGGTGTGGAAGCGGCGAGCAGGCATGAGACGTTATGAGCCGCAAGCGAGTCCACTGCTGAAGAATCAAGGCGTTCGTCAGATACGAGCTTGTCTACATCGTCAATATTTGCAACCTGAAAATTTGACACCACACCCCATTTGCTGTGGTCGGCAACCACAACAACCTGTCCTTTCGTGCGTTCGATCATCCTGCAAACAACCTCGGCTTCAGCGTTGCTTGGCACGGTGCAGCCGTGTTTTAGGGAGATTCCGTCCACGCCGAGGATCGTTTTGTTGGCATAGACCAGGCCCAAATTGTCCAGCGCGAAGCGGCCTGCCAGAGAGTTGGAACGTGACTGGAACTCGCCGCCTGTCATATAGTAGTGAAAGCCCGGGTCACCAAGGTCCATCACTGCGCTGACATTGTTGGTGAAGACTGTGATGCGCGAATCCCTGCGGATGTGTTGAAGTACCTGTGTGGCAGTTGTACCGCTGTTGATAAAAACAATATCGCCATCTTCGATCAACGATGCGGCGAGTTCACCGATACGCCGCTTTTCTTCGGGGTGGTGCTGTGCTCTTTGCTGATATTCCTGCTCCAGGATCATGCGCTGGTTCAGGATCGCGCCCCCATGTGTACGTTCGAGAATTCCCTTTTGCTCCATCCATTCCAGGTCGCGGCGTACGGTTGCCTCGGAGGTTTCCAGCATTTCACACAAATCAATCGTGCGGACGATTTGATGAATGGCAAGATATTCCTGGATTCGCTCCCGCCGTTGGGCTGGAATGAGAGGTTTGCTCATTAATTGGTCTCAGCTTGGAGATGAAGGAAATTGCTCACTTTGATGCCGCATTATATAAGAATCTGATGAAATTTGCAAGTTTTTGACTTTTTCATTATAATAATAAGATGCCCCTAATAAATAAGCAAAACTCGTTAATTCGTTTTCGCCAGGCTCAGGCGGCCTAATTCTCTTTCGAGGAGATTTGTATGACGAATAGCTCCATTGGGATGGGTGAACAAGATCGCTCTGAACGCGAGAAATTCGAGAACGAGTTAAAGACAATCCTAAAAGCCAGTGACGATGCGGGTATCCTCTTGAGGGTAATCGGTTCACTGGCTTTTCAATTGCACTGTCCGCAGTTTGGATATTTACAGGCTGCCATGGGGCGTGCTTATACGGATATTGATTTTGGGGCATACAGCAAACAAAACAAACCGATCACTCAAATGATGGCTTCGCTTGGTTATGTTGACAACCGCGAAGTCTTTATTTCGTCTGAGGGCGAACGCGCCATCTTTGATAAACCCGGCACCGGCCTGCACGTGGATATTTTCTACGAGAAACTGGATTTCTGCCATGCCATCTATTGGAAGGGCCGCCTCGAAGTCGACTCTCCCACCATCCCCCTGACAGAACTGCTGCTTGAAAAAATGCAGATCGTCCAGATTAACGAGAAGGATATCATCGACACGATCATGCTGCTGCTCGAACATCCATTGGGTGATATCGACAAAGAAACCATCAACATCAAACTGGCGGCGCAGTTGTGCGCGAACGAATGGGGGCTGTGGCGTACGACCACCATGAAC
>JACPVB010000173.1 GCA_016191985.1 Chloroflexota bacterium | reverse complement strand
GGAACCGCTTTTCCAGATCCCCTGGGTTGGCGGCGAGGCGATTGGCATTTCTGGTCGTGACCTGATTCTGATTGCGGGCGGTCTTTTCCTTTTGTGGAAAAGCACCCATGAGATTCACGACAAATTGGAAGGCAAGGAAGGTCACGCTTCAGCCAGGGTTGCGGCGACATTCGTCAGCGTCATCATCCAGATCATGCTGCTCGATATCGTCTTCTCATTGGACTCGGTGATCACAGCCGTAGGCATGGTAGAACATATCGAGATCATGATCGCTGCAGTGATCATCGCAGCCATCGTCATGGTATTTGTTGCAACTCCACTTGGCGAATTTGTGGAAAGACATCCCACCATCAAGATCCTTGCCTTGAGTTTCCTGCTGCTAATTGGGTTCACCCTTATTGTGGAAGGTTTGCACCAGCACATTCCAAAGGGATACGTGTACTTCGCAATGGGCTTTTCCGTCTTTGTGGAAATGATCAATATCCGTGTGCGTGCCAGCCATGTCAAACCTGTCAACCTGCGTGACCCATACAAGGAACCGAAGGTGGAGTTACAGCCCATTCCCGTCGCAGTTAAAGCCAGCCCTGCAAAGAAGATAAAGCCAAAGAGCAAAAAGAAGTAAATTGAGAAAACAACTGCCAGTCAAAAACTGGCAGTTTTATATTGCATGAACACCCTGCAAGACGGGCTTTGTAATGACCTCCCTCGTCTCGATTCCGCGTTCCTGAAAAACTTTTGCAATTTCCATTTTTGCCTGCTCTGCATTTTCAGGAGAAACAAAATTTATGATGGATGGCCCCGCTCCTGAAAGCGCAGCAGCCCCAAATTGTTTGGCGGTTTTGTAAGCCGCCACGCCCCCTGAAATGTGTCTCAAGCGGTAGGGCTGATGGATGCGGTCATCCATGATTTTTTGGAGCAGTTCAAGGTCGCCCGTGCGCAGTGCGTCCACCACTAAAACGGCGCGCCCAATGTTGTGGATCGCATCGGTGCGGGAGACGGATTTTGGCAGAACCGCGCGCGCCATGCGGGTGGGCCAATCCAGCATGGGTTTGACGATCACCAGGGTTAACTCGGGGATTTCATAGCGCTTCGTAATGATCTCGTCCCGCGCCATCACCGATACAACCAGTCCACCAAACAGGGCGGGCGCAATATTATCGGGATGCCCCTCCATTTCGGTGGCAAGTTTCAAGAGGTCGCTTTCGCCGAGCGGCCTGCCCAGCATTTCATTTGCGCCAAACAACCCCGCCACGATTGCGGCTGCGCTCGAACCCAATCCACTGCTCATCAAAATTTCGTTGTGCGCGCAGATTTTCACGCCGCCCATTTTTTGCCCGCAGGTTTCGTAGGCAAGTGCGTATGCTTTTGTCAAAAGATTTTTTGTGCCTTTGTTTAACTTCTCCGCGCCTTCGCCGGTGACGTGATAGGTGAGCTTATCGGCGGCCTCGAACGAAATTTCATTCCAAAGATTCAAAGCAAGGCCCAGACAATCGAAGCCTGGACCCAGGTTGGCGGAAGTGGCGGGGACTCGGATTTTTATCATGCGGGACATTATATGATACCTGCGCTAAGATAGGTATAATCGCCCCATTCTTAATCTCGGAGTTGATATGACCTACCAGGGCTTGATCCATCGCTATGGGCAATATCTCGACTTACCCGCCCACACAAAACCCATTTCCCTGCTCGAGGGGAATACCCCATTGATTCCCATGCCGCGTTTGAGCAGGGAACTTGGTTGTGAATTGTTCATCAAATTTGAGGGGTTGAATCCCACCGGTTCGTTCAAAGACCGCGGTATGACCGCCGCCATTAGTGAAGCTGTTGGGCGCGGAGCAAAGACCGTGATTTGCGCATCGACAGGAAACACAGCAGCGTCCGCTGCGGCCTATGCGGCGCGAGCGGGTTTGCGTTCGATTGTGTTGATTCCTGAAGGCAAGGTGGCAGTGGGAAAACTAGCTGGAGCGATTGCCTACGGAGCGGAGGTGATTCAGATTCAAGGCTCGTTCGACGATGCGCTTTCTCTCGTGGTGGAGATTACCCAAAAGACGCCGATTGCGCTGGTCAATTCGATCAACCCCTTCCGCATCGAGGGACAAAAAACCGCGGCCTTTGAAATCTGCGATGACCTCGGCTCTGCGCCAGACTGGTTGTGCCTGCCTGTTGGAAACGCAGGGAATATCACCTCATACTGGGCGGGGTTCAAACAATATCAAAAAGGACTGCCGCAAATTTTGGGCGTACAGGCGGCTGGGGCGGCTCCGCTCGTGCTAGGTCATCCTGTGGAAAAGCCTGAGACGGTAGCCACAGCCATTCGGATCGGTAGGCCAGCGCGCGGCGAGCAGGCGCTGGAAGCGGCGCAGGAATCGAATGGCAGGATCATTGCTGTAACGGATGAGCAGATATTGTCTACGCAGAGGGTGTTGGCTTCGGAAGGGGTTTGGGTGGAGCCGGCGTCTGCTGCGGGGTTGAGCGGCTTGTTGGCAGAATCAGCCGTCGGGAAGTTTGAAGTGAAGGGCAGGCGCATTGTGGTGGTGTGCACAGGTCACGGGATGAAGGACCCATCCATCATCACCGAATCGTTCCAATCCCCCAAGGTTATTCCCGCAGATTATGCGGCGTTGATCGAGGTGATCGAAACGTAGCGCTGATTTTATTTCCTGAAAAATGGGATTTTTTCTAAAAAGCTGAAAAACCATATGGAAATGAAGCCTGTTAAGAAGGTTGCAAAGAAGGCTGGAACGAGGAAGAAATAATACAATACACCTGAAACATACCCCTTCCTACTCAGGTGACTAGTGTATACAATGCCCAGCGAAAAGAAGAAATCCAGCCTTGATTTTTTGAGAAGATCCAAATTCTTTGCCTCTTTTTCCGACACACAATTGACCACGATTTCGAGCGCCGCTTCGCATGTTTTTGTGCAGGCGGGTAAGGTTGTTTTCCGCGAGGGGGAACATTCGGCGACGATGTATTTGATCCTGCGGGGCGGGGTGCGGATCGAGCGCGGAGACATGGGCAGGGGAAGGATTGTTGTGGCTGAATTATCCGAGTCTCAGGTTTTTGGCGAGATTGCGATGTTGAGCAGGGAGCCGCGCCAGGCGACGGTGATCACTTCGGGGGATTCGGAATTCCTTGCCATCGACCGTGACTTGATGCTGGATGTCATTCGCCAATCCACCCCTGAGGAGATCATTGAAATTCTTTCGGTTTTGAGCGAACAGATACGGGCGGCGAATGACCGTGAATTCAAGCAATTAATTTCCGGGCGGACTCTTGCGACCCAGATGGAAGCTGAAAAACAGCGTGCGTTGACCGAGATGGTGGCGGGCGTGGCGCACGAGATCAATACGCCTTTGGGTGTGATTAACACGGCAGTGAGCATCATGGCGCGTGAGTTGTCCATTCCCAAGGAGATCACCGTCCAGCGTGCGGCGGATATTGCTGAATCGCTGGAGTTGATCCGCCGCAATGTGGAACGCGCTCATCAACTGGTGCAGGATTTCAAGAAGGTTTCCGTGGGACAGTTGACGGAGGAAAAGGAATTTTTCGATATATCTGAAGCTATCCGAGAGACGGTTGACCTGATGCTGGTTAGTTTAAAACGCAGCCAGGTTTCGGTGAACCTTGTAAACAAGCTGGCTTCTGAGCAGAAGAATTGGGTGGGGTATCGCGGGGTTCTTTCACAGATCCTGATCAATTTGTTGACCAATGCGGAGCGGCACGCCTACCCGAACGGGTCCGGCGGGGTTGTGGATATAACCATTGAATTGGAAAATGACAAGAATTACCGCCTGACCGTGCAGGACTATGGCAGAGGGATTCCAACGGAAAACCAGCCGCGCGTCTATGAACCGTTTTTTACAACAGCCCGTTCCAAGGGCGGTACGGGGTTGGGACTGGCCATCGTCTGCAACCTTGTGGAGAATGTTTTGAAGGGTGAGATCCGCTTGAAATCCGAAGAAAAAAAAGGCGCTACGTTTCAGATCGTTTTTCCCAGGGTGCTGCCTGATTGAGTTTGGACATTTTGCTGCGTTGAGTTGTATAATACCAGTGCTGTTTAATTCAACTTTATAAGAGGAGAGTTCCGATGGACAACAAAGTCATTCAGGTCATTTTGTGCTTTTTCATTCCCCCGCTGGCTGTGTATTTAAAGAAAGGCGGCATCGATAACGATTTTTGGATCAACGTTGTGCTGACTTTGCTGGGCGGTCTGCCTGGTCTGCTGCATGGTTTGTATGTTGTTTTGAAATAGTATTTTCCAAAGAAAACCGCCCTGTGAATTTCTCACAGGGCGGTTTTGTGTTAACTTATCTTACAGAGCGTTTCTTCATTCATTTTTTGGACACGGACGACACTGATTTTACGGATTCTCACGGAAAAAACCATTAAAAAATCCGTGTCTGACCGTGTGATCCGTCAAATCCGTGTACTTAAGAAACAGTCTCTTAGTGACTGTTTCTTCAAGGCTTAAATCACTCTTCCAGTCATCGACTTCAATATACAATTACCTGGTCCGCTTCGATGGTCCAGTCGCCGAGCAAATCCATATTGCCCATTTCCATGCCTTCCGTCAAATCTTCCAGCCCGAGACCTCGGGCCTGACAGCAAGTGCCTCAGGTAGCGACTTTCCCACGCTTTGCCAGTGACTTGACCATGCGTTCCAGGTTGTAATAGCCATCCGGAGTAGTCTGACCTTTGCGGGCGCAAAACACACCGTCGGCAACCAAAAATACCTTTACCTGCACTCCCTCGCGCTTAACTAAATTCATGGCATGGCGAAAAGCGTTGTAGGGACGTTCATTCCCATACGGGGCATCGTTGATGACGAACAATATCTTTTTACGGTTTTCCATTTGAAATCTCCATGAATTATCTCCGACCCGCCAGCCAGGCGATCCCTTCTTCAATATTTTCAAAATAATTAAGGTTGAAAATGTTTCTATTGTGAGCGGTGGTTTTTGCGTGTTCGTGCTGTGTCTTGTTGTGAAAGTAGATTACAGCAATGGAGTCCTCACCCTTGATGCCCAACGCCGCCAAATTTAATACCACCAGGTGGCTATGTATTAATGAGTAATCCAATTCTGCTTCGCGGATATCCCAAATGACTTTGGATAGATGATTCTCCCTCATCTTGTGGACAGTTTCCATGCCAATGCGATTTCGCTCTTTTTCCGACATTGTCCCCGCAATGTATGTGTGCACCATCTTTTGATCTGCATATTCTTCGATCTCTATTTTGTATTCCATAATCCGCCTTCCTTTCCTAAATTAACCCGTTTCCGGTTGCTGACAAAACCCTGCGACATGTTTAAGTTTCCCTTTGGTTGATTTTACAGGAAAACGAGTCGTCCGTGTCTGACGTTTTGTGGCGGATGGATTGCTCTCTCAATCTCCTACTTGACATTCCCATTTGTTGTCTTGATAATAGGAGTTAAGTGTATGAATTCCAAAATTCCGAGAGCGCCGAAAACAGTCCATGAATGAAACTCCCCTTGTAGTAGAAAACCTGTCCTTTCGTTACCGCGACCGTCAAGGCGCTGCCATCCAGAGTATTTCATTTGAAGCAAAGCCGGGGGAGGTCCTTTTAATTGCGGGAGCCAGTGGGTGCGGCAAGACCACCCTCATCCGCGCGATCAATGGCTTGATCCCACGTTCATATAAAGGGGAAATCAACGGGCGGGTGCTTGTCTTTGGCGAGGAAGTAAAGGATTGGAAACTTTCACAAATCTCGCAAAAGATTGGTACCGTGCTGCAAGACCCCGAGCGGCAAATCCTCGGCACAAAGGTCATCAACGAGGTGGCTTTTGGTCTGGAGAATCTTGGGATGCCGCGCGAGGAAATTTTCAAGCGCGTGGACGAGGCACTTGATTTCTTGAAAATTTCCGATTTACGCTATCGGGAGACGTTCAATCTTTCAGGCGGCGAAAAGCAAAAAGTGGCGCTCGCGGGTGTGCTGGCCATGCGCCCGTCCATTTTGCTGTTGGATGAACCGCTCGCCAGCCTCGACCCTGCCTCCGCGCAGGACACGTTGGACGCCGTCCGCGCGCTGGCGGACCAGGGCTTGTCCGTGTTGATGGTGGAGCATCGCGTGGAGGATGTGCTGCGCATCCACCCGGAGCGGGTGATGTTCATGAGCGAGGGAGGGATACGTTACCTTGGAGATATTGCGGGGTTATCAAAAGTAGTGAACTATCGCGAAGTGAAAATATCGGCAGAGGAAATTGTCGAACGCGCGAAGCAGGACCCTGCCCCAGCGGAGATTAAAGTCCTGCCCGGCGCGGCAGGCAAAGGGGAAAAAGAGGCGCTGGTCAAATTTGAAAATGTGGCGTTCGGCTATGATGTCGAACATGAAGTGCTGCATGGGATCAATCTTGAAATCAATCGCGGAGATGTGATCGCGGTGCTTGGCCCCAATGGGGCGGGCAAAACAACTTTTGTAAAACATGCCATCGGGTTGCTCAAGCCCAAATCGGGCAGGGTGCTGGTGGATGGTCATGATACGCGCGAGGCAAGTGTTGCCCAGATCGCGCGGACGCTGGGGTATGTGTTTCAAAGCCCGAGCCATATGCTGTTTGCGCCGACCGTTCATGACGAGCTGGCATTTGGCCCGATAAACATGAAACACACCAAAGAACAGATCGAACTGGAGGTGAAAGAGGCGCTTAAGATCGTGAACCTTTCTGAAAAAGAGAACGACCCGCCGCTGGCCCTTTCGTTCGGCCAGCAAAAGCGCGTGAGTATTGCGGCCATCCTTGCCATGCGTTCCCGCATTCTGGTGATGGATGAACCCACCGCGGGACAGGATTATCAGAATTACATGAACTTCATGGATTCGATCCTGCAACTGCCTGCGTTCGAGGCGATCCTTTTCATCACTCATGATGTTGATCTCGCGGCCATTTACGCCAATCGTGTCTTGATGGTCAATGATGGGAGACTCGTTGCCGATGGAAAACCGCAGGATGTGCTCCGCGACTTTGATCGACTCAAAGCCAACCGCCTCATTCCCACCTCGCTGCTGGCTCTCAACCTCAAGCGACTCGGCGCGACGGGCAGGTTTATGAGAGCAGAGGCGTTGGCGCATATTTAAACTCTGGAGCGCGGCAGCTTGCTGCCGCAACAGGCACCAGCTTGCTGGTGCAGTCCAAAATAAAAAGGAGAGAAGTAAAAATGGATAAGAAATTGCAGAACGTTTTGATTTTTCTCGTTGTTGTACTTGCCTTGTTCGGCGTAATCATGTTTGTGCTGGGCGCACAGGAACCCACCGAAGGCGCATTATTTAATTTCTCTGTGGATCAATCGAGTGTGGTCTCACGCTTCGTGTTTGTGCTCATCGGCCTTGCGCTCGCTTTCGCAGCCTATTACATGACGAAGGAAAACAAGGCCTGGGAAGTGGGCACCCGCGAAGTGGTGTGGATGGCCATCGGCGCGGCGTTGTATGCGGTGTTCTCCTGGCTGTTCAATGGAACTGTCTTTGCCGTGCCTTCACTTAGCCAGGTTGCGCTCCGCCCTGCCATTGCGATCCCAATGTTCTTCGGTTTTGCCTTTGGCCCTGTTGTGGGCTTCTTCACGGGCGCGGTCGGCAACATGTTTGGCGACGCGTTGACGGGCTTCGGCCTCTCCCCGCAGTGGAGCATTGGCAACGGCCTGATCGGCCTCGTCTCCGGCATGTGGATGCTGTTCTCCGATAAGAAGAAGAGCATGGATACCGTGCTTTACATCAGCGGCGCGTTAGCTGTCCTCACGGCTCTCCTGTTCTTCCTGAACCGCGACCAGCCCAACATGTTATTCTTCGACGTGGATAACGGTATTTTTGGCGATGCGCAAATCTCGCTCTTTGCGGGTATCGCCATCCTCGTCGGGTTTGTGCTGATCTTTGCCGTGCGTTACTTCTTCAAAGATAACGAAGATGTGGCAACCGCCGTCACCTGGGGCATGTTGGGCAATATCATTGGGTTGCTCTTTGCCGCGCTTTCGGATATTTGGATCAACGGGTTCAGCCTTGCCGCCGCCATCGTGGGTGAGTTCCTGCCCGCTGCCGGTCCGAACCTGATCTTCGCCGCCATCCTCGTGCCGATGCTGGTTGTCGCGTACAAATCCACACGGACACAGTCTGGTAGATAAATTTATATGTCATTGCGAGGGCGTTTTTTGCCCGAAGCAACCTCCTGATATGAGGCGATTGCTTCGTCGCAAGTGCGCTCCTCGCAATGACAAAGAACGGTTTATATGTTAGTCGCCTGGCGTTATCGTAAACGGGAAAATTCCCTCATCCAATCCTTTGACCCGCGCGCGTGGGTGATTTTCTATGCGTGCTTCCTGTTCTCGACCCTTTCATTTTGGGATGTGCGCTTCCTACTGCCATTTTTTGTGATCGCCATGTT
Organism: Chloroflexota bacterium; assembly: GCA_016191985.1. Taxonomy (GTDB): domain Bacteria; phylum Chloroflexota; class Anaerolineae; order Anaerolineales; family Villigracilaceae; genus Villigracilis. The sequence goes on along the minus strand of JACPVB010000173.1, from coordinate 1,909 downwards.
TGTCTTATTGACCTCAGGGGTGAAATGGCACGAGATCCGACGGGCATTTTTATTCATTGTGGGTTTTGTTTTCTTCTTTGCAATTCTCACATTTCTTACTGGCCGCGGCGGTACTGAACTATACAAGGAAGAGCATTTGATCCGTGAATTCAGGGCTTCTTTTTCCATCCTCGGTTGGACGCCTGTTTTGAAGGTGACCGTGGAACGGGCCTTCTTCGCCGTCAGCCAATTGGTTCGTGTTTCGAGCATAGCGGTGATGACGATCCTCATTCCGTATTCGCTGAACCCATCCTTGTATGGCATCACCTTTAAAGGGGTTGGCCTTCCCGATAAATTTGCCTACGCCATGGATTTAACCATGCGCTTCATCCCGACTTTTGGCAGGGATTTCCAACTGACGATGGATGCCCAACGAGCGCGCGGTTACGAATTGGACAAGATCAGCGGCGGAATTATTCAGCAGGTGCGCAAGCTGGGGCCGATCTTTGTGCCTGTGACGATCCATGCCATTATCTCAAGCGAGGATATTATCGATGCGATGGACTTGCGCGCCTTTGGTGTTGGTCCGCGCACATGGCTGGATGTGTTGACCTATCAATTCCGCGATAGGATATTGATTGTCTTTGGGGTGCTGATATTGGCCGCTTCGATTGTGGTTGGCTCTTTTGGACATGGTGCGTTTTGGGTCCCAGAAGCGTTGATAAACATGTTCCCCTAAAAAACAACCGCCGCGAAATGCGGCGGTTTTGATTTTAGTGCTCGTGGCGGTTATAGGTTTCACCGGCTGTTACGTTGAAATCCAAATGGTTTTGTTCGGGGGCGAAGACGCAGGTGGCAAAGTCGGTAAAGGCGCAGGGCGGGTTGTAGGCTTTGTTGAAGTCGAGGAAGATTTTGCCGTCGGATTCCAAGTCCGCAATCAGGTAGCGGCCAGTGGGGTAGGATGCTTCCTTGCTGGTGGGGTCCCAAAAGCGGATGAAGAGCGTGCCGTCATCTTCCTTGTTGATGTCCAGTTGGTAGTGATGGCTCTCGAATTCAAACGACAAATATCCATCCACGGGGAATTCGGATTTTTCACCTGTGATATCGGGGAAGTAAGCCATTTTGGGGCGTTCGTAAGCGGTGTATGTCCCAGCGATGCGAAACTTTTCGTCGATGTCGTACCAGGTGCGGGCGGGGAAGGAGCGGCGTTCCTCGCGTTGGTTGTCCCACATGCGGACGCCCATCCGATTGCCGCGTTGAATGATGACGAGTTGGATATCCTCCAGTTTGATGTAGCTGGGGTTTTCCGATATATCAGGTTGCAGGATGGCAAAATCAGTCTGCTTGTCGTTGACCTGCACCTTTTGGCCGGCAGCTGCGCGGAAGGTGACCGACCTGCCGTTGTAATCAAAGTACCCAATATTCGCTGGAACACGCTCCGGCAATTGGACTTCGGATTTTGGCTCCGAGCCAATTTGGTTTTTTCCAAGCTTCAGCCAGTAGAGACCGGAAAGGGCGAGCCATCCATTTTCCTTGCGGATGGTTTCGTTGCGTTCCTTGCGCCATTCATTGATCGTTTGACGATAGGTTTGTGGTGTCATGTTGTTATTATACCAACGAGATTGAAAAAAATGCCTCGGACAGTTCGATGAAATTTCCGATAAAAAAGGCGCACCCTGTTAGAGGCGCGCCTTTTGTTTTCTGTCTATGCCTAGGCGATGACTGGGACCATGAAGAAATAAACGATAAGTCCGGCGATGAAGGTGATTAGACCGAAGAGGGAGAACAAGATGCGCATGTTGCTTTCCGCGCCAAGCAGAGAGCCCCAGGCGGCAAGCGCAAGGCCAAGCGCCATGATGAGCATGACGAGTTGGAGCTGGTCGCCTTTTTCATCATATTGGGAGCCAAGCTCGAAGTTCGTATCTGAATC
>JACPVB010000036.1 GCA_016191985.1 Chloroflexota bacterium | reverse complement strand
TCTTCTCGATGAATGGCGCGCTGGTGAAATTGATCTCGCCCGCGCGCTATTCGATCTCGTCTATCAAGCCACCATCCGCGCGGTGTATGGGCTGCATCAACTCACTCCGCGAGATACACGGGAACTTCTCAATATCCTTGCGCAGGGTTCCGAGTTTTTTCTCGGGCGCGCCGCAATGCCCGAAGGACATTATTTGCAATCAGGGCGTGTGCGCCATCCCATTGTGGATGAGGCGCTGGAATATATGTCCGCGCATTGGCAGCCCACGCCGCTCACCCGCATCCTCGATTCCCTGCCCATGCAGGAGAAATACGATCAGACTCTCACCATGCTCAGCGCCAGCCTCGATACCAGCATGGCGGCCTTGGTGTGGATGTTCCATCTCTTCAGCAATAACCCAAATGCCTTTGAATCTTTTTGTAAGGATGCACGGACTCGTCCGCTAAATGAGGCGACTCGCGGATATGCGTCCCTTGCCCTGCATGAGACACTGCGCCTCTTTCCTACAGGAGGCTGGCTCAACACCAGAGAGTTGTTCCAACCCCTGAGCATTCTCGGCCAAGACCTGCCCGCAGGGACGAATATTTTTATCAGTTCATGGGTCACTCATCGTGACGTCCGCTACTTCGAATCGCCAGAGGAATTCAAACCCGAACGATTCAAAAATCCAATCACCCCGTGGACGTATTTCCCCTTCGGCGGCGGAGCGCATACCTGCATTGGGCGTCCGTTTAGCTTGGTCGAATTGCCCCATCTTGCCGCGTTGGTGGTGCAGAATTTTGACATCCAATTTTTGCAGGGCAATGACATCCAACTCCGCCTGAGGATTGGACTCACGCCGGATGGTCAGATCCCTGCCAGGGTCCAGAAAAGAGGCGGGTGATCTTCATCCACGAAACGCTTTTGAAACGGTCAATCCATACACTGGTGATAGTCAACCAATTTACTGAAGGAGATGACCATGAAAACAAGAGTGTTTCGATTCTTTTCCATTGTGATGGCAATTATTCTGGCAGCGGCAGGATTACCAGCTCAATTTGCCTTTGCCGCGCCCATGCAATCACCCCCAGCCGCGACACTTTCGCTGGTTGAGGATATTACGCCCGGCTCCGCGGGAACATCCACAGCGGGCGAAGTCGTTCTCGGAAATGCCGTTTATTTTTCGCTCGATGATGGCTCTCACGGATACGAATTGTGGAAGAGCGATGGCACTGCCGCAGGGACGGATATCGTCAAGGATATTCAGGTGGGCGCGAACAGCGGCATCCCATATAACTTAACAGCGAGAGGCAATCTTCTGCTTTTTCAGGCGGATGATGGCACGAATGGGACTGAACCCTGGGTGAGCGATGGGACGGAGGCTGGCACGCATTTGATTCATGACGTGAACCCGGGTTCCAATTCCAGCGGTCTCTCCGGACCTGCCTTGCTGGGCAGCGACCTCATCTTTGCCGGAAGCGATGCGGGAAACGCGCCGCCGGATAAAGGTACCGAGTTATGGAAGAGCAGCCCACCTTATACGAGTGCTGTGTTGGTCAAAGATATCAATACCGGTTCCGATGGCGTGGATGGTTCGTATCCCGATCAATTGTTTCCCTTCAACGGCGCTGTCTATTTCCGCGCCAGGGACGCGAGCCTGGGCGAAGAACTTTGGAAAACAGATGGCACATCTGATGGAACCGTATTAGTGAAGGATATTCGCGCAGATGGAGATTCTGCCGTCTCTGATTTCGCAGAATTTAATGGGGCATTGTTCTTCCAGGCCGATGATGGAATTAACGGAGCGGAATTATGGAAAAGCGATGGAAGCACAAGTGGGACTCAGATGTTGATGGATATCTTCCCCGGCGATGATGGCAACCTGCCGCCCAATCCACATAGTTCCATTCCTAACTTTATCGCCTCCATTGGGAATACCCTGTTCTTCACTGCTTTTGATGGCTCTCATGGAAATGAATTATGGAAGACGGATGGAACTTTGGCAGGCACAGGGCTGGTAAAGGATATTCGTGACGGAGCATCTTCCGCCTTCGTCAACACAGACATCCCCTTCTTTACGGTAGTCAACGATCAATTACTTTTCCTTGCCCGCGACGACACGCTCGGATTGGAACTTTGGAAATCCGATGGCACGGAAGCAGGCACTGCCCCGCTCACGGAATTGAATCCATCCGGGGATACCGAGGTTTATTTTTCCGCTGAAATGAATGGACTGATTTATTTCGTCGCGGACATCGGCGATGGCATGGAAATCTGGCAGACTGATGGCACAGTGAACGGGACGTTCAGTTTAACCGACATAAACGGCGCGGGCGGTACCATTTATGGATTGTATCCGGTCAATGGGGATCTGTTGTTCTGGTATGACGACGGTTCCCAAGGCCAGGAACTTTGGAAGGCGATCCCCCCACAAGTGACGACCACGACCATTACAACCGACACGCCTGATCCTTCCAAGCCCAATCAAGCCGTTTCTGTCAGCGTGACTATAAATGGTTCGCGTATCACCCCTACCGGCACAGTAGACATCAGCGGGGCAGATACTAATTGCCAAATCACATTGGTCGGCGGAGCAGGAAGCTGTACTGTCAATTTCAGCACGCCGGGCAAAAAGACTCTCACTGCCACGTACAACGGCGATGCCGAAAGCCTGACAAGTTCCGACGCCGAAACCCATCAAGTGACCACAACCCAAACTTATAACTCGTCCGCTGCGCAGGATGGATGGGCGCTTGAATCGACAGAAATCAGCGGAAAGGGCGGCACGCTGAATGCCGCCGCCTCAACCCTGCGCCTTGGGGATGATGCCGCGAGAAAACAATTCCGCTCCATCCTGTCATTCAACACCTCCAGCCTGCCGGATAATGCCGTCATCACCAAAGTGACGCTCAAGGTCAGGAGACATAGTGTTTTGGGCGGTGGCAACCCGGTCGGCATGTTCCAGGGTTTTGTAGTGGATATTAGAAAGGGCGTGTTCGGAGCCTCTGCCTTGCAGGCTGCCGATTTCCAAACCACAGCCAGCAAGACTCTCGGTCCCTTCAATACGGCGTTGAGCGGCGGCTGGTACAGCCTCAACCTCAGCAATGGGAAGGCTTATATCAACAAACTGGCGGTCGGCGGCGGCCTGACACAAATCCGCCTGCGCTTCAAATTGGACGATAACAACAATGCCGCAGCTAATTTTCTCAATCTGTACAGCGGCAATGCCGGGGGCGCTAGCTCCCGTCCGCAACTTATCCTTGAATTTCACACGCCGTAAACGTTCCACGCACTCGTGAAGGCTTGTCCGATTTCTTCCAAAAATCACAAGCCTTCATGGGCGGAGGAGAAATGAAACTCCATGCTCCCTGATACTCAGGAAACTCTTGCCAAAGCGCATCTTTTCACTTTGCGTATTTGGGTTGTAAAGCAGGATGCCGCCAGCATCGAATGGCGTGTCCGCTTGCAGGATACCCACAGCGGTGAAGTGACCTACTTCAGAAACTGGCAGGAATTGATTGCCAGCCTGGAAAAAACCATCCGAAGCGAAACGATCATTCTGCCGAATCAGCCAAAGGAAATTACATAAATGTGAAAGAGGCTGCCGGGAAAATGGCAGCCTCTTTATTTTTGTACACGGAATTAACGGAACATACGGAAAGAACAGTTTTTTGGAATTTTTTCTGTGCATCGTCTGGATCTTAAAATACACACGGTTTTAGAGTGTGCCTGAAAATTCAACTTTAGATACGGATTTGTAGGGACCCAGCGGAACGGTTTGATGGTCAAAACTATGAATCGACTCGCTGTGTCCCTGCGATTCAGACACTTTCTTAGACATTTACCAGATCATGAATCCATTTCCGTGACCGGAACCGCCATGCGCTGACGAAGGCTTTGGCAATTTCCTCCAATATGACGAAGAGATAAACATAATAGACGGGCAGGTGCAATACGAACGCGGCAAAATATGCGGCAGGGACGCCGATCAGCCAGATGGAGCATATCTCCATAAGAAGCGCAAAGCGGGTGTCACCGCCTGCACGCAAGGCGCCGATGAATGTTGAAAAGTTGAACATGCGAATCCACAGCGTGCAGGCCATCATCAACATCAACATACGAACATTGGTGACGCCATTCGGGGAGAGGTCATACAAGCCGACTACAACATCCCGCAGGGAAAAGACGATCAGGCCAACGATCCACGCAGCGGAAACGCTGAGGATAATCACCCGGCGGACGGTTTCGTAGGCTTCCTCTTTTTTCCCCGCACCGATGCGGTTGCCCACCATCACCGCGCAGGCATTGCCGAGACCCATAAAAACGACAAAGCCAAGTTCCTCAATCGTCGCGTTGACATTGATCGCGGCAATGGAGTCCGTGCCGATATGGGCGTAGATGGCGTTGTAGGTGGTGATGCCCACCGACCAAAATAATTCGTTTGCCATGGCGGGTAACGTCGTCCGCAAGACGCGGGCGAAGAAGGATAGGTCAAAGGAGAACAAGGTCCGCAGGTTGGAGGCGAGCGGAGTCCTTTGGGCGTAGACAAAGCCGATGAGCAGGATCAGTTCCAGGGTCCAGCCTGAGGCGGTGCCAATCGCCGCGCCACGGACTCCAAGCGGAGGAAATATCCAAATGCCGAAGATGAGCATGTAGCCGAGGATCGTCTTAAAGACTAATGCGCTGACCGTTGCAATGACTGTCAGGCGCACCAGTTGAATGCTCCGCAAAACTGCGATGTAGGAAGTGGCGATGGCGACGGGGATGTAGCTGAGGCCGACGATGCGAAGATATTGCGAGCCGATCTCGATCACTTCTGCATCGTTTGTGTAAAAACCAAGGACGGTGCGCGGCATGAGTGTGGCCGCGAGGGTAAAGGCGAGCGCGATGAGTGAGGTGGTGATGACGCTCATGCCCAGCACTTTGCGGATGGGTTCAAGTTCCTGCTTGCCCCAAAACTGGGCAGTGAAGATAGCCATGCCGCTGGTGGTGCCAAACAGTAAAAGGATCAGCACGAAGAAAACCTGGTTGGATAAACCAAGCGCCGCAATGGAGGTCTCACCCAACTGTCCCACCATGATGACGTCGATCATGTTGAGCGAGGCGTTGATCAATTGTTGAAATGAAATGGGGACGGCAATCACCAGCATTTCTTTGAGGAAGGGTCGGTCTTTAAGAAAAGATAGATTCATAGGGAAGGTTTGTGCTGAGTTTGTCGAAGTGATAAAAGAGGAAAGAAGAAAAAGTCGGCGGCATCCGAAGGGAGTCGCCGACTGGCTACTGGTTACCACTCACTAATTATTGCTTACTGCTCTTCCGGCGCTTCACTGACGATATACAAAGGCCTGGCTTTGGCTTCATCATAAAGACGCCCGATGTATTCGCCCAGAATCCCAAGCGAGATCAACTGCACGCCGCCGAGGAAGAGCACCGCGATCAACGTGGTGGCCTGGCCGAAGAATGCGCCCGACCCCAGTATACGCATGTAAATGACAATGGGAATGGCAAGGATGGCAACCCCTGCTGAAACAAACCCGAAGAATGTAGCCACCTGTAAGGGGAAATATGAAAAGCTCGTTATGGCATTTAGCGCAAGTTTGACCATCTTGTTGAATGGATATTTTGTCACACCGGCCACGCGGGCGGCACGTTTGTATTCCACGCCGATCTGACGGAAACCCACCCAGGCGGACATGCCGCGCGGGAAGCGGTGGCGTTCACGCATCTGCTTCAGCACGTTCACCACCTTGCGGTCCATTAGGCGGAAATCGCCGGTGTCCACAGGAATTTTCACATCCGTAATGCTATAGATGAGGCGGTAAAAAGCGGCGGCGGTGAATTTCTTGAACCAGGTCTCTCCCTCGCGTTCCGCACGCACAGCATAGACCACTTCATAGCCTTCCTTCCACTTTTTTGCAAGTTCAAGGATCACTTCAGGCGGGTCCTGCAAATCCGCGTCAATGATTACGACCGCGTCGCCTCTGGCATAGTCCCAACCTGCGGTGATTGCAGGCTGGTGACCAAAGTTACGGGCGAAGATCACTGGACGAATGCGCGAATCGGCCTCGGCCAGTTCACGGATCTTTTCGGTGGAACCGTCTGTGGAACCGTCATCCACAAGGATAAGCTCCCAGGGTTCCCCGGACGAGTCCATCACTTCCGTAACTCTGCGATGAAGTTCGGAAAGGTTATCGATTTCGTTATAGATCGGGGCAATGATCGAATAAGTGATTTTCATGAATTATTTTTCTTTTCACGGTTGGAGTTGCGGGCCTTCGGTTTTATTTTGTGAGCGGGAGCGCTGAACTGACGGGTATCATCGCTTTCAAAGGGAGGCAGTCCCAACACACGGCGGCGTAAATATTTGGAAATGACGATCACCGAAGCAAGCACGGGCACGATCAGCAGCGCGCCCATAATGCCCTCCAGGATCGTCGCGATCATGATCGAAATAAAGATCAATGCCTCATTCATGTGCAGGCTGCGCCCCATGATGTACGGACGCAGGAAAAAATTCTTCAGGTTGATCAGAACGAGATACACCAGAAAAACGATCACCGCCACCAAAACATTGGATAGCGGGATCCAGCTTGAGCCTTCCAGCAGGGCGACGGCAAACGCCACCGCAACCGCCAGGAAAGGTCCAACATCGGGAACGAGCGTGAACAGGCCCGCGAGCACGCCCAGCACCAAAGCGCCGGGGATTCCCATGATGGCCCAGGCAATGGTGAAGACAACCCCCACCACCACCATCAACACGATCTGTCCGCGCAAATAGGCCATCCACACCTCGCGCAGGCGGGCGTACAGCTCCTGCATATCCTCATGATAATCCGCGGGTGCAAGCTCGATCATCCACTGGCGGATGCGCGGCCACTCGCTCATGAACAAATGCACGCTGACAAGAATCACCAGAGACCACAAAACGCTGACGGATGTTGTCTCCAGCAAAGCCAATGCCTCCTCGGGCAGCGGCGTCAGAACGGCATCCTGCACATGCCCCAGGCTTTCACCAAGTTGTTCAAAATGAAACACCATTCCGCCAAAATGGACAGGCCGTGAAAGCGTCCTGCTCATTTCTGTCGAAAGGGCCAGCAAGTCCTGCGCAACGATCTTTATTTCATCAAAAAAGATCGGCGTCAACGTGGCGGGCACGCCCACCAAAAAAACCAGCGCGGAAAAATAAACAACATTCACAGCCGCGGTACGTGATAACTTCGTCCTCGCCATTAAGTAGGTTACCGCCGGGCTGATCAAATACGCAACGAAGGCGGCAATGATCAAGGCCTTCACCGCTTCGTGCGCGTAAATCAACAACGCCACAAAAGCCAGAAAAATAAACAGGGCAACCGTATAACGAAAAGACATGCTCCAGGTTTTAGGTTTGTCGCTCATAAAAGTTTTTTCACCGCATCTAAATTTGGTTCAATAATCGGGGCAGACTGAACAGCCTGCATCGCCGCACGAACATCCTTCAAGCCGCTGCCGGTATTCAACACCAGGATGGGATCATCGCTTCCCACCGCGCCCAAGCCTGTTGCTTTGACCAGACCGGCATACGCCGTCGCCCCGGCAGGTTCGGCAAAGACTCCCATCTTCCCAAGCTCCGCAATAGACTGGATGATCTCATCATCAGTCACCGTGATATAGGTCCCGTTTGTTTCCTTCGCCGCACGCACTGCGCGGATTCCATCTCGTGGCAAATCCACCGAGATACTGTCCGCAATTGTTGCGGCTGAGACGGGGGTGATGACTTCGGTATTTGCATGAAAGGCATTGGCAATCGCGGCGGAGCCAACCGCCTGCACACCGATGATGCGCGGCATGTTTGGAATCCAGCCCAGCGCCATTAAATCTTTAAATCCCTTGTGAATGCCGGAGATGATGTTGCCATCGCCCACGGAGACAAAAATTGTCAACGGCGAATGGTCGTCCAGGATGCCGTTTTTTTTATGCCACTCGCGATGCGCCTCGATCCACCATTCCCAAATTTCAAAGGCGGCGGTCTTCTTACCTTCCGCGGTAAATGGATTGTAGCCCGTGTTGCGGCAATACCAGCCAAATTCCTGCGCGGCTTTTATGGTCAGGTCAAAGGCATCGTCGTAGGTGCCATCCACCAAAATCACTTTTGCGCCGAAGACGAGCAGTTGCGCCACCTTCGCTTGCGGCGCAGACTTGGGCGCGAAGATGACGGCTTTTTGTCCCACCGCGGCAGACATGCCCGCCAAAGCCGCGCCCGCGTTGCCAGTGGATGCCGTCACCACGACCTCAGATTTTAATTCCTGGGCGCGGGTGACAACCACGGCACTGGCCCTGTCCTTGAACGAAGCTGTGGGGTTGCGAGACTCGTCTTTAAGCCAGAGATGCTTGAGGTGTAGCTTTTCTGCCAATCGCGGCAGGGCAAATACCGGGGTCCAGCCTGAGGCGTGCAAAGGAGTGGAATTCCCTGCGGGTTCAGAAACAGGTAAAAGCGGCAGGTATCTCCACAAAGAAGATTCAGTCCGCGAAGTAATATCCTCCGGCTGAAATTTTTTTCGGATGGAAGCATAGTCAAGAATAATATCCAGGTTGCCGCCGTCTTTCGGGCAGGTGTATGTGGCTTGTCCCGGTAGATATTCGGTCCCACAAAGCGAGCATTTGTACCCAGTGAAATTTTTCATAGCGCCGTAATTTTACCCGATATAAAGAAAGACTTGACATGTCTTAAAAGCCCCCAATTAATAAAAAAAATCTTTCCGCAGGTGATGATGCAGCCCGTGTTATTGTGCAAGGATTATGGCTGCTTCCAGAAGGCTTCAATTTTGAAAATACGGTTGTATTACATTAAAAAAACGCTATACTTTTATAAATACCAAGTCACTAAAGTGAGGAAATTTGTTATGACCATGTTATCCACTGAATTCTACCGGCTGGACCCTTTAACCGGTTCCTATAATTTCCTATTTCAATTCTACTTATGGATGGCGATGAATTGACCCGTTACAACAACATCAGCTATGCCGCAGGCGATGGCATGATCCAAAAAATCAGCACAGCACTCTCTGAGAAATTACGTCCCGGAGACTTTGTTGCCCGCTGGCGCGCTGGTGATGAATTCATCGCAGTTTTACCAAATACAACCAGTGACGGGGCAATTATCGTTGGGGAACGTTTGTGTTCCGCCATCAGAGAGGCATCGAAAGCGTGGCAGTTTCCAACCAGTATCACCATCGGCATTGCCACCTTTCCAAGGCACGGAGATAACGTCAACACACTTGTAGATATAGCTGAGGGCGCCTTGAAGAAAGGAAAAAATGCGGGTAAAGACAGGGTTGTACTAGCAGAGTAGTTTCTTATCAAAAGGACTCTCAGGCCTGATGCCGTGAGAGTCCTTTTTGAAATCCACTTTCCACTTTTCACTCTCCCACTTCAACAATTCTTTGCAAACAATCTTCGTACACCCGACTTAATCCCTCTCAAACGGCACACCCAACGCCGCAGGTGGGGAGGCGCGCATGGCCCGCAAAAGTTTGGATAGGAACTTGCGCGTGGTTTCGGGCATCGCGGCAAGGGTGCGTTCCACCCATTCGGTATCGCCGATATTGACCAGCAGCAAAGTAAGGATCATCAGCGGGAACGGGGCAACCTGCAACACCTGCGAAGGGACTTGCGTAAGCACGGGCTGCAGAACCAGGCCAAGCCATTGTAGGAACGCAAAGAGATACGCGCCAAACGCTGCACGGGATGGATTCCATCCGCCGAAGATGGTGATGGAGAGCGCGATCCACCCGATACCATCGAGGCCGGAGATGGTACCCATCCAGCCTGCGCGAATGGCAAGGGAATATGCGGGGCCGGCCAGGCCGATCAACGCGCCGCCGATGACCGTGTAGACATAGCGCATGAGGTTGACGTTCGCGCCGCGAATAAATGCCGCGGCGGGCTTTTCGCCGATGCCCTGCAGCATCAAACCGGGACGGGTGCGGAAGATCCACATCCACGCGAGGAAGATGGCGATAAAACTGATATAGGTGATGGGATCCTGACGGAAGAAGAGTTGCCCGATGATAGGAATGTCACCGAGAACTGGGATGGGCGCAGCCTGCAAACGGGGACCGGGCACCCCCATGTATGGATTTCCAAGAAAATAGGAAAGGTCACGGCAGGTGAGCGCAAGCACAAAACCGACTGCCACTTGCGATTGCTTCAAGGTAATGCTTGCAAAGGCCACAACCAAC
>JACPVB010000138.1 GCA_016191985.1 Chloroflexota bacterium | reverse complement strand
TATGCGTGGGCAAGTTGTAAAAAAGTAATGAGATATGTATTGTAATAACAACTCACAAATCCTAAACCAAATTGTTGTTTATAATTTCCAAGTTCGGATGATATATTCAGATTTCCCTGAAAGAAGGTGGAAGCATGGACATAGCGAAGTTTGACTTAAAGTTGGTAGAAATACATTTGAAACCAGGAAAAGTGGTTACTGGAACAATAAACACTAAAGCGAACATAATGGGCTTTGAAAATGTTGTTCCATTTATTACTGCTGAAAACAACGAACATCTTAATGAGCAAGTGGGAAATGAGAAAAACAGCCGAATATATATAGGAATAACTAGAGAGCAAATTATGAAGTTCTTTGATTTCATCCCTATGGATGAAATCACGGAAATTAAGTTAATTGAAACAGAAATTCATACACTAAGATTAATCACACAAAATGGGAAGGAGGTACAGATTCATGGTTTTCAGGCTGAAATACGAAACGCTAACAAACCGGGTCATATATCAATCCGATTCAAATCCCCAAATAGCGACAAGTATTTTGATGTAAGAAATCTACCTATAAAAAACGGGGTAGTGGATGTTGAGTTGTCTGTTGCATTTATATCTTATGCAAGAGAAGACGAAAAAACTGTTAGAGGCATAGTGGTTGAGTTAAATGACTACGGAGTGGTTACTTGGTTCGATAAAAATAGTCTCTTGCCTGGATCTAACTGGGAGATAGATGTAGAAAAGAATATAGAAAAAGCAGATTATTTTTTGATTTTCTTGTCAAAAGAAACTCAGGATAAAATTGGGTATAAAAATAAGGAGTTGCAACTCGCTCTGAAATATCAAGCCTACAGACCTGAAGGTAAAATATTTATTATCCCTATTCTCCTAGATGATTGTGATTTACCTCATAATCTTCGCAATTTGAATTGGTTAAAAGTCTCGGAAGAAGGTTGGTTTAATAAGTTGCTAAGTGTTGTTACCCCATGGTACGTAAAGCAAAACCAGTTTTTGCGTTAGTTAATTTACAAAAAGAAACTGATAGATAAGTTCTTTCAGTCTCTTTTTGTTTATAGGCTACTGAAACGTAATCTCTTCCACGTGCCAGTTTTCCTCCGCTTTGGCGACCCATTCATCCACTGCGGGATTCATACAAGACCTTTCCCTCTTTCATCACATCCTGCAAAAACGAATCGCCCATTTTCAGGCGCTGTTCGAGCCGCTTGGGGGTCTGGACGATCAAGTCCATGCCGAACATCACACCCAGCGAACGACGGATTTCCAGCGTCTGCTGCCATTCTTTCAATGGCGTGTTCATGATGACGAGCAGGTCAAGGTCGCTTTCGGGGCGTGGGTTGCCGCGCGCATACGAGCCGAACAGGATGATCTTTTTGGGCTTGAACTCTTTGGCAATTTGATTTGCAACGGCGCGAATTACGGATTTTGGAATCCGTTTGCGAACGTCAACCGTCGGGACTGCAAATGCCTTGTTCATGAGTGCGATTATAACCAAAAATAAAAAGGACACGGCAACGCCGTGTCCCTACTGAAACGTAATCTCTTCCACGCGCCAGCTTTCTTCGCCCATGAGTTTCTTGAGGCGGTCAAGCAGTTCGGGGCAGATGCGCGTGGTGTCGTTGGGGAAATCGATCAGGTGGCCTTTGCCGTTCTCGAAAATTTGAAAACTAAATTTATCGCGCCCATGATACGAGATCAACGTGCCGTACAGGGTCTTGATGCGGCGCTTGTCGCGCTCCCTGTCGCCCGTTGGACGGAGCAGCACGGTGATCTGCCGCGGCGGATGTTCCTTGTCCTTGTTCTCTTTTGCCAGCGGCATATACATGGACTGAAGAACCGCTTCGTGCCGGTCTTCGGCCTGCTCCGGTTCTTCGACTTTTGCCAACGCTTCAACAGCGCGAGTCACCAGCGGCGGAGTCACTTCTTCATTCTTTTTAAATTTCGGCTCAGGTTTGGATGCGATGACGGCATCGTCGAAAGTCGGCTGCCATTCACTGTCCCAGCCATCAGGGAAGTTATCTGGCGGCGGGGGCATATTGTCGTCCGCGTTGTAGACTGCGGGAGTCTCTGCAACTTGTGGCATGGGTTTTGGAGCGACAGGCCTGGGCGGTTGAGTCGCTTTTTGGACGAGAGCAGGCTTGCCCTGAGTTTGATCGAAGGGTGTCGGCTTGGGTTGAGGCGCGGCAGGGCGGCGGGGTGAGTCCGCTTCTGCGCGCGGGAGCAGCGGCTTGGGGGTCGCATCCTGTTTGGCGTAGGGGTCATCCGCCGCAACGGTCATTTTTATTTCTGTGCGGATCGTATCCACCAGAATTTTGGGCGGCGGGTTGCTTTGGTCCACCTTGCCTTCGACGATGACGATCTGCCCGATGGTCATGCCGTCGCGGAATTTTTCCCAGGTTTTGGGGAAGAGCACGAGTTCGATGTTGCCTTGAATATCTTCGATGGTGACGAAGCCCATGGGCTTGCCCGTTTTGGTGGTGTACGGGCGCACGGCGTTGATCAGCCCCGCCACGCGGACTTTTTCTTCGTGGTTGGCCTCGGGCAGTTGACCCGAAAAATAACTGACGATTTGCGCGAGCTGGGTTTGGAATTCGTTGAGCGGGTGGTCGGAGATGTACAGGCCGATGAGTTCGCGCTCCCAGTTGAGCATGTCGCGTTTTTCGACATCCTTCACTTCGGGCAGGTGGATTTCTTCGATGATGCCTGTGGATGTGCCGAAGAGACTCATTTGTCCCGCGTCGGCGGCGCGGAAGTGGTTGCTGCTGATGGCGACGATGCGGTCCAGCGAGCCGAGCATGGAGGCGCGGTTGCCGAACGAATCGAGCGCGCCGACTTTGATGAGACATTCGAGTGAGCGTTTGCCAACGGCGCGCAAATCCACACGGCGGGCGAAGTCGTTCAGGTCTGTGAATTTGCCGTCGTTGCGGGCTTCGATGACGATTTCGATGGCGTTCTCGCTGACATTCTTGATTGCGCCCAGGCCAAAGCGGATGCTGGGGATTTTTTTATTTGCGTCAGCATCCCCGCCGCCGTGGACGGCGGCTTGAGCAGGAACATCTTCAATATTGAAATCCCACATCGAAGCGTTGATGTCTGGCGCGAGAACGGGCACGCCCATGGCGCGTGCATCCGCAACGTAGAGCGCCACCTTTTCGGTCTGCCCCGCCGAAGCAGACATGAGCGCCGCCATGTATTCGGCAGGATAATGCGCTTTGAGATACGCCGTCTGCACGGCGATAACGCCGTAATCGGCGGCGTGAGATTTGTTGAATCCATACCTCGCGAACTCTTCCCAGTCTGTGTAGATCGCATCGGCGGTGGATTGATCCATGCCTTTTTCAACAGCGCCCTTCACGAACTTGGCGCGGTGCTTTTCGATATCTTCTTTTTTCTTCTTTGAGATCGCCTTGCGCAATTCATCGGATTCAGATGGAGTGTAGCCCGCCAGTTCCACGGCGGCGCGCATCAGTTGTTCCTGATAAACGGGAATGCCGTAGGTGTCCTGGAAGATCGGTTCCATGGCGGGGTGACGATATTCCACTTCCGCTTCGCCGTGCATCCGCGCGATGTAATCAGGGATGAAGGCCATCGGGCCGGGGCGATACAGGGCCACCATCGCGATGATATTTTCCAATGTCTTTGGCTTCATCTGGACGAGCCAGCGCGTCATTCCCCCTCCCTCTATTTGGAACAACCCGGCCGTTTGCCCGCTTCCCATCAATTCAAAGGATTTCGCGTCGTCGAGCGGGATATTATTTAAATCGAATTTAATGCCGTGGCGTTTATAGATCATGTCACAGGCGCGCGCCATCACGGTCAACGTGATCAGGCCGAGGAAGTCCACCTTCAACATGCCCAGTGAATCGAGGATGCCCATTTCAAACTGGGTCACCGATTTGATGGGCGTTTCCTCCGAGTTGGAGGTTGGGCGGTGCAGCGGCAGATAATCCATGATCGGTTTATCTGAGATCACCACACCCGCCGCATGTGTGCCTGCGTTGCGGACCGTCCCTTCCATTTTCGCGGCAATGTCGATCACATCGCGCAGGTGCTGTTGCTTGTTGTAAATTTCCTTGAACTCGGCGATTTCCATCGCGTCCTTCATGGTGGTTGGACGGCCCGACACGAAGGGCACGAGCTTGGCAACGCGGTCCACTTCGGGCAGCGGAATTTCCATCACACGCGCCACGTCACGGATGGCGGCCTTCGTCCCCATCGTGCCGAAGGTGATGATCTGCGCCACCTTGTCATCACCGTATTTGCGCGCGCAATATTCCAGCATTTCAGAGCGGCGGTCATCGCGGAAGTCAAGGTCGATATCGGGCATCGAGATACGCCCGGGATTCAAGAAGCGTTCAAAGATGAGTGCATGTTCAAGGGGGTCGACAATCGTAATTTCAAGCGTGTACGCGATGATCGAACCCGCCGCGGAACCGCGCGCGTTGTACCAAATCTCATTGTCACGAGCAAAGCGACACAGGTCCCACACGATCAGGAAGTAGGCGTCGAATCCCATGCTGTGGACGACGCTTAATTCGTAGTCGAGTCTTTCTTTAATCTTTGGGCTGGTTGCGTCTTCCTTATACTTTTTCCTCGCCCCGGCTTCGCACAACTCACGCAGGTAGGTCTCAGCCGTATGCCCCGCGGGGACGGGGAACTCAGGCAGGTGATAGCCTTTGAAGCCAAGGTCCACATTACAGCGTTCAGCGATGAGCAGGGTGTTTGAAAGCGAAGACGGCACTTCGGCGAAGAGTCGGCTCATCTCTGACGGCGAGCGCAGGAAATAGGAATCGTCCGTCATACGCATTCGATCAGGGTCGTTGAACGTGGAGTTGGTCTGGATGGCGAGCAGAATATCCTGCAAACGCGCATCCTCTTGATTGACGTAGTGCACATCGTTGGTGGCGATGTAGTTCGCTTCGTAGCGCGCACCCATCTCCAACAATTTTTTATTTAAGTCGGTAATTTCTTTAATGTTGTGCTGCTGCAGCTCAACGAAGAAGTTGTCTTTGCCAAAGACATCGTAATACCAATTCATACGGCGCACGGCTTCTTGAGGGTTTTCATTCAACAGCGCGCGCGGAATCTCCGCAGACATACAGCCCGAGGTGCAGATCAGTCCCTCGGAATGAGCGGCCAGGAAGTCATGGTCAATGCGGGGGTAATAATAGAAACCTTCCAGTTGCGCAGCGGAGGCGATCTTTAATAGATTCTTGTAGCCAGTTTCGTTTTCCGCAAGCAGGAGCAGGTGAAAGGACGAACGATCGAGTTTTGAATCCTTGTCCTTCATGCCGCGCGCAGCCATGTAGGCTTCCAACCCGATGATGGGCTTGATTCCCTCTGATTTGGCGGCTTTGTAAAAATCGATCACCCCAAACATCGTGCCGTGGTCGGTGATCGCCACGGCGGGCATGTCCATTTCCTTGACGCGTTGAACCAGCTTCTTGATATTCGAGAAGCCATCCAGCAGGGAGTATTCAGTGTGGACGTGCAGATGGGCGAAGGACATGGGCAAAAAAGATTATAGCACGCATGTTCGCGAATCCACCCGACGCGCGGCTTAAAGAATCGTTTCAGGTTTATGGCCTGGTTGTGCCGTAAAGACGATAGATGGGTCTTCCCTTTATGACGGCCTCCAGAGCATAGTTCTTCTCGATAAATTGAAGAACATCCTCCAGGTTATCGGGTGGATACTCCAGACCAAGTCCCACATCAATTTGTTCAGCGCGTTTTTCCGGGTTGAGAGATGGGATGGTAAGACGTCCCATGTCCACGATGAGGACGGGGGGATTGCGCTTGATATCCATTAGAAAATCTGCATTCAAGCGATCCGAAATTTCTGAGTCAACCATCATGGGGTAGAACAAGGTTGAATAAGGCGCATCGCGGTGAGACATGAAATTTTCCCCCGGATGCGTTGCCCAAAAGAGCACGTACTCGCCGGGGCGGGTGTGGTTTTCCACATAAATGGAGACTTGGGATCTCAGTTCACGCTCCGGCCCGTTGAGGAGACGATCTAATGCTTTTTGATAGATGATGGCGCGTCCGCTGAGGATAAAAAATCCCAGCGATGCGGCCAGCGCAATGATGATTGGAAGAATGGACGGGATTTGAATATTCTTCGTAAAGGCGGACAGTTTTTCGCGAACGGTGTGGAAGGCAAATCCGCTCAGGAGGGCGACAAAAGGAAGCCAGTTTATAAAGTAGTGTCCATAATTCCGCTTGGCGGGGTCGCTGAGATAGACCGCTGCGGGCATGCCGACAAGAAGTACGATGAGAAGATAAAAGGAAGAGCTGCCAAAATAATTTCTGAGACGTATGATGACGAGCAGGTAGCCAATGAGCGCAATCCATGCCGAGAGGTTTAGGAATTCAAAGCCAATCACCAGTGGGGAGGTTGCAGTCAGTTGGGTGCTGCTGTATGCGAGGTTGTATAAAATGGAAGCCTCAAGCATGTCTTGAAACAATCCATGATAGGCAAAGTAGACGGATGTGATCAGGATGGGAATCAAAAATCCAAGGGCGATCCAGAATGCTGAAATAACGAGCAGACGGAATTTACGCTGCATCAGCAGGGCGCCGGCAAGGGCAAGGATCACCACCGCTTCTACAATGGCGTTATTCGGGCGGAACAAAAAGCTGATGGACAGAAGCAGGCCAAGGATCAGATCAAAGAGGCGATGCCTGGGTGCTTCGATCAGTTTAAGGAAAAGAATCAAGGCGATAAAATGAAAGACCAGCGGGTATTCTTCCGTATAATTTCCGCCTTGAAGAGTAAAATCCAGCCCCCAAAGCCACGTGGCTACTCCGAGCAGGGCGGGGCCTGTACCCCAAAAAAATTTTATGAGGTGGTAGGAAGCCGCAATGGCGGCAAAAAGAAAAACATACTCGACAAGCCAGATACCCCACCTTGACCCGCGCCCGATGCGAAGGGCAATTGCATTGAGGTAAAAGATTGCGGGCGGCTTGCTTTCCCAGGCATCTCGATAGGGTAGTTGACCCTTTACGATTTGTTTGCCAATATAGGCATAGAATCCATAATCGCGGTTTGGCAGTTCTGTGCCTGGGTTGGCCTGGGTCAGGACCGTTAGCGAAAAAATGGCGAAGGTTGATGCCAATAAAATAGAGCGCCAGGGGTGTGCGAGGAAGCGAGTTGTTAATTTCATGGGTTGGGATAAAAAACATTATAACATTGGCACAAAAACGTCGAAAACGCCTTTTCAAGCGGCAGAAAAAGATTTAAAGGATAAAATATGAAATGAATCGCATCGTTCGCTCCTTCAATTTAATAGGTAAAGTAATACGATGTTACCCATCCCCGTAAGCAAAACAAAGATCATTCCGCCGCGCCGCCGTGACGAACTGCTCACGCGCAAGCGCCTTCTGGATATGCTGTTCGAGGCGCTGGATAAAAGACTTGCGCTTGTTTCGGCCCCTGCCGGATATGGCAAAACCTCCCTGTTGATAGACCTCGTGAATCAAAGCGAATTGCCGTGCTGCTGGCTGGCCCTCGATGAACTGGATCGGGAGCCACAGCGGTTTGCGGCGTATTTTATTGCCGCCCTGGCGGAGCGGTTCCCAAAATTTGGCGGTCAGTCGAATCGTGTTTTGGAGAACATGTCCTCTTTCGAGCAGGATATGGAACGCCTGCTGGTGACGATCTGCAATGAGATTATGGAGACCATCCGCGAGCATTTCATTTTCATTTTGGACGATTTCCATCTGCTGGATAACGTCCAGCCCATTCAATACTTCATCAACCGTTTCATCCAACTGATGGACGAGAACTGCCACCTGGTCATCTCTTCCCGCATCCTGACCACTTTGACCGACCTGCCGCGTTTGGTGGCGCGTGAACAGGTCAGCGGCTTAAGTTTTTCAGACCTTGCCTTTCAGCCGCAGGAATTGCAGGCTTTGCTGGCGCAAAACAACAACCTGCAAATTTCAGACGAACAGGCCAGCCAATTAATTGCGGAGACGGAAGGGTGGATCACCGGTCTGCAATTCTCCGGCGCGGACGTCCTGCCCCGGAATTCAACCAGCCTTGTCACCGATGGCGGCGTGGCGCTGTTTGATTATCTGGGTCAGCAGGTGCTCGATCAACAACCAGCGGAAATACAGGAATTTATTTTACGTACCGCCCTCTTCGAGGAATTCGACGCTTCCATTTGCGAAATGGTGCTCTCCCGGTTCTATTTGGAAAAACAGGACTGGCAAAAATGGATCAAGACCATTTCCAATAACAACCTGTTTGCCCTGCCCGTCGGAGCGGAGGGGAGATGGCTGCGCTATCACCACCTCTTCCGGGATTTTATCCGCACGCGCTTCGAGCATGACCGCTCACAGGAGGTCATGCCGATTCTTTTCAATCTCGAGTCTGCCTATGAAGCAATGGGTGAATGGGAGAAGGCGCATTCCATTTGCAAAAAAATAAACGATATCAACCTGCTGGCAGAGATGATCGAGCGTTCCTCAACACCCATGTTCCAGCGCGCCATGGTTACACTTGAATCCTGGTTGAATGAATTACCTCCTTCCATCCTGCGGAATCGGCCGGGCTTGCTTTCCATTCGCGGCAACATTATTTGCACAAAAGGGGATGTGCGCGAAGGGCTGGATTTGTTGACGAAGGCAGAGCAGATCTACCGCCAGGAAAAGAACGCCACCGGGCTTAATCTGACACTTGTCCGCCGCGCGATAGCCTATCGCTACCTTGGGGATTATGCCGCATCCCTGCGAGATGCAGAGGAAGTGATCGAGTCCGCTGCGGAAAGCGATGAAATGCAACTGCTTTATGCCGATGCCTTGCGCCTCAAAGGACTGGTTTTATATCGGTTGGGGAAGGCGCGCCAGTCCATCCCGTTTTTAGAGCATTCGCTGGAGTTGTTTCAACGGACCGAAAAAAACAGCATTCCAGTTCTGTTAATGGATACAGGCATGGCATACCGAGCCACGGGAAACTTTGCAGATGCCCGTAAATCCTACGAAAAAGCCCTGCAAATCTGGCGGCAGGATGGAAACCTTTCTTTACAAGCCAGCCTCTTGAATAATATGGGCGTTATGTACCATCTTCAAGGTGAATATGAAAAAGCAGCGTTCGCTTTCGAGGAAGGGTTGCTCTGTGCCCAACGGAGTCACTCCACCCGCCTTGAGGTCCTGATCTCCATCGGACTTGGCGACTTGTTTGCTGAACTTGAAGATTTCAGCATGGCAGAACGGAATTATCAATACGCTACCGAGGTTTTTCAAGGAATGGAGGACCGCTTCCTATCTTATTCATTGGTCTTTGCAAAGGTCAACCTGGTGTTATTAAAACAGGATGCGGCGGCTGCGCATGCCATCCTTGAAGAAGCGGAGCGGTTAATAGAAAAAGGCCAGTCGAATTATGAAAACGGCCATTTGAATTTATTGCACGGGCGTCTTTACCTGTTGGAGGAACACTCCAAAGCCGCAGTACAGGCGATGAAAAAAGCCGAGGAATATTTTTTGGAGGATGGTCGTGATCTGGAAGTGGCGGTTACGCACTTATGGCACGCCGCTATTTCCTGCCAAAATGGAGATAATGCACACGCAGTGGAGATTGTCAAAAACCTGCATAGGAATCGCGGACAAATATCTCATGCAGTTTTGATCGCCGTTCACCAGGCTCACAAGTGGTTGTACCAGCTGCAAAAAGAGCGTGAAGCTGCCCATATCTTACAGGATTTGTTTACGCAAGCGGATCATATTGCAAATAAAATGCCGGATATCCGCCGTCAATTGAGGCGGCAGGCTCGTGTGATTCAGGGACCAGCCCCGCACCTCACCATCCGTGCCTTTGGTCAGGCAATTGTTATTGTGGGTGGGCAGCCATTGTCTCTGGCTGATTGGCAAACCCAGGCCGCTCGGGAACTTTTCTTTTATTTATTGATGACCACCAAACCTATTACCAAGGAGCAAATTGGTGAAATCTTTTGGCCGGATGTGGATGAACTTTCCAAAATAAAGCTGAAATTTAAGAATGAAATTTACCGCCTGCGCAAGGCGGTGGGGCAGGAAGTGATCACCTACAAGGATATTTATTATTCCTTTAACCGCATGCTGGATTACGAATATGACGTGGAGGCTTTTGAGGCCCACGTTGCCAGGGGGAAAGCGGCGGAAAGCACGAAGGAAAAGATCGAGTTTTTCCAAAAAGCAGTGGACCTGGTCAAGGGACCCTATCTCAAGGATGTGTACACAGACTGGGCCATTCCCGACCGTGAGCGCCTGAGCCAGATGTATCTCAGCGCCCTGGCCGCATTGGGGAATTTATATCAAACCACCGCCCAGCTTGAAAAGGCCCTGGAAATTTGTCAGTACGCCATTTCGTATGACCCTTCCTTTGAGACTGCTTATCAAATCCTTTTGCAGGTGTACCAGCGCCTCGGCGACCAAACCTCCGTCAGAAAAACGTACCAAGCCTGCGTCGAGGCCATGCAGCAGTACTTTGAGTTGCCCCCCTCCCCGGAAACCGAGGAACTCTATCGGCGTCTGACCAGCTAAACCAAAAAAGCTAACTACAATATTGAAAGGCTTTCACGAAAAAGGCCAAAAAACCGCAAAATTTCGTGAAAATCTATGAAATTAGCCCGGCCCGCCCCAAAATTGACGTTTTGAGGGTGGGTCGGGTTTTAGTTTTTGAGCCTGTTTTAAAGCCTGGGGGTGTGTATCTTATAAGCATCGGACTTCCCATTGCAAGGTATTCAAAAGGAGTTTCCCATGCAAAACAAACTGAATCTCGCCATCGTTTCCCTCTCAAAGATCAATCGCCAACACATTCAACTCTTCTTCTTAGTGCTTTCCCTGACCATGCTGGTTCTCGGGGTTGGCGCTCCGGAAGATGGCAGTGGGAGCACCCGTTAGTGATTTTAGCCCTCGCTGTTCTTGCGGGGCTGTTGGCTGGTTTGGGATGGGCTCGTTGGCATAATCATCCATACCAGCCGCCGGAAATGAAACATCTTTGGTTGGTGTTCGCAGCCTTTCTGCCGCAGTTCGTTGCCTTTTACCTGCCGGGCACCCGTCAAACCCTTCCGGATCATTGGCTAGCCTACCTTTTGCCGTTCTCTCAAGTCCTGTTTTTGGCCTTTGCCTGGTTGAACCGCCGCCAGCCCGGGATGATGATCCTGCTCATTGGAACGGCTCTCAACTTCACGGTCATAGCGGCGAACCGCGGGTTTATGCCCATCAGCCCGCAGACGGCCAGTCACCTAGTTTCACAGACAATCCTGGATGATATCCAGCCCGGTGACCGCTTTGGCACAAAGGATATCCTCCTGCCCACGGAACACACCCGCTTCGAATGGCTTGCGGATCGTTTCCTCCCCCCGGCCTGGTCGGCCTACCAGGTGGCATTTAGCCTGGGTGACGTATTTATCGCCATTGGCGTGTTCTGGCTGCTGGCCCGCCAGAGAAACAGACAGGAAATTCCATATTTACGAGGTAAAACAATATGATCTCACCACTTGCTTTTCAAACTCAAATGAATATCAGCGTTAAGCCGGTAGATTCAAATGGACTGAGCCGCATCTTTGCCGCCGCCGTTGTTAACCGCCAGTTCTGCCAGATGCTTCTACAGGATCCCCATACCGCACTGCAAAAAGGATACCTTGGCGAGACCTTTTCGCTCACCAGGGAAGAACTTGATGTGATTGTTTCAATTCGTGCGGAATCACTTACGGATTTTGCCAGGCAATTGAACAGGGCTTTGAACTATCAATAACCCCTCCCCTGCCATGCAAACGGATCTTGCTTTGACCCACCTCCCCAACCCTGAACAAAGGCTGAACGCCATGTTTCAGGCCTTCGATGGACTGATGCTGGTGTTGGATAATAACGGAATGATATTGGACTATAAAGCCGGCAACGGCCCGCAGTTATACATCCTCACTCAAAAAAAATCCTTCGCCAAATTTCAGGATTTTGTGCCGGCGGATGTCTGGCAGAAGTATAAAAACGCGCTCCATGAGCTTCGCAACGGCAGCAAGGTGGTCCTGTTCGAATATATGCTCGAAGTGCTCAAGGATAAGTTTTGGTACGAGTCCCGGCTTGTCCCTTTTGCAGATAACCAGAATATCATGTTCGTGCGGGACATTACCAAATATAAAAAATCATCGCACGATGAATTAACCCTGGCCTATGATAAAGCCATTGAAAGCTGGTCTCAGGCTCTCTATCTTAGAGACCAGGAGACGGAAGACCATACCCGCCGTGTAACGGATATGGCTTTGTCGCTTGCTTTTCGATTGGGTCTTTCGGAAACAGACTTCGTTCACATTAAACGCGGTTCCATCCTGCATGATGTTGGCAAGGTGGCCATCCCGGATAATATCCTGTTCAAAACCAGCTCGTTGACAGATGAGGAATGGGTCATCATGCGTCGCCATCCTCTCATTGCCGCGGAGATTCTGGGACCCATCCATTACCTTGCGCCCGCCTTGCCGATCCCGCGCTCCCATCACGAAAAATGGGACGGGAGCGGCTACCCGGATGGGCTGGCAGGCGAATCCATTCCACTTTTTGCGCGCATCTTCGCCTTTGCGGACGTGTATGATGCCCTGACCTCCGACAGACCCTATCGGCGTGCATGGTCGCGGACAGAGGCAATTGCTTATATCGTCGAACAATCCGGCGTACATTTTGACCCGTCCATTACCCCTACCTTTATAAGGATGATTTCGGAATCATAATCCTGCTTACCGGCGTATCAGTGGTGGAAAGGGGAATACGGATACGAAACTGGGGTACACGCTGAGATTGTCTCAGCGTGTAATTTTTAAAGCTCGCGCGTGTCCTTGTGCTTATACTCCCAATAGGAAACGCTCACATACGCCCCGAAGAGAAAGATCAGGCTGCCCACATAGGCCCATACGAGAAAGGCGATGATGGCGGCCACGGTTCCGTATACCAGGTTTGAAATGGAAATATATGTGGCGACAAAGGCCAAAAAAGTTTTCTTTGCCAGTTCCCAAAGCAGCCCGGCGCCCATGGCGCCGGGGAGTATCTCGCGCCATGTGGATCTCCCGCGTGGGAGCAGCATATAGACCGCCATGAACAGCGCAATATCGAGCAGGATCGTCAACGCCACACCGATCTCTCCCCGGAAGGGCAGGATCAGGTCCGGCAGCCAGAAGCGCAGGTTGGACAGCACACTGCCTGCCAGTGAAATCAAAAATAAAGTCGGGCCAACGAAGGCCAAAACAAAAAGAATTGCCAGCCCGCGCCGTTTCCACGCCGCG
Source organism: Chloroflexota bacterium (assembly GCA_016191985.1). Lineage (GTDB taxonomy): Bacteria > Chloroflexota > Anaerolineae > Anaerolineales > Villigracilaceae > Villigracilis. Next base: position 4,686 of record JACPVB010000138.1, on the reverse strand, counting down.
CGGCTTTGCCTGCTATGCCAGATTTGATTCAGGGTGTGGGTCAGCGTATAAAAAACCGAAGAGGCCGACCAGATCAAGCCGATCAAAGCAACGCCGCTCGCAGACCCGCGCGCCCGAATGATCTGGTCTATATTTTCACCCAGTAGCTGACTCAACGCCGGGGCAAGGAACTCCAGCCTTTGGACGATAATATGCTGGTCCGTATCCGGGCCGAGGCCGTAACTTGCAATGGAAATGCTCAAGAGGATTAAAGGAAAAAGCGAGAAAAGCGCAAAATAGGCGATGGCTGAAGCCATGACTGCCGTATCCGGTTTTATCGTCCGTTGAGTGGCGGTCCACAACACCCTTAACCAGCCGCGTGAAAGAACGTTTAATTCGTGAGCCATGCGGCCTGCGCGCTCCTGAACTGTTAACCAAAACCTGCGTCCATCGGGGGTATTCACGTCTATCTCTTCTCACACAAATAACACAAACGCAAAATTTTCAACTCATCGTAATTTACAGTGGCGTTTAATGTTTCGTGCACAGGCTTCAACATGTCCGGGCCTACTTCGTCGAAGGCGGCGAAAACTTTTTGCTGCTGATCAGGCGTCAGTTTGGAAAGAGCGAGCAAGTCCTCCGCCGAGCGCAGCGGATTGCCCGCCATGAGGAAGCGCGCCAGATGATTCAGGATCGTATCCGCCGTCACACCATAACGCGCCGTCAAATTTTCAAGGCTCTCGCCCGCGTTGTACGCCTCGCCCACCACCATATAACGCCGCCCCGCATCGTCCTTCTCGCGCATGGGCGTTTTATATTTTTCCTCGATCTTGTTTTCCCGGCAATACTCTTTGATGATCGCCAGAAAATCCGCGCCATAGCGTTCGTACTTCACCTTGCCCATGCCGCTCATGTTCATCAGGCTGTCTTTATCCTGCGGAAAATACGCCGCCATTTGTACCAAGGTTTTATCCGAAAAAATTACATAGGGAGGGACGTTTGACGCATCGGCCAGTTCTTTTCTTTTATTGCGCAGCAACGCGAACAGCGACTTGTCATATTCCGATTCTTCAACTGATGCGGATTTGAGTCTTGCGGAAACTCGCTCGCTACGCTTCGCCTCATTGATCTGACCGAATACCTGCTCCCGCGATTTGAGCATTTCCAACCCCCTGGCAGTGACCGATAAAACGCGATAGGTGGGTTCCTGATTCAACAACCCACGCTCCACCAGTTGACGGGAGATGTGCATCCACTGGCTTTTGGTTAATTCCCTGCCGATCCCATACGTGGACAAAGTTTGATGACTGTATTTCTGAATCTTTTCATTTTCCGAGCCAAGCAAAATATCCACGATGTGCGCCGCGCCAAATTTTTCTCCGCTGCGTTTGACGCAGGAAAGAAATTTCTGCGCGGGGATGGTGATGTCGGTTTGCGAGCTGGGTTCCGCGCCGCAGTTATCACAAGTTCCACAGCTTTCCTGTGAATAGGTCTCGCCAAAATAAGAAAGCAAAGGTTTACGCCTGCAAATACTGCCCTCGGCATAGCGCGTCATCGCATCCAAGTGCTGGTAGGATGCGCTGCGCTCGGGTTCTTCCTTTTGCTCGATGAAATATTTGATCTTGCTGGCATCGCCATAACTGTACAGCAGCAGACAATGCGAGGGCAGGCCGTCCCGTCCCGCGCGCCCGATTTCCTGGTAATAACTTTCGATGCTTTTTGGCAAATCGAAGTGAATGACGAAGCGTACGTTCGGCTTGTTGATGCCCATGCCGAAGGCAATCGTCGCTACAATAATCTGCGCATCGTCACGGATGAAGGCTTCCTGGTTGCGCTTGCGTTCGGAATCCTCCAACCCCGCGTGATAAGGCCGCACGGAATATTTGTAGCGCGCCAGGGTCGCGGCGAGTTCGTCCACTTGCTTACGGGAGAAACAGTAAATAATGCCAGATTGGTCTTTGAAATTTTGCAAAAAATGCAGGGTTTGCGAAACAGGGTCTTTCTTGGGAGTCACTTCGATAAAGAGGTTCTCTCTATTAAAGGAAGCGAGGAATTCATTCGATTGATTGAACCCCAGCGAAGACTTAATATCCGCACGGACTCGGGGCGTGGCGGTGGCGGTCAACGCCATGCAGACAGCGGAGGGGAATTTGCGGCGCACATCCACCAGTTGGCGGTATTCGGGGCGGAAGTCATGTCCCCACTCTGAGATGCAGTGGGCTTCGTCAATCGCGAGCAGGTCAAGCTTCAACGAAGAAAGAAGCGAATAAATTCGGGGAGTCAGCAATGTCTCAGGCGCAACGTAAAGCAGTTTGGACTGTCCGCTTTTTACAGAGTCCATATTCTCTTGATATTCTTCTTGCGAGAGCGAACTGTTAAGAAAAACGGCAGGCACACCCAATGCGCGGAGTTGCTCCACCTGGTCTTTCATCAACGCGATGAGCGGCGAAACAACAACGGTGAGGCCATCGAGCATGAGCGCGGGCACTTGGTACGTGAGCGATTTTCCGCCGCCCGTGGGCATGATGACGAGCGTATCGCGGCGCGCCATCACATTGTTGATGATCTCGCGCTGCAGTGGCTTGAAGGTGTCGTACCCGAATGTGGATTTGAGAATGGTTTCTGGTGTAAGCATGATTGGCTGATTATAAGTATTTCACGAAAGACTCTGGAGTCGGGCAGCTTGCTGCCCAAAATTCCCATCAGCACCCACAGGGCAAGTGAGCTGATGGAGTCCAGAATCGTGATTGGCTGATTATACTTTCCCCGCTTTGGGTTGGCCTTGTTTACTTACCAAGCTTCGCTCCTAAAGAACTGTCCTTCGACTGCGCCACACAAAGAACAAAAGCGTGTGGCTCCGCTCAGGACGAAGAGTTCGCGCTGAGCGGAGTGAGGACAGCCCCTCCGTCTGAACGCAGTCGAAGCGTTGTGCCACGACAGTTTCTTTTGCTTTGAACGGCGATCCTTTTTCGCCGTGAAACTACTCAGAACGACACAAAGAGCGATATAACCTGGCAGATAAGGATCAAACCATAAAAAAGAATCACCCAGAGAAGGGGAATATTGGTGTTGCCTTTTCGCCGGTATTGGATTGCCATTGCGCCTGCAATCATCGAGGCGGATAACAGTACGAGGATTACACCGAGTTTTTGGGTGATGAGGATTTCATAAAATTCCAAAAAGAACCATGCCCATAGCGGCCCAAGAATAATGAAGATGAAAAAGATGCCGCCGTCTTTTAAGTGAAGCCGTCCATACGCGCGCCAGAGATTGTGGGGAACAAGCTGGGCGCCAGCGTAGCCAATGGAAAGGGGGATGAGCATTTTGATGATCTCACTCCAAATGGACGGCTGAATCTGGAAATAATATTGCGTCAATGAAAGCGCAAAAATAACAAAATACCCAAGGTGAAAGCCGACGGACGCGCCCTGAATCATGTAGGGACGAAGCATGGAGGTTTTTTTGTCCTGCCAAAAGGGATTGTTTTTTACCCCAATCATGGCGCTGACGAGTAACGGAATAAGGATGCTGCCTGCCGCATACAAGCGCATGAGAAATCGAGAACCTTCCTGCGAGTCAAACGGCCATTGCAGGGACGGGGAGATCATCAGATACGTTATCAGCCAGATCCAAAGCCAGGCCAATAACCGTACGAAGTGAAAGATGGTCCACTGGCTTGTTATTTTATTTACAACAGCAACCACAACACGCGGCCAGGCTGGGGACGGACCTTCCTTTGCTTCGGCCAGAATTTTCTGGAATTCAGCAGGGAAGTTGAAAAAAGCCTCATTGAATGCAGTGCCTGGATTGTTCGAGTATTCCCTGGGCAGAGATTGGTGACTGGAATTACCAATTTCTTCTGGGAATAGCTTATTTTTCTCATCAGCGTTGAGGTCGCGGTAGTTGCCTGCTTCGAGCAGGAGGTTTGCGTCTGTTGAAGTTTTTATTCCCCCCTGGTGTTTCAAAATTTTGATCAGGCTGGTTAATAGGAGGCGGTCGTTGGCGTTAATTTTGCTCTTGTTGTGCTCCCAATCACTGATTGCCGCTCCCGTGTAGTCAATCCCAATTTCTTCATATAGAAAATCAGCCAATTGCTGTTGTGTCAAAGGTTTCCTGGTTTGTGAGTTTTCACATTGCCGGCGGAAGTTCCGTAGTTGTTTTCCAAAATCCGAATTGGTCATAACGGCCAAAACCTCGATTTTAAGTGCTGCTTGAAAAATTCAAGTGATTGCCGATAGATTTTCCACTAAATTGGAAATAAGCTGAAAGCAGTTGACAAATTTGCACCTTAACAATTTAACAGATTATCTCGTCTTACGCGGAATAGTTTTATGACCTCGAAAGGGTCAAATGATTATCAGTACTTCACGAAAAACTCTGGAGTCGGGCAGCTTGCTGCCCAAAATTTCCATCAGCAAGCTGATGGAGTCCAGAATCGTGATCTACTGATTATAGATGTTACGACACGGTATATTCAACCCTGAAAGGGTGTCATGGTTCGTTAAATCCATGCCATCCCTTCGGGATTTGGATTCCATTCACCCAATTTTCTATAATCCTGCCATCCCTTCGGGATTGAACTACGTAAGGTGAGAGATTAACTTTTTTCAGTGTCGCAACTTTATGAAAATGCTTGTAACGACGAAAGTCGTTACTACGCCTCAGCGTTATTGCTCCACGTGAGGTGGATTCTGGTGCCTGTGTTTG
>JACPVB010000137.1 GCA_016191985.1 Chloroflexota bacterium | reverse complement strand
TTGTAATACTCGCCGCGAAAATTTAACTTCGTGCCATTTTGCCAGCAATCCCAAAACGCGCGAATGACCTGGATTTGCTCGCGCAGTTTCCCCGTCACCGACTCGGGCCACGGCACTCCGAAGCGCCTCTCGATATGCGCCTTGACCTGCGTGCCCAATCCCAAAATGAATCGTCCACCAGACTGTGCCGCCAGGTCCCATGCGGTGTAAGCCAGGTTGGCGGGTGACCGCGAGAAAGACACGGCAATGGCGGTGCCAAAGTCCATGCTGGACGAATGTTCCGCAATCAATGTGCAGGGAAGGAAGGGATCGTGCTGGGTCTCTTGAGTCCACAACGCGGCGAAGCCGATCTCTTGTGCAGCCTTCGCAATGGCGGGAATATCTTTCAATTGAACGGGAGGAAGGGCGGCATCTAGTTTCATGGGGCAAGTATACAGTTAACAAGTAGACAAGTAAACAGGAAAACAAGCAAAGGTACAGCGCATCAACGCAAACAAAAAAGCCCTGAGTGAACAGGGCTTAACCGGGTATCCTTCAATCCATTTGGTTAATTCAGACTATCCACGAAGCCATATAGTTCGCGGCTTTCCTGCATCCAGACGTTCGGCAATGTGGTTCGTTTCAAATAGCGGACAATCCCATCCTTGTCCACTACGAGCGAAGCGGTCCGTTGGAAGAGCAGGAAATATTTTTCAAGCTCATACAAATGGTAAATGTTACGGTTTGGGTCGGAGAGGATTGGGAAGGGCAGGTTGATCCCTTTGGCATATTCGCGGGCTTGGTTCACATCCTCGCCGAGGATGACGATGATTTCTGTGCCAGCCTCCCGGAATTGGTTATACATTTTACCAAGCTGGGCTACGTGCATGTGACACTGTGGGCAGGTTGCCTCGCGGATGAAGAACACGATCACTTTCGATTTGCCGCGGAAATCCGTCAGCGAAATCTCCTGCCCATTCGTGGCGAGCAGTTTGAAGTCTGGTGCGAGCGAGCCGATCTTTGCTTCGATGGAGTCCAATGTCATATCAAAATCCTAAAAAGTAAGTTGATGTGAAGATAGCATCAAGATCAAATCCATTACGTTAGCGTTTTATTAAGATTCCAGCAGATACGCCATGATCCAATTTGTGGTGGCGTTCAACCCATCCATGTGGGCGCGTTCGTAATTGTGCGAAGCGTCAATACCGGGGCCGATCAGCGACAAGGCCACATCGCCGCCCGCGCGCCAGAATGCTTCACCGTCCGAGCCATAAAATGGATACACATCTGTTTTGTAGGGAATGTCGTGCTTCTCGGCAATCGCGCGCAATTTTTTATTCAAGCCTTCATGATACGGCCCGCCGCTATCCTTGATGCACAAGGTCGCGTGGAATTCATCCGACTCCTGCCCCTCGCCGACCACTGCCATATCCACCGTGACCAACTCCGCGACTTCATCCGGGATTCCCGCCGCCGCGCCATGACCGACCTCTTCATAATTGCTGATGAGGAAATACACGCTTCGCACCGGACTTTGGCCTGATTCCACCATTGACTTGATCGCCGCTACGAGATTTGCCACGCACGCCTTGTCATCGAGGAATCGCGAACGGATGAAGCCATTGGTCACTTCGGTGCGCGTATCGAAGGCCACGCAATCGCCAACGTTGATTCCCAACGCACGGGTTTCTTTTTCGGAAGTCGTCCGCGCATCGAGGCGGACTTCCATGTGAGCGTCATTGCGCGGAGTGTCTGCCCCGCTGTAAATATGACCCGACGCCGTATCGATCAAAACCGAGCCGCGAATCTTTTCGCCTTTGGATGTAATGACCCATACGCCTTCGGTTTCGACAGTAGGCCATTGCACTCCGCCAATGCGGCTGAGTTTCAGTCGTCCATTGCCTTTGATTTCCTTCACCACTGCCCCAAGCGTATCCACGTGGGCGGTCAAGGCAATGGGAGGCAGGTTACTTTCCACGCCTCGCCCTGAGCCTGTCGAAGGGTTCCATTGCGCCAGCAATGCGCCTTTACGTGTGCGCGAAAGCTGCAACTGCTTATATTTGGAAAGTTCCTTTTCCACGAAATCAATGGCAGGCTCCGCAAAGCCAGTGGGCGAGGGGATGTTGAGAAGGTTAACGAGGAAGGTGGTGAAATATTGTTCGTCAATTTTTGGGAGGGACATGGTTTATATCCTATTTCGGTGGTCGAGTAGCCTGAGGGTTGAGTAGCTGCGAAGCAGCGTATCGAAACCCGAAGGCGTATCGAGACCACAACTTTAAATATCATTGCCAACTTGGTGGTCTCGATACGACGGCGAAAAAGCACCGCCGTCTACTCGGCCACCAGCGTATTTCTATAATCCTTCAAACGCCTTGATCTTCTCACGCCATTCGTGCGGAATATTGATCGTCTTTTCTTCCTTATAATCATACGCCACCATCACAACTTCCCCCTTGGCTAACTCTTTGCCCGTCTTTGCATCCACAATATTTTGCGCCCACGTCATGGACTTGTTCCCCAATTTCAAAATATGCACTCCGACTTTGATACGTTCGCCAAAATAGACAGGGGCAAGATAGGTGATGTGGACATCCGCCAGGATCACGCCGATCTCCATGAAAGATTGGTCTTTTGTGAATAACCCCAACTCGACCATGTAGGCGATGCGCGCCTGCTCGAAATACGTCAAGTGTTTGGCGTTGTTCACATGTCCCTGCGGGTCCAAATCCCCGTAGCGGACTTCGGTGGGGTGAAAGAATTTATAACTGGTCATGGCGGAATTATAGTCTAGTAGTCACTTGGTCGAATAGTCAGATAGTCGGGTGGTCGCTTGGTCGGGTGGTCACGTAGTCGGATGGTCAAACAAAAACAGCCGCGGAACTCGATGGCAGTCCGCGACCGTTCTTTGACTAATTGACAATAAGACTACAAGACAATGTGACCACCCGACTACAAGACTATCCAACTAATTACAAAACCTTGCCAACCCTTCCTTATCGTGGATGATGATGCGTCCCTCGGCATCTGTGCTGACCAGCCCCTGATCTTTGAAGAAGACCATGGTTTGGTTTACGCGCTTGCGGGAGGCTCCCACCAAATCGGCGATGTCGCCTTGCGTGAGTGTGATGCGGATTTTCAAAGCGCCGTTCGCATCTTGTCCATACCGTTCCGCAAAGGCCAGCAGTTGACGAGCCACCCGTCCATTTACATCCAGCGTGGCAAGCGATTGGATCATCTGATCCGAAAGCCGCACGCGCGCCGAAAGGATTTTTACCAAATTTCGCGCAATCGGCGGGAAGTTATCGAGCATGTAGTTGAAAGTAGCTTTGTCCATCCATAGCATCAGCGAGTCGTCCAACGTCACCACACTGGCAGAGCGGCCCACGCTGTCAATCAGACTCATCTCGCCGATCAAATCGCCGCTCCCCAAAATAGATAGGATCGCATCGCGCCCGCCCTGTTCGGTATACACCTTCACTGTCCCATGCAGGATGACGTACACCGCCTCGCCGGGCTGTTCGACCAGCATCACATTCCTCCCGGTTGGGAACACGCGCCGATGTGCGCGATGCGCCACCCAATCCAATTGCACGGGCGTCAACCCTTCAAACAACTGAATGTCCGAAAGGAGGTTGCGGGTATCGTCTTTTTTCGTCTCAATCATTCTTAACATATTTTACTTCCTTAACTCCCCTCTCCCATTCGCGCTGAGCGAAGTCGAAGCGGGGAGAGGGGTTTAATGAAACTTCCAAACCTTCATACGCTGCGCGCGAATCGGGGAAAATATTTTTCGCGCTGGCTTCCTGTGCGGCGACGAATTCGTCAGCGTAGGATGGGTCGTGATGGAACAGGATCAACTGTCCCGTTTCGGCAGAGGCGGCGACCTCAGCGGCCATGTTCGCAGTCGAGTGTCCATATCCCTGCGTGGATGGAAATCCCGCGAGACATCCATAATAATGTTCGTCGCTATATTGCGCGTCGTGGATCAGCACATCCGCATCGCGCGCAAAATTCACCAGCCTGCGATCCGTGCCGATGTAACCTTCTGTGTCTGTTGCATAAACGACAGATTTATTTTGATACGTGATGCGATAGATATACACGCCGCCGGGATGCGCGTACGATTTATGAATGCGGATGACCACCGCCTCCTCACTTAATCTGGAAGTTGATTCTGCCACACGGACTCCGTCCTCATCCCAAACAATCACCTGCGACTCGCGCACCGATTGAATATCCTTGCTCGCAGACATATCGCGCAAGCTGATGGGAAACGTCTCGGATGATTGATTGTGTTCGAGCACATGTTTCATCGTCTCCGGTGTGCCGCCGGGGCCGTAAATGTGTAACTTTGTATTTGGAATATAAGCGGGGACAAAAAACGGAAAACCCTGCGTGTGGTCATGATGCAAGTGACTGAATAACAGCAAAAGTTCACCCGCGCGTTTTGTTTTCACCAACTCGCGTCCCAACGGAATGATGCCCGTGCCCGCGTCGAGGATGATGGCGCGCCCACCCGCGTTGATTTCCACACAGGCGGTATTGCCGCCATATTTCACCGTCCCCGCGCCCGGTGTGGGATAACTCCCGCGCACCCCCCAGAATTTAATGTTGAGTTCGCTGTTCATGCCATACCTCCGTTCGTTCGAACTTTTGGGTTTTCAGATGGCAGCCCCCACGTTCTGAAATCCCTGCCACCTGAAACATCTTTATTATCTTTGATACGGGATTTTCTTCAAGGAAAGTTTTCGCATGGAGGCTGGGAAATATTTCTCATTTAAAAAGACTTCCGAAGTCTGAATTTAGCGATTTCCAGAAGTTCAAGCCGCTATCCTCGGCGGAGTACTGCGAGTAAACCTTTGCCGAGGACGGCGAAGGGAGCCACTTGAAACGACCAGGCGACCATCTGACCAAGCGACTACTCGACTACTCTACTAACGGCTATAATCTTGCACATGCTTCCAGATTTGCAGATGAACGACCATTTGCGTTTGCGCAAACCGCATCCATGCGGCTCGTATGAGTGGAAAGTGATTCGCCTCGGTGCGGATATTGGTTTGGAATGCAAGGGGTGTGGCCATCGCGTGATGTTGACGAGGCGGGAACTCGCAAAACGATTGAAAGCGAATTTGACAAAGCACGAAGAAGAAAATAACAAAAACCCTAAAGATCTTCAAGACCTTTAGGGTTTACCAGGAGATTTCATGGAATCACAGCACACAGAACAGCAGCTTCCCATCGGCTCGCTCCGCATTGGCTTGTTCACAGATACGTATGCGCCGCAGGTGAACGGCGTTTCCATTTCACTGCAATTGATCTCGGAGGGACTTAAGAATCGCGGACATCAGGTCACCATTTTTGCGCCGAAATTCCCCGGCTATAAAGATGACCAGCCAAACGTGATGCGCCTGCCTTCTCTCAAATATTTGAACAATCCGCCCATCTATGTGGCGGTGTTGGGGACTCCGCGCTCCACCTGGTCACTGACGCGCAGGCACTTTGACGTGTTGCACGCGCACAGCCCGGCCAGCGTCGGGTTACTGGCTTACCTCACAGCATCCACCAAACGCCTGCCGCTGATCTACACTTATCACACGTCCATCACGGATTACACTCATTACATCAAATTCATCGGCGGGACGCGAGTCATCAAGTATGCGGCAGGCTGGTTTAGTTCTGCCTCCACCAATCTGGGCGATCAGATCGTTGTCCCTTCGCCGAAATTCCAGCGCCTGCTTCTGGCACAGGATGTCCGCCGTCCAATCAATGTCATCCCGAATGGAATAGACCTGAGCAGTTTCAAGGCGGCGAAAAAACCCGGCAGTTTGCGAAACAGGCTTGGGATTAAGCCCGATGCGCCGATCCTCCTCACGGTAGGCCGCATGGACCCGGAGAAACGTCTCGACTTCATCGTGGATGCGTTTGAAATTTTGTCGAAGCGAGCGCTGAATGCACACCTGGTCTTTGCCGGGGATGGCGGCTCGCGCAAGGGATTGGAAGAAAAAGTGAAAGGTATCAGCTCAAAAGACCGCATCCACTTTTTGGGCATGGTCAATCGTGCGGATTTACCGGATGTTCTGCATGATGCAAACTTATTCCTGTCCGCATCCACCACAGAGGTGCATCCCATTTCGGTGATCGAGGCGATTGCCTCCGGGTTGCCGCTGGTGGCCGTGGCGGATGAAGCCTTCGAGGGTATGATCGAGAATGATTTGAACGGATACACGGTCCCACTGAATTTGCAGACGTACGTAGATACTGTTGCAAATTTGTTGGCTGACCCTGAAAAGTTGGAACGTTTTGGAAAACATTCCCTGTTGTTGAGCGAGAAATATTCCATTGAGAGTCAGGTGAAGGCGCTGGAGAAATTGTATCTGGAGGCCATCCTGCAAAACTGGCGCGGCAATTTCTTTCAACGCATGATTTCAAATAATATCAACAAAATCCCCGGGCAGATCAACCACATGATTCGCACGGAGATTGGGAAAATCCTACCTGCGAGGAAAAAAGAATAACGGAAATAGACCTGTACCGCAAAATTTATTTTGCGATTCATCGAATTGCCCAATAGACATTATCAGGAATAACATCTAATCACCGTCCCGACGCTTGCGCCGCGCGTGTTTTGCTACGCAAATCATGCGGTGAGGTTTATTTCGAGTGATTTTGACGCCTGACGACAACCTTCGGGAGGTTTTTCTAATTACCGATAAAGTTTAATACATACGCAATATGAATGTTGCGGTACACATGGGCGGTGTATAATTCCCTCGCCATGCCCATTTTAGACGCACACATGCTTGAGTTTTTCAGCCGCAGCCCGGAACAGACACGCCGTATCGGTGTGCGTCTTGGTGGTTCGCTCAAAACAGGGGATGTGATTTGTTTGCAGGGCAATCTCGGCGCGGGAAAGACCACCTTCGTGCAGGGACTCGCGCAAGGTTGGGGTTCCATCGATTCGGTTTCAAGCCCCACGTTCATTCTTGTCAATCAATATCGCCGCGCAGATGGCAGCCAGTTGTTTCACCTCGATGCCTATCGTCTTGATTCTGTGCCGGAGGCCGAGGAACTCGATCTGGATGCCATGCTTGGGGAAGGCGCGCTGATCATTGAATGGCCGGAGCGGCTTGGCAATTTAGTTCCCAATGAAAATTTATGGATCAATCTCGACCATATTGCCGATGAACATCGTCAGATGAATTTTCATGCGCGCGGAAAACGCTACGATGACTTACTGGATGGCATTCGCCAGTCTATGTTTGGAGGGGCGTAATGTTACTTGCAGTTGACACCTCCACAGCGCAGGTGGGGCTGGCTTTATATGATGGGACTCACGTGCTCGGCGAGATGATTTGGACGACTCGTCAGCACCATACCACTGAATTAGCCCCGGCTCTTTCTGGACTTTTGAATCGGTCGGCGGTATCCATGGATATGGTCCACGCTTTGGCAGTTGCCATTGGGCCGGGGTCATTCACAAGTCTGAGAGTCGGGTTGTCTTTGGTGAAGGGGATTGCGCTCGCGCGTCGCTTGCCCATCATCGGCATCCCAACGTTGGATGTGATTGCGGCGGCGCAGCCTGTCTCGAAACATCCATTGGTGGCGCTGCTGCAAGCCGGGCGGACGCGAATCGCTTTCAGCTTGTACAAAAGCCAGAAGAAAACGTGGCAGGCCGAGGGCGGAGTCCGAAGCGGGACTTTGGATGAGTTGCTCAACGAGATCGAGAGTCCAACCATCCTCGCCGGTGAATTATCGGCTGAAGAACGAAAAAAATTATCGCGAAAGAAAAATATTTTGCTGGCATCGCCAGTGAATTGTACGCGCCGCCCGTCTGTGCTGGCGGAGTTGGCATGGGCGCGTTGGCAGAAAGATGACGTGGACGATGCGGCTGCGCTGGCTCCAATTTATTTGCATGTGGCAGGGACGCCGATTGTATGAGTTATGTGATCCGCAAAATGACGTTGGATGATTTTGATCAGGTTGTCGCAATTGACCAAATTTCATTCAGCCTGCCGTGGCCCGCGCGTTCCTTCCGCTTTGAGTTGACGGATAACCCGGCTTCGCGCTGCTGGGTTGTGGAATTGGATGGGCGGGTGGTGGCGATGCTGGTTGGGTGGTTTATTGTGGATGAACTTCATATCGCCACGATTGCGACCCACCCCGAGTTTCGCGGCCAGGGGATTGGCAGGGATCTTCTTTCCCATGCGCTGCGCTCCGCGAGGGAAGAGGGTGCGGTGAAATCGTTTTTGGAAGTTCGTGAAAGTAATGAAGTGGCGCAGAAAATGTATCGCAGTTTTGGCTTTGTGGAAGATGGCCGCCGCAGTGAATATTACAAGGATAACGCCGAGGATGCCATTTTGATGTCGCTGGACCATTTGGATGTGTGATCTTTGCCCGGAGGATGGATGACTGCCGAAGAGATGCTTGCTCAAATTGCGAAGGATGTATCGGTTTGTACGAATTGCGCTTTGCATGAAGGACGCAAGAAGTCGGTGCCGGGCGACGGGCCTGCGGACGCGGAAATCATGTTCATTGGGGAAGGCCCGGGCTTTCATGAAAACGAGCAGGGACGTCCCTTCGTGGGCGCGGCTGGCAAATTTTTGGACCAGTTGCTGGCGCAGGCGGGCGTCACCCGCGCGGAAGTGTTCATTGCCAATGTGGTGAAATGCCGTCCGCCGGGCAACCGCGACCCGTTACCCGAAGAACTGGCGGCATGTGACTTTCATCTTGAAGCGCAGATCCGCGCCATCAATCCGAGTATCATTGTCACGCTTGGGCGTTTTTCGATGAACAAGTTTATCCCCGGCGCAAAGATCAGCGCCATCCACGGGCAGATGCAAAAAGTGGGCGAACGGTTTGTGATTCCCATGTTCCATCCCGCAGCGGCGCTGCATCAGCCGCCCTTGAAGCCGTCCATTCTGGCGGATTTTGCGAAACTGCCCGATCAGTTGAATGAGGCACGTGCCGCGTTGGGAAGAAAAGTTGTAATTACGAAGAAAAAAGAAGCGGCTGTTCAACAGGATGAAAAGCCGAAGCAATTGAATATGTTTTAAAAATTTCGTCCTGAGCGGAGCCGCATGCTCTTGCCCTTCATGCGGCGTAGTCGAAGGGCGGGTGTTGCGATAAATTTAAATTGTTTATCTTACCTGTCCTTCGACTGCCGCTTCGACAAGCTCAGCGTCCACTCAGGACGAGCGGTAAATTAAAAAGGAAAAAATGTCTACAAAAGAAACTCTCATCAATAAATTGAAAGATAAAAGTGCGAAGGTTGCTATTCTGGGGTTGGGATATGTCGGCCTGCCGCTGGCGGTGGTGTTTGGTGAAGCGGGGTTCCATGTCACGGGTGTGGACCCGGACAAACGTAAGATCGAAGCGCTTTTGCAGGGGAAGTCCTATATCCCGGACGTGGCGACTGAATCCGTTGCGAAACTTGTCAAAAATGGCCTGTTCACTGCCACAACCGATTTCTCCGTTTTGAAAGAGATGGACGCCGTCAGCATTTGTGTGCCGACTCCGCTGCGCCAGACGGGTGACCCGGATATGTCCTTCATCATTTCCGCGACAGAGGAATTGGCGAAGTACATGCACAAGGGCATGGTGGTGGTGCTGGAATCCACCACGTATCCGGGCACGACCCGCGAACTGCTCCTGCCAAAACTGGGCATTGACCACGACCTAACAGTTGGCGAGGACTGGTTCCTGGCATTTTCCCCGGAACGTGTAGACCCCGGACGCGAAGACTTCACCACCATCAACACTCCCAAGGTGATGGGCGGCATTACTGAAGCCTGCGGTGAAGTGGCTACGGTCTGGTATGAAGGCGCGATCAAGACCGTGCATCATGTGTCCACCGCAGAAGCGGCGGAAATGTCCAAGTTGCTGGAAAATACCTTCCGCATGATCAACATTGGCCTGGTCAATGAATTGGCGATCATGTGCGAACGCCTCGACGTGGATGTGTGGGAGGTGATCGATGCCGCCGCTACCAAACCGTTCGGGTTTATGAAATTCACACCCGGGCCTGGGTTGGGCGGCCACTGCATTCCGATTGACCCGCTCTATCTTTCGTGGAAGATGAAATCCTTTAATTACAATGCCCGCTTCATCGAGCTGGCCTCCGAGATCAATACCAACATGCCGCGTTACGTCGTCAGCCGCGTGCTGGAGGGGATGAATGACCGCGGCAAGCCGCTCAAGGGCTCGAAGGTGCTTGTGCTGGGTGCGGCGTACAAGCCTGACATTGACGATGTGCGCGAGTCCCCTGCACTGGATGTGATCGGTCTCCTGCAAAAGAAAGGCGCGCTGGTTGAATATCACGACCCGTACATCCCGCACATCCATCACGAGTACGACGGCTGGCACATGGATAGCGTCACAGATATGATGAAGTCCGTGAAGGAATCCGATGCGGTGGTGATCGTCACGAATCACAGCGAATATGATTACAAGGCCATCATCGAAGCCGCAAAATTTGTTTTCGACTCGCGCAATGCGACGGGTAAGTTTGGGAAGAATCACGAGAAGGTTGAAAGACTTTAGGTTCCAGGTGTCATGTTCCAGGTTGTATACCAGACGAACCCGACACTTGAAACATGGAATATGAAACTTGATACGCGGACTTAACTTATGGCACACTATTTGATCACAGGCGCGGCAGGCTTTATCGGGGCGCGGACTTCGGAAATGCTTATTCAGGACGGTCACACGGTCGTCGGTGTGGATAACCTGAACGATGCGTATGATTTACGCATGAAGGAATATCGCCTGAAAAGATTACAAGCGATACCCGGATTCACCTTCCGCAAACTGGATATTTCCGATAAGTCGATCATCGATGAATTGAAGGATGAAAAACTGGATGGCGTGATTAATCTCGCCGCGTGGGCGGGAGTGCGTGCCAGCGTGAAAAATCCGTGGGTCTACGTGGAGACCAACATGACCGGAACCTTGAACATGTTGGAATTGTGCCGTCAGACCGGTGCGAAGAAATTCGTGGTTGCATCCACTTCCAGCATTTACGGCGAAAATCCCCCGTACCCCACGCCGGAATCTGCATCGAGCAGCGAGCCTCTTCAGCCATATGCCGCCAGCAAAAAAGGCGCGGAAGCGATGGCACATGCCTATCACCATTTGTATGGTATCGATGTGACCGTCGTTCGCTTTTTCACCGTGTATGGCCCGGCCGGCCGACCGGACCTGTCCATCTTCCGCTTTGTGCAATGGATCAGCGAGGGACGCCCTGTGCGGGTGAACGGCGATGGTGAGCAATCACGCGGCTTCACATTCATTGACGATATTGCGCGCGGAGTCATCCTGGCGCTGAAGCCCGTCGGTTATGAGATCATTAATCTGGGCGGCCATGAGACCATAACGATCAATAACCTCATCAAGTTGGTTGAAGATATTGTCAATAAAAAGGCCGTGGTCCAATACGGCCCCCCTGACCTGGCGGACATGCGCTCGAATTGGGCGGATGTGACGAAGGCGGGCGAATTGCTTGGCTGGGAGCCGCAGTTCGATATGCGCGCCGGGATTGAGAAACTGGTCGAGTGGTATAACGCCGAACGCGAGTGGGCGAAAGATATTCTGACGCCTTGATTATTTACGAGTTACGAATCATGGATTACGCAATACGTAATTCGTGATTCGTAACCCGAAATATTTGCCCATGTCCCTCCTTTCAAAATTCAAAAACGATCCTCTTTTTATTAAAATTATGCGCTCCAGCGGAGCGTTGTTCAGCAACAACACCATCGCGTTGGGGTTGAGCGTGGTGCAGGGCGTCATGGCAACGCGCCTGCTCGGACCGGCAGGCTTTGGCCTCATCGGCGTGGTGATGCCGTTCGCTTCCACGGTGAACAGCATCTTTTCGTTCCGGATGAGCGAGTTGGTGGTGCGCTATGGCGGGGAATATCTCAACAGGCAGGAAAATGAAAAAGCCTCGGCGTTGATGAAAGCCGCAAGCCTGACCGAAGGCATGGTCTCATTACTTGCATTTCTGGTCGTTGTATTCGCGGCGAATCTTGCGGAAACTTATCTCGCCAAAACCCCAAACACAGCATGGATGTTCACCGTCTTCGCCATCAATTTGCTGGCGAATTTCAACACCGAAACTTCCACAGGCATCCTTCAAATCACCGACCGAATCAAATTACAAGGCACAATCAACTTAATTCAGGCCGTTATTACCACGCTCATCATTGCAGGCGCCTATTTCTTCAACGGAAATATCGTCACGGTTCTTATTGCTTATCTCATTGGAAAATCCATCATCGGACTGGGACTGTTCATCGCCGCGCAAATTCAATTGCAGAAAAAACTTGGCAATGGATGGTGGCGCATTCCACTTTCCGCGCTTACTGCCAGGAAAGAAATTTTCCGTTTTGCATTCAGTTCCAATATCAGCGCAACCATCATTAAACTTTTCCGCGAAAGCGACCCCATCTGGGTGGGCTTCTTTCTCGATACCACGGCCGTCGGGTATTATCGCGTGGCGTACGCCATCGCGCATTTTCTCGCCATTCCCGCCGAACCGCTCATTACCACGACCTTCCCTGAAATCAATCATCTCACTGTCGAGAAAACATGGAAGAAGCTTAAAAGCTTTCTCAAAAAGATCACAGCCTTTTCGTTTGCATACAACATTGTCCTTGGCGCGGGGCTGATTCTTTTCGGTCAATGGGCCATTCGCATTTACTCCGGTGCGCAGTATCTCCCCGCTTACCCCGCTCTTGTTGCCCTCGCCATCGGTCTCGTTTTCAATTACATTCTCTTTTGGAATCGCCCGCTGTTGCTGGCGCTCGGCTTGCCGGAGTTTCCCGTTTACGTCACGCTTTTGGTGGGCATCATCAAACTTGCGCTCTCGTTCTGGCTTGTGCCGCTTTATGGAGTCGCTGCGGCGGGTGGCTTGCTTTCGTTCTATTACATTGCCACGGTGGGGATGATGGTTCTTCGTGGACTGCAAGAGATTAAGAGACTTGAGACGAGAGATTAGTATGAAGATTGCACTTATTACGAACTCGCGGATTCCATCCCTGACTGCAAATTCGATTCAGGCGATGAAGGTCGCCCAGGCGTTAATGCAATTGGGATATGACATAAAGATGTTTGCCCCAAAAGAAGCGGACGCTGTCAATTACGAATCACTCCTCACGCATTACGGATTACGCCTCATTCCCCGCCTCGAACTGTTCCCGTCCATCAAGCCACTCAAACGCCTCGACTTTATCGTCCATGCCCAGCGCGCCGCGAAGAAATTTGGCGCGGACTTGATCTACACCTGGCTGCCCCAATCCGCTGTGCTGGGATTATGGTCGGGTTATCCCGTCATCCTCGAAATGCACGCGGACAATTCCGGGCTGCTGGGCGCGTGGTGGATGCGTCAATTCTGGAAGGCAAAAGGACGCAAGCTGATGACGGTCACTACGTCAGCGTTGGGAAATGCCCTGGAACGCTCGACCAACTTGCAGTTTAAGAAAGAGGCGATGCTGCTCGCGCCGAACGGCGTCGAATTGGAAAAATATGCCGGGTTGCCCAATCCCGTTGAAGCGCGTCGTCAATTAAATCTTCCCGAAGGGTTGACTGTTGGATTCACAGGCCACATCTACCCCGGCCGCGGCGCGGATTTATTATTTGAGCTTGCAAAACAAATGCCACAGGTGCATTTTTTGTGGGTGGGCGGCACGCCGGAATTGGTTGAGTTTTGGCGCGGTAAGTTGACCGA
>JACPVB010000136.1 GCA_016191985.1 Chloroflexota bacterium | reverse complement strand
TGGCTGCCCCAATCCGCTGTGCTGGGATTATGGTCGGGTTATCCCGTCATCCTCGAAATGCACGCGGACAATTCCGGGCTGCTGGGCGCGTGGTGGATGCGTCAATTCTGGAAGGCAAAAGGGCGCAAGCTAATGACGGTCACTACATCAGCGTTGAGAAATGCCTTGGAACGTTCGACCAACTTACAGTTAAAAGATGAAGCGGTGCTGCTCGCGCCGAACGGCGTCGAATTGGAAAAATATGTCGGGCTGCCAAATCCTGCTGAAGCGCGTCGTCAACTAAATTTGAAAGAGGGATTGACGGTTGGATTCACAGGCCACATCTACCCAGGCCGCGGCGCGGATTTATTATTTGAGCTTGCAAAACAAATGCCACAGGTGAATTTTTTGTGGGTGGGCGGCACGCCGGAATTGGTTGAGTTTTGGCGCGGTAAGTTGACCGAAGCGAAAATGACCAATGTGACGATGACGGGTTTTGTAAAACACGAAATGATTCCGCTTTATCAAGCCGCGTCCGATATTTTGCTCATGCCGTATTCGCGTTCCATCTCTGCCAGCAGTGGACAGGATATTGCCGAGGTCATCAACCCGATGAAGATGTTCGAGTACATGGCATCGGGATGCGCCATCGTCTCAGCGGACTTGCCTTCGATACGCGAGGTGTTGAATGAGGGGAATGCGATCTTTGTCGAACCCGGTGGTCGAGTAGACGGCGATGGTTTTTCGCCGTCGTATCAAGACCACATTGGAAAGTGGAAAGTGGAAATTGAATCACTGCTGGCGGATGAATCGCGCAGGCTGGAGCTGGGCGCTCAGGCGCGCAAGGATGTGGAGCAGTTGACGTGGGTGAAACGGGAGGAGAGGGTCATGAATCGATTTTTGGGTACAGGAACCTGACATTAGGGTTTTCTAATTTAAGGCTTGTGTGGGGGAATCGTAAACCAGGGCGCTTTTGTACGGTGGTAGAATTTTCGATATGTTCGAGAAGTTTTTTGCCTCAAGAAAATCGGTCTTCCTGGTGCTGGGCGGGGTGATTGTCCTCGCGCTGCTGAGTTGGCGGGTGATTGCCGTGGTGCAAGCGCTCTCCAAAACTGCGGAAGAGCCGGTTCTCAAAATCCGCTACTGTGGCGCGGAACCCGAGGAACTGTGTGTGCTGTCCTTTGGGCGCGACATGGATGATAAATTCGTGGTGAACCTGTTCGTGCCCGAAGGTGATTTCCCGCAGTTTTATGTCAAGATCGAAAGAGCCGCCGGGGAAGGCGTTTATGAATGCGTGCGAAACGAGGAAGTTCAGACAAGCGTCTATTGCTTGGGGGATATGGTTGGCTTGCTGGAGAAAATGGAAGTCAACCTGTATTCACTGGGGGATGACCACCTGTTTGCCGCAGGAAATTTTACATTGGAAGCGGTTCTGGTTTTCTCCCAGTCGCTGGCCGGTGGGGGGGCGGAGGAATCTGGCACCCCAACACCGGCGGCGCTGGCTGCGGACCAGGCGCTCTCCACTGGATCTCTTGAAAAAGCTGCTCCAACTCCCACTTTGCTACCTAGCCCATCGTATCCCAATCCATCGTACCCGTAATCATTTGCGCCTATGACGATTTGGACAGACGGCCTGAATCTTCTGCTTGACCGGGCATGGGTGGTCTTTGGAATCTTGATCACGATTATTTGGGGGCAGACCCTGGTCAGTGCCCTGCTCAGGAGAATCTTCAAAACCCATTTCACCGATATTGAATACATTTCCCTTGGCCTGGCAGGGTGGATTTTGCCCGCAGTTCTTTTGGCAGTGACCGTGGTTGCAGGGACTCTTTTGTTCGGGAAAATCGCGGCGACGATTGTTTCTGTCCTTGCTGCGGCTGTTTTTTTATACGCTTTGTGGTCTGAAAAACCGAACTGGGCTTCGGCTTGGTCCTTCGCTGCTCTCATCCCATTTCTGGCAGTCTCTATTGTTTTACAACTTGCCTTCCTTGATAAAACGATTCTGCCGTCGTATTTCGATTCCGCCGAACATTATCGAATTATCAAATATTTTACAGATTACTACAACACATCCGCCGCCGGCCTGCCTTCCCTGTCTTACTATCACATCGGTTTTCATGTATTGCTTGCAGCCATCTCGCAGGTTTTTCAAACAGGCATTGTGGATGCTATGCTCGTAGCAGGGCAGGTTGTTCTGGCAATACTGCCGTTCTCATTATTCTTCATCGTCAAACAAGAGACACAATCCAATGCGGCGGCGGTCCTTGCCTGTCTGCTGGCTGGGGTGGGCTGGCACATGCCATCTCACTTAATGAATTGGGGGAAGTATCCCGCGCTCTTTAGTCTGCTCGGTATTCATTTCATCCTGGGCATCGGTTATTTAATATATCGAAATAAAGAAAACAGACAGCCCTTGCTGTACTGGCTGCTGGGTTTCGGCCTTCTCGTCTCTTTTTTGATTCACACCCGCTCGCTGATTGTTTTTGCTTTTGCGGCGCTATCCATGCTCTTGACGATTTGGCGCAAACATTTGCCTTTAATGATTCAGCGTTTGCTTTTTACGCTTGTCGCCTGTGTCTTTCTGGTTGAGGTGTTTTATGTGCAGAAAAGCACTGTGCTTTCCCTCTTGCTGGGCACCTATCTCCGCAATGACCTTTGGATGCTTTTGCTTATTGCGGCCTTGATGTTCTTCTCGATAAAGGTCTATGCCGACCTGACCTTTTTCCTGCTCGCTTCACTTTCTTTACTGATGCTTGGTCTGTTCGTCCCCATTCATTTACCAGGCTTCGGCACGTTGACCCTGCTGGACAGGCCGTATGTGCAAATGCTTTTCTACATTCCACTCTCCCTGTTTGGCGGGTTGGGGTTGGCGGGACTGCTCAAATATTTACAGGGATTTTCTTTCCATCCCAAACTGATAGCCAACGGCCTCACTCTTTTGGCGTTTGGCCTTGTGGTCTTGAATGCTGGGTTTCGCCATCCTTTTTATCCGTCGGATTGTTGTCAGATTGCCAGCCGCGATGATCTGGCAGCCATCCAGTGGATGGATAAATCGCTCCCGCCCAACGCTGGGATCTTGACCGCTTCCACAGATTTATTCGTCACCGCTTTTGAATCAACAGATACCCTGGCGGGCGTGGATGGCGGCGTTTGGATCACTCCGTTGATTTCAAGAAAAACGGTTCGTATGCGCTGGGATATAAACTTCGCCCAATCCGAAGTCCATGACGAGGTTTGCAGGAGAAAAATAAATTACATTTATGCTGGCGGAATGCCAGAAAGTTTTAACGCTCTCCAGCTTGCAAATCAATCTGATTGGTATATGGAAATTTTTGCCCTGCCCAAAGCACAGGTCTATCGGGTGATTGGATGTGAATAGCATGGGGCATTTCATGGTAAAAGTGGGGATATGAAGAATTTACATCAACGCGATTTTCTGTGGATTGTGCCATCCGCACTTGGGCTGGGGGCGATTCTCGCTTCACTCCAAGCTGGCAGCTGGTTCATCGGACTATTGGGATTTTCCTCCCTGTTTCTTATTTCGATCTCCCTGCTTGTCATCTCGACAAGATGGGCAGGAAGTGGTCTCGATACGCCCCTCGAAAGACACTCGGGGCTACCCGACCACCAAAAAGCTCTTGCATGGATGGTTGCTCTCGCTTTTGCGCTACGATTCCTCGGCGGCGTTGCCACATACTTTGCCCTCCCTGTTTACGGCTACGTGGACGATGAAGACCAGAGCGCGGGTTTCGTCTACACCGATGCACATCGCCGCGACGCGCAGGCCTGGGATTTGGCAATTTCAGACCGCCCCATTCTGGATGCGTTCAACCAAAAATTTGCCTACGATCAATACGGCGGACTGCTGGCCTTCAGCGCGTTCATCTATCGTTATTTTTCCCCGGACGCCCACCGTGTGTTGATGCTGGTGCTGGTGTCCGCTTTTATGGGGGCGTTTGGGTTGCCGTTTTTGTGGAAGGCTGTCCA
This sequence comes from Chloroflexota bacterium, assembly GCA_016191985.1. Taxonomy (GTDB): domain Bacteria; phylum Chloroflexota; class Anaerolineae; order Anaerolineales; family Villigracilaceae; genus Villigracilis. The sequence goes on along the minus strand of JACPVB010000136.1, from coordinate 7,109 downwards.
CTTGCAGTGGGGGGGAAAAGTGGCGCTTGCTTCAGGCTGGATATTTGCGTTGTATCCTGAAAGCATATTACTTGGCGGCTCCGCCATGCGCGAACCATATTTGATGGCATTCAGCGCGTTTGCCCTGTGGGGATTTGTTAGCTGGCATGATACTGGTGGTCGAGTAGGCGGCGACGTTTTTTCGCCGCCGTATCGAGACCACAACCTTACTTCTATTTTATGGCTTGCCATCGGCATTGCCGGGATGTTGCTCGTCTCTCCGTCCATCGCGTTGGTGACTCTGGTCATCCTGGGCGGGTGGATATATTTCTCCAGCGAGCGCGGACGGGTTTCGTGGTGGGTTATTGCAATTGCGGCTGTGGTATTTATTGTCGGTTTATTCATCCTTTCGTCCGCTCTGGACCGTCAGGGGAATTTGGGCGGCGGGACGCCGATTGCCGTGATCAATAATTTTGTGCGCGAAGCGTTGAAGTGGAATGTTTTCAAGATCGAAGAAGGTTCGGGCTGGGTGCAAAAATTGTTCGATGAAATGCCCGCGTGGATGCACATGCCTTTCGTGATGATTTATGGATTTTTACAACCTGTCCTGCCCGCGATTTTTATCGCCCCGACGACAATCGTCTGGAAGGTCATTGGCATACTGCGGTCTTTGGGTTGGTATGCAATGTTCCCAGCGTTGATCCTGTCTTTCGTCGCAGCAGCAGGTGTGGGCGGGGAGAAGAAGCGTGCTGAGCGGAGCCGAAGCATCTTCGTCTGGTTAAGTCTCGTCGTGTGGGGGTGGGTCCTCTTCACGGCTTTGCGCGGCGGTGGAGATCAATGGGACAATCCACGCTATCGAACGATCCTGTTTTTGTGGCAGGCGATTCTTGCAGGGAATGTCTGGGTTTGGTGGCGGGAGACGGGGAATGCGTGGTTCGCGCGCGTGATTGCAATGGAGGTTGTGTTCGTGGTGATTTTTGGTCAGTGGTATGCAAACCGCTATTTGCATGTTGGAATTCAAATGTCGTTTGCATTTATGGTGGCGCTTATTATTGGGTTATGGGTTTTGATCTTTGCATTTGGCATGTGGCGTGACCGGAAGCAGCGCGCCGGACATAGTGTATAATTCAGCCGCTGAATTTTGAACCAGGAGATAAAATGCCCACTGCCATCATTACAGGAATTACCGGACAGGACGGTTCGTACCTGGCCGAACTGTTATTAAAAAAAGGATATCGCGTCATTGGCGTTGCGCGCCGTTCGAGCACCGTGAATTACGAACGCATCGAGCACATCGTGGATGACATCACCGTTGTTCAGGGCGATTTGCAGGATCAGGGTTCCCTGCTGGCCTTGCTTGAAGAATATAAGCCGACCGAAGTGTACAACCTTGCGGCGCAATCTTTTGTGCCGACCTCGTGGAACCAGCCGGCGTTGACCGGCGATGTGACGGCGATTGGCGTGACGCGTATTTTGGAAGCCATCCGTTTTGTAAATCCGAAGATCCGTTTTTATCAGGCTTCATCGAGTGAAATGTTTGGCAAGGTGTTGGAAGTTCCGCAAAAAGAGGATACTCCCTTCTATCCGCGCAGCCCGTACGGTGTGGCGAAGGTCTATGGACATTGGATCACAGTTAACTATCGCGAGTCTTTTGATATGTTCGCTACTTCGGGCATTTTGTTCAACCACGAAAGTCCGCGCCGCGGCATGGAGTTTGTGACCCGCAAGATTTCGAACGCGGTTGCAAGCATCAAACTTGGGAAGTCAAAAGAACTGCGTCTTGGCAACCTTGAAGCCCAGCGTGACTGGGGCTTTGCCGGCGATTATGTGGAAGCCATGTGGTTGATGCTCCAGCAGGATCACGCGGATAATTATGTGGTCGGCACGGGCGAAACTCATTCGGTGCGTGAATTCTGCGAGATCGCCTTCTCGCGTGTGGATTTGGATTACAAGGAGTATGTGGTGATGGATGAGAAATTTTACCGTCCCGCCGAAGTGGACTTGTTGATCTCGGACCCATCCAAGGCGCGCATGGCATTGAAGTGGGAGCCTGCGGTTTCCTTCAAAGAACTTGTCACAATGATGGTGGATTCTGACCTGGCGCGTTTGAAGAAGTAATTCACCTGCGCAAAATAGTATTTTTAAGCCATGTCCTTCGACTTCGCTCCTCGCCTTTCGACAAATTCCGACTATGTTCTCCGCTCCGCTCAGGACGAAGTTCGCGCTGAGCGGAGAGCGGGTGTTTTTACCCGCTCGTAGTCGAAGCGTAGCTGCGGTAGCTATGAAAAGGTTCGAGTTTTTCAAAAACAGGAAGCTGCCCTCGTGGACGCCGGCTTTGCTGGCGGGCGTGGGGGCGCTTCTTTATTTAATCCAGGCGGTGATATACGCGCATACCACCGTCAGCAGTTTGGATGAAGGCTCGTATTTAATAAAGGGGATTTTTTACTGGCGCGGAATCTACCAGCCCTTCGAGCCGTATGGCCCGTTGACAAACAAAGCTCCCTTCGCATTTTTGATTCCCGGCTTTGCGGAATATCTATTCGGACCCGGCCTGCGGACTGGCCGTTACTTCTCTATCTTTCTTGGCCTGCTTACTGTGCTTGGAGTCTGGATCACGGCGCACCGTTGGGCGGGCAAGTGGATGGCCGCCGGCGCGGTGTGGGTTTTTGCGCTCAGCCCGATGGTCATCAAATTACACGCGCGCACCGTTTCAGAAGTGGTCATTGCATCCATGCTTGCGTGGGTGTGTGTGCTGGTGCTGGATGAAGAACGCCCGCTCTGGCAGATCATCCTGGGTTCGGCGTTGGCGTCGCTTGCGGTGATGACCCGCCAAAACATGGTCGTGATTCTGCCTTTGCTTGTGCTTTATGTTTTTTGGCAGCACGGCAGGCAAAAGGGAATTTGGTCGCTCACGGCGGCGACGGTTGTTTTTCTTGCCGTCCATATTTATTACTGGCCGGGCATCCTCACCATTTGGACGCCCTGGCTGCCTGATTCTTTAACTCCCTTTTTGAACGCCTTTCGATTACCAAAAGATGCCATCCCTGTTTGGGACCCGTCCATTGATTTTTGGAATCGGGCGAATGCCTTCTTTCAGGGGATGCGCTACCACTTCATTGCCATCGTCGGCGGGATATTTGCCTTCCTCTTTTGGGCGCCTCGCACCGACCCGAAACCTGCTCCTGTCATGCGAGCGGCAGTTTTCCTCGCTGTTACCTATTTCATCCTGTTTGCCATGCACGCCTGGGCGGCCTTGGCGAGTCAGTACGAAAGTTATAGCTGTGTCTTTTGCTTTTCCAATTACCTGACATTTTTCGACCCATTGGGAATTCTATTTTTTGTGATCGTGTTTTCCACCATGTGGAAGAACCATCCCTCCCGCCTCGTGCAGGGATTGATTGTCATCCTTGTGGTTATATTTTCCATTGGCATCGGTTTTTCGCTCTTCGAGCAGGTTGGGAAAACCATCCTGGAATTATCTGTTCCTCGCATTAAGGATGGACAATTTCAACCCGGCACCACCGCACTGGTGGACATTCTCCGCTATGGTCTTGACCTTAAACTCCCAGACATCAAACGGCTGATTAGCTCCACGCTGGGTTTTGCCGTCGGGTTGGTAATATTACTCGTCGCATTGCTCCTCTATCGGCGCGGCGCGAAGCGGGTGGCGCGAAACTTTGGGCTGGTGGCGGCAAATTCATTCCTCGCGGCTGGCTTAATCCTTTCTCCTGTGTTGAATTTGGGAGAAAGCAGTTTGAACTGCAAGCAGGATATGATCCTCGCCCATGAAGAACTCGGCGCATATCTGGCCGAAGTCATCCCGCCGAATAGTCTGGTATATTGGGACGGTGGCAATGCCTTTACGCCGATGGTGTATGTGCCAAACGCGCGGATTTTTCCCATCCAGATCAATGACGGCTACACCTATCGGGTTGGAGGCGACCCCGATGTACTTCACCGTTTCAGCCACTGGAACAGTGAATTAAATGAAAAATGGAAAACCAGCGCCGATGTATTTATCATTGAAGCGAAACGTTTTTCCGAATGGAAGGATTTTTTAACCCCGCAAGCTTTTGAAGAATATGCGCCGCCAACAGCCCCCACATGCTACGAGGGCGGTGAACTAAGGATATTTCACAGACTCCCATGAACCTATCTCTTGTTATTCCCGTTTACAACGAGCAGGATAACCTGCCGATGCTTTTCGATGCCGTCTACAACACCATGAATGCCATGCAAAAAACATGGGAAGTCATCCTTGTGGATGATGGCAGCCATGATAACAGCCTCTCCATTCTTAAGGAGTATGCCGAAAAAGACCCCGCACACATCCGCGTGGTTTCCTTCCGCCGCAATTTTGGGCAGACGGCCGCCATTGCTGCCGGGTTGGATTATTCTCAGGGTGAGATCATCATCCTGTTGGATGCGGATTTGCAAAATGACCCCGCCGACATTCCCATGATGCTTGCCAAGTTAGACGAAGGCTATGACCTTGTCAGCGGTTGGCGCAAACATAGGCAAGACAACGCCGTCACCCGCAACTTCCCGTCCATGCTTGCGAACGGCTTGATCTCGCGTGTGACCGGGGTATACCTGCACGATTATGGATGCACGCTGAAAGTCTATCGCCGCGACGTGCTCGAGGGCTTCCGTCTGTACGGTGAAATGCACCGCTTTATTCCCGTCTATGCTAATTCGGTTGGCGCGAAGATTACCGAAGTCGCTGTCCGCCACCACCCCCGCAAATTTGGAAAGACCAAGTATGGGCTGGAACGAACCATGAAAGTCGTCCTGGACCTGTTCACTGTAAAATTTCTCGTTTCCTATGGTTCCAAACCGATCTATCTCTTTGGCGGGACCGGCAGTTTATTGATGGTCGTCAGCGCTTTTATCATGTTCTATCTTTTTGTCAGGCGCATATTTTCCCAGATACCCATCGCCACCTCTCCGTTATTGCAGATGAGCGCTATGTTCTTCATTCTGGGGTTTCAATCCATTTTGATGGGCTTGATCGCGGAGCAGTTGGTCCGTACCTATCACGAATCCCAACGCAAACCCACGTATACCGTCCGTACAAGAATTAACCTGAATCGGGATACTGATGATTGACTGGCTGCGTAAAAACCGCCAGGCTGTTGCGCGCGGATTTGGCAGCCTTCTGGCACTGGCGCTGCTGCTGGTGTTGGTTCAAGAAAGCGGGGATGGTGAATTTTTCTCCGCACTGCGGCGTGTTTCCAGCGGATATTTCCTGGCGGCGGTTGGCGCACTGCTCATCTCGCGCATGTTTTCGGCTTCGCGCTGGCACTTGTTGCTCAGGTCGGCTGGGGTGAAACTTTCCTTTTTCCGTTCGATCATGCTGACTTTTACAGGAAATTTTTCTTCCAATTTTATGCCAACCACCATCGGCGGGGACGTGGTGCGGCTGGCCGGGGCGATGCAGTTGGGGTATGACCGCGCCATCTGCCTGGCCTCACTTGTCGCGGATCGGTTGATCGGCATGGCGGGCATGACGCTGGCGCTCCCACTTGGCTTGGGGCCTTTTTTTTCCCTTGGCGTTGGGGTAACACAATCCCTCGCGGTTTCCGCACTGTTTCAAAAAGGCGTGGATTTTGCCAAACGCTCATTTGAGTCGCTTTCCATCTGGTTGAAAAAACCAACGACATTGATTAGCTCCCTGCTTGCCACGTTTGGGAATCAGGTGTTTATTTATTTGTCAATCTATCTTTTACTGCTCGGCATTGACCATCAAGTTTCCTACTGGCTGGTGGCAGGGATGTATACCCTGGCATACTTTGTGACTCTGATTCCCATTTCCATGAATGGCCTGGGTGTGCAGGAACTTTCCATGACCTTTCTGCTCGTTCAGTTGGGCGGATTAAGTTCCTCCGAAAGCGCGACGATTGCCCTGCTGACCCGCCTGCTGTTCATCATCACCAGCCTGCCCGGCGCATTCTTTTTACCGTCCATTCTCGCGGCGATGAACGAGAAAAAATCGGAATCAGTTTAACAGTACGGCAAGATTCTTGCCCTGAGCTTGTCGAAGGGTATCTTGCCCTTCACTTGTTTTTTGCAGTACCACGCGCAAAGTGAACTTTGCGGTACGAACTCCCGTCTTTTTGGAATGCAAGATTTAATTGTAAATCTGCAAAACCTTGTCATACTGCGTAACGTCAATCATTAATTCAAACATGATGAACATGGAACCCGTATCCACCAAAAAATTCCTGCAAGCATTTATCTGGACGAGCATCTTGTTGAGCGGCCTGGCGATCATTCAGACCGTTCAACGCTTCAATGAGTTGGAAGTCCTCCTCTGGCGTTCCAGGTGGATCGTCCTGCCGGCGATATTTGCCTTGAATATTGTGGCTGGTTTCTGGGTCTTGCGATCATCGTTTACAAGCCACGTCGCGGAGTGGATGGACAGCATCAAGGACAATCCTCCCAATGCTCTTCCCAAGATGCCTGGGTTTATTTTGCTCCTGCTGGGATTTGCCTCCGTGTGGGTCGTGCGTTTATTTTTATTTGGGAGCATATTACCCAAACTTATGCCGATCTTTTGGCTGTTCCTTTGGGCGAGTTTGATTCAATCGTTGGGATTGAAACTTATCAACAACAACATCAAATGGCATGTTGCCTTTGCCGCTCTCGTCCTTTTGCAGGGAGTGATCTATCAAATCTACGGACGTTTCACCATTGTCTCCAGCGACCCGTTTTCGATTGGCTATTCCGAGGCGGGACGTCATTATTATGCCTCCCTGTTCTTTGCGAAATCATTGTATGGGATTCAACTTCCATATCCCTTTTTACATCCATCGCGCTATTTATTGCTATCGCTTCCGTATCTGATCAATAATTTGCCGTTTTGGGTTCATCGCTTATGGCAGGTTATTCTTTGGATCGGACTGACCTCCGTCTCTGCCATATTGCTTGCCCGCCGAATGAAATTAAGCGGCTGGTTGACTGTTCTGGTTACTGCGTGGGCATTCTTCTATTTTTTACAGGGCGCGGTTTATTATCATCTTCAAGTGTCCGTCATTCTTATTTTGGCGGGAGTGTCAATTCAAAAGCCCTGGCGTTCGCTCTTTTTCATTGTCCTCGCATCGGTCTGGGCGGGTATCAGCCGCGTGAAC
>JACPVB010000135.1 GCA_016191985.1 Chloroflexota bacterium | reverse complement strand
CAATGATAGGGACATGTCTTATTTGTGGGACATGCGGAAATATGCCCTTGAGATTTTGGAAATCATCAGAGACGTTCCTCATGCGAAATTTGCCGATAATAAAACTGTTCGTTATGCGGTTGAGCGCCTGTTGTTGATTGTCGGTGAGGCGGCCAACCATGTTTCCAGAGAATTTCAGGCAGAACACCCTGAAATTGAATGGGCACTCATTATTGGCTTGCGAAACGTTTTGGCGCATGAATATGGGGAAGTGAAAACGGATAAGATTTATCTTGCAGCGACAAATCGAATTCCTGAGTTGCTCGAAGAGCTAACTCCTCTTCTTTCTGAGTAGCAGTTTTGTGGGGGACTCAAATAACCTCCATCGTGGATGCTCCTCCATATTCACTGGGCAGGATTGCGGCCTTTTTCCATAGCCGCTTTCGCGGGTAACTATGGGATTTCCTTCAAAGTGAAATAACCGAATTGCGCGGCGATTGGAATTGGTGCTTGCGCGGCGATCAAACCGATATTGATCGTTGTGAACTCACGTTCGTGTTCGCCGATCTCGATCCAGTTTTCGCCGTCTGTGCTGTACTCGGCGGTATAAAGATTTCCCGCGCGGCGCAGGCGCAGATACACTTCATCGCCGCTGATTGACGTTCCAAAATTATTGCCCCCAAATTGAGAATCGGTGATGTTGTCGAAATACAACCCGTCGCCGACACACAGGTCTGGATTGTCGCAAAAGGCGCGCCCAAATTGCAAGGCGTTGTTGCCGTCCTGAAAAATAATAAAGCCAGCGAATTGATAATTGATAGTCGGCGTAAAACGCAGGAGCGTTGTGGCTTCAAAATTCTGCGCGTCTGTATAACGGAAAAGGATGTTTGTGGGAGAAGCCGAACCATCCAGACTGGCGTCGGAGGCGATGATTTGGAGGAAGCCCGGCGCCTCGCTCAGACTCCATGTGGCTTGATCCTGCGCGATCCAATCCCAGCCATCTGACAGTTGACTATCGAAGTCGTCGGTGAATATTCCCCCGTCGGTGACTTCAACTGTGGGTTGCTGCGGAGTTGACGTTGAAGGTGAATCTGTCGCTACAGATTCAGGCGGATTTGTTGACGATGGGGGAACGGTCACATTGTTTCCAAGCAGCCTATTCCCAAGCCCCAGAAAGCCGATTGCACATACCACAATGACAGCGACCAGACCCAATATTCCTACGAAGATCATGACAGGCTTCTTTGAGGTGGCGCTGTTTTTACGAGAATCTACGCTCGGCTGCGAAGCAGGCATAGCCTTTCCTCCTTGTGACGGATGCAATGTGGCTTCGGATTGCGCTTGAATCATTTTTACAGGTGCATGGTCAGACGGTTTTGCGGGAATTGCGGATTGAACCGCGCGCACAAAATCTTCCGCGTTTTGGTAGCGGTCATCCGGGTTTTTGGCAAGCGCTTTATAAAGTACGAGTTCAACGGCTTCGTCGAGGTTGGGATTAATTTTACGTGCGGAGGGAAGCGGGTCTGAAATATGCTTGAAGACGATTGCAACAGGGGTCTCAGCTGTGTAAGGGACTCTGCCAGTGGTCAGCTCATAAAACATCACGCCGAGAGCGTACAGGTCGCTGCGGTGGTCAATGTTTGAGCCTGAACCCTGCTCGGGGGCCATGTAAGCAGGCGTCCCCATGATGGAACCGGAAGAGGTCAGCCTGGACGAAGCCTCGGCCATGCGCGCCAGTCCAAAATCGGTGAGCAGACAGTTGCCGCGTTCGTCGATCAATACATTGCTGGGTTTGACATCCCTATGGATCATGCCGCGCGCATGGGCATACGCGAGCGCGTCGCCGATCTGGGTCATCATGCGGCGGGTTTCATCCAGAGGGATGCGTCCCTTTTTCATTAAATCCGCCAGGGTGCCGCTTTGTACGAACGGCATGACAATGTACGTGTAACCGTCCGCTTCGCCGTAATCGAACACAGACAGGATGTGGGGATGCTGAAGTTGGGCCAGCAGTTTGGCTTCGCGTTCAAAGCGCGCCACAAATTCAGCGGAGGAGGCCATGTGGCGGGGCAATACCTTGACCGCCACATAGCGTTCCATGGCGGGTTGATAGGCCTTATAGACCGCCGCCATGCCGCCTTCGCCCAACGGAGCGACGATTTGATAGTGCCCGAATTGTTTACCGGTTAAATCTTCCATACGGTTCAACACTCCTGGATTTGGGAAACTGCGAAACTTTATTCGTTCATCATACAGTTTCCCACTGGGTTTTTCAAGTATGGCGCGTTGAGGGCAATGGCTTTGTCATGGAGGTGGGGCAAGCCAATGACGGGGTATCGCACTATTTTCTAAATTAAACTTTTTGCTACCGTACATCGCGCCAAATTATGTCGTTGCGAGCCGCCGCTCTTGGTTTTCGGCGGCGAAGCAATCTCATTTTCAATTGAAATATCTCGAAACAGGAGGTTGCTTCGTCGGAAAGAGCAAAACCCCTCCTCGCAACGACATTTGTATGGTAGAGAATTAAACTTACCCGAGTGGACACCCTGCAAAATTTGTTCGGAAATTTAAAGCGAAGGCGCGGAGTCGCAAAGAAAAAATCGTAGCGCCTTTGCGACTCCGCGTTAAAAATCTCTGTGCGCTCCGTGCTCTCCGTGGTAAGAGGTCTTCTTAGCTCATCCTTTTAGTCACTTCCCCCAGTCAATCAACCACGCATCACGCGCACGCGGATCGGCTCGCTGATTCCCTTTAGTTCCAGACTGCGCGCCTCCAATCCGCTCCCATCTGCGTGCGCCTGTTGAAGAGCCTTCTCGCTGACGATGATCTCGCCCGCCGCAGCTTTGGAAGCGAGGCGCGCCGCTGTGTTGACCTCGTCGCCAATCGCTGAAATATTGACCAGGCCATCCGCGGAACCCATTGCACCAAAAAAAGCCACCCCGCTGTGGACTCCGATTCCTACCGGAATCTTCTGCTGACCCATGATCTTGAGAACGTTCTGCGCGGCATGGATCGTTCTTGCCACGTAATCAGGCCCTGCAATCCCTGCTCCCCAGAAGGCCGCTACCGCATCCCCTGCCAGTTTTTCCACCAACCCATCTTCGCGGACAATGGCATTGGTGGATTCCACATAAAAGCGGTTGATCAGCCTGCTGAAATCGGTGGGACTCATTTGCTCGGAGAGCGCCGTCGAACCGCGCACGTCTGCAAATAGCATGGACATTTCCACTTCGTGCCCGCCGGGGTGCTTGTTGGCGAAGTCTTCACAGACGTTGCAAAAGCGCGGGTTGAGGGTGGAGCGTTTTTTCCCATAAAAGGCACGGACAAATGCCGCGCCAGCCCCCTCGAAGGGTGCATGGCAAAACTTACAACGCGGTTCGTGGGGGAGCAGCCCCAGGAAGCGCGTGATCCGCTTTTCCGCCTTGAAGGCATCGGTCATAAACCAATCGTGCCACATCTGGTCAAACATGGTTTTGTCATCGCTCATGGGTCACGTCCTTTGGGTAACGATAAATGGTTTTTGGAAATGACAGGGGGTAACTACGAGATGTCTTTATCTTATCATCTTTAGGGTGTACATTGTCAGTGGATTTGGAGTTATTTAAAGTGACAGTCACCTCGCAAGTGACTGTCACTTTTTTACTTGCCTAACTCACTCCCTACTTCCCAAGTTCCACCGGCTCCAGATCGAGGAAATACAGGGTAAAGCCCGAGGCGCCCTCTTTCACCGGTATTGTGATGTAATCCTGGGCGATTTCGAGCGCATGGTATTTGTCGTTTTGGCTGTCTGCAACGTATATTTTTGCGAACCCGCCGCGTAGTGAGATTTTGGTGATGCCACTGTCCGCATCCAGGCCCATGACGAAGGAGACAAGGTCCATATCATCAGCGGACTCTACTCCTATCGTCAGGTAGGTGTAATCTCCCAGGAGAAAATAATCGGCCGGGGCGGGGTATTCCGAAGTATCGCCCAGGGTAACAGACTTTACGAACCACTTGTGAGTTCCATCTGTCAGGAAAATGGGGATGGGTGTTGGGGTGGAAGTGGGTGGGATGGGGGTCGGCGTTAAGGTGGCTGTGGGAGTGGATGTATTCGTCGGTGTAAGCGTGATTGTGGCTGTGGTCGTGACCGTTGGGCCGAATAATTGTCCCGGCCCGCAGGCAGTCAACGCCATGCTGAATGCAAGAAAAATGGGCAGGATATTTTTGATCTTCATGT
>JACPVB010000063.1 GCA_016191985.1 Chloroflexota bacterium | reverse complement strand
GAGAAAATTGCAGGAAGCCTTCACCGCGGGCAACTGGTATCAATACCTCATCCCTGCCGCTGAAGCGCTTGGCGATTGGCCCGCCGTGGAACTCAACCCCGATGAAGTGGAAGGCGTACGCCACGGCCATCGTGTAAAAGTGGTCGGCGAACCCACGGTCACAAAAGTACGCGGCGTGAGCACGCAGGGCGAACTCGTTGCGTTGATGGAACTAGTCACCGGCGAAGATGGCTCGCCCGAATGGCAGCCGAAGAAAGTCTTTTTTACTTCAGATTAAATTAAACCCTCGTCATTGCGGGAGGGCTGTAGGTTTTGATAAGGGCGAGAAAAACACTCGCCCTACTTGACCGCCAGCCCTCGCAATGACATGGTGCCGCCAGCATGGCGGCTTTTTAATATGCGACATTATTATTCCCTCGAAGAAGTATCCCTGCAAAACTCATGGCTCACCATCGGCGTCTTCGACGGCGTCCATCGCGGACACCGTGAGATCATCCACAAGCTCGTCAATGATGCGCACGCAAATAAAGCTCCAGCCGTGGTGTTGACGTTTGACCCGCATCCCGCCACCGTGTTGACCGGGAAAGAGATTCGATGCCTGACCACGCAGGAAGAACGGGCCGACCTGCTTGCCTCGCTTGGTGTGGATGCCGTCATCACCCAACGCTTCACACGGGACCTGTCAACTGCCACTGCCCATGAATATATGTCCAGGCTGAAAGAGAGTCTTGGACTCAGTCACCTGCTCATCGGCTATGACTTTGCCCTGGGCAAGGGACGCGAAGGCAACGCCACCCGCCTGACGGAAATCGGCCAGGAACTGGATTACTCCGTCGAGGTTGTACCAGCCCTCAGCGATGAAAGCGGCGTGATCTCATCCACAGAAATTCGCAAGCTCGTTTCCACGGGCAATATTGCCGAGGCCGCAAAACTGCTTGGTTATCGCTATCGGCTGGGCGGCGAAGTCATCCACGGCCAGGGGCGTGGGAAAACCATTAATTTCCCCACCGCAAATATCGATTACCCAAAAGGAAAAGTAATTCCTCCCAATGGCATTTATGTTTGTTGGGCGCATTTGAGGGATGAAAAATTCATGGCCGCGACCAACATCGGACTCAACCCAACCTTTACCCCCGAAAGACAAATCCCCAGCCTCGAAGCCTATCTGCTTGACTTCGACCGCGATATTTATGGTGAGACCCTCCAATTGGAATTTGTCGTCCGCCTGCGGGACGAGTTGAAATTCACTTCGATTGAAGCGCTGGTTCAAAAAATCCACGAAGATGTGGATCTGACACGGGCCATTCTCTCATGAGGATCCGCGCTGGAATTATTCTGATCGAGGAAAACAAGCTTGCGCTCATCGAACGCCACAAGCAGGGACGGCATTATTTTGCCTTCCCTGGCGGCGGCATCGATGACGGCGAAAGCGCGGAAGAAGCCGCGATCCGCGAGGCGGTGGAGGAATTGGGGGTGACGGTTGAGATTCGACAAAAAGTTGCTGAAATCCTCTTCAACAAGGGCAGGCAAATCTATTTTTTAGTCCAGCGGACCGGTGGGGAGTTTGGTACTGGCACAGGCGAGGAATTTGGGGAGTATGACCCCGCCCATGGAACATACCTGCCGCAGTGGCTGCCGCTCGAGGATGTTTTGGAAAAAAACGTTGTGCCGCGTCCACTGGCGGAATTGGTGTTTTGGTCCCATCAACAAGGCTGGCAGAGCGAGTCTGTCTTTCTTGAAGAGACGCAGTGAATTTATGGGGAAAAGTACGGGGGAGAAAAATTTGCTCGTAACAACAGCCAGTTCAAAGTCCAAAACGAAGCAGCTCGCCACTTTGCTTCTTTGTTATGAAAGTACCATACACCAATGGTCTTGATGTAGTGTAAAATCCTGCTACTATGGTCGCACAAAGCCTGCAGAGAAATGAACAACTTGGTTTTCAACGGTACAGTGTCCTGATCGGTCAGATTTTGCAGTGGATCGTATTTGGATATCAGGCCGCCGCTGTTGTCGTTTTTTTGATCGGCCTGTTTCTGGCAAACCGCTGGCTTCAACAACCCTTCATTGGCGCATTCTACGAACATACACTGGTTTTCAATGGCACCGGCCCAGACCAGCCCGACCCGGCCTGGGATTTGTATGGCAAGGTTGTTGTGGGGGATCAGTTGCTCGCCATCAATGACGTGCCCGTTCGTAGTTCGAGCGAAGTCAGTGAAATATTGCGGGAACGCGTTCCGGGGGAAAATATTACAGCCACCGTCCTTTCCACGAGCGGGGATGAACGTACTTTTGATATCACCCTTTATGCCTTCCCGGACTCCAGCCGTATGGTGTACTTTATTGTACCTTCCATCCTGGGCGCAATTTTTCTGATCGTCAGTTTATGGATATTTGGCTTTCGCCGCAATGAAGCAGCCGGGCGCGCATTTTCCCTTTTTACCTCGTCCCTTGCCATCGTTACGGGCGCATATTTCAACCTGATTACCACCCATGAATTCACAATCGCCTGGACGCTGGCCTGCGGGCTTGCGGGCGGCGCATTAATCAATCTTGCGCTTGTATTTCCGACCGAGCCGCGTTTCATCATCAACCGTCCCTACCTGCGCTGGAGCGGAGTGGCGCTTGGTCTGATCCTTTCCATCAGCGCCTTACCGGACCTGTTCAACTTCAACCAGCCAACGAGTTATATTAAAAGCTGGCAATATATTTACGGTTTTATTTCGATAAGCGCCATCCTGTATCTGGTTGCAAATTTTTACCACGCGTTTTATGCTCAATCACCGGTGGTAAAGACCCAGTCCCGCGCCATCCTGATCGGTACGGTTTTTGCCTTCGTTCCCATAAGCATCTGGCTGGGATATGGTTTTGTCAGACCGACTAATTTTTCACCCTATCTTTTCCTGCCACTGGCGTTATTCCCGCTTGTCATCGGCTATACCATTTTGCGTTTCCGATTCCTCCGCACCGATGATTTTGTCCGCCGCGGGTTTATGTATGGGCTGCTGACCCTGGTCGTGATGGTCGGTTATGCCTTGCTCGTGACGGGCGCCGGCCTGCTGTTTAACAGCAACCTGCCTACAAATAACGCATATCTGGTGGGGGGGTACATCTTTTTGATTGCGATTTTTCTGGAGCCGCTGCGTACGCGATTGCAAACCACAGTCGATACGATCTTCTTTCGCGGTGAGCGCGCCTTTGCGGAACAACTGGAGGATTTCTCTCATACGCTCACCACTGCATTGGACCTCAACACCATCGGCTTGGTCCTGAGCGAGCAGATCGCCTCCACCTTGACCCCGAGCAGGATTCACGTCTACACATACGATACACTCAACGACTTTTTCTCCGCCCTGCCCGGCGCGGACAAACGTCCCACCAGCGACATCCGCTTTACGGCTTCGAGTCCGCTGGCGCGTTATTTTGAAACAGAGCGATTGCCACTCTATTTGGATAACACGGCCGTCTTGCCTGCTGCCCTGCAATCGGAACAATCACGCCTGGCCTTGCTTGGGGCGCGCCTCTTCATTGTATTGCCCGGCAAGGAACGCCCCAACGGCTGGCTGGCATTGGGGCCGCGTTTATCCGGTCAACCGTATACCCCGCGTGACTTAAGATTCCTGGAAAACATTTGTGACCAGGCATCCATTGCCATCGAGCGTGTGCAGACGGTGGCCCATCTCGAACGCCGAATTTTGGAAATGAACGCGCTCACCCGCGTCTCGCAGGGTGTGAACGTAACCCTGACCTTCGACGATGTGCTCGAACTGATCTACGCCCAGACCGCACAGATCATCCCCACCTCGCATTTTCACATCACCTTGTATAACAAGGACAGCGATTATTTTTATTACGGCTTTTGTCTGGAAAATAACGAGAGAATTCAAGAGCGTGAGAACCTGCCCTTCTCGAAGAATACAGGCCTCGGCCCGGAAGTGATCCGCAAGAGCCGCCCGATCATCACGCAGGATTATCTCCGTGAATGCCAGGCGCGCGGACATACCCCTGTCCTCGAAAACGTCTTTGCATGGATGGGCGTCCCCCTGAATGCCGGCGCCGTATCCATTGGTGCGTTGAGCGTGGGCAGCCGTGACGGTTCCATCGCCTACACACGCGGGCAGCTCGAACTCCTCCAAGCCATTGCAGACCAGACCGCCGGCGCCATTGTAAAAGCGCGCCTGCTCGAAGAGACGCAACAACGCGCCCATCAGCTTTCCACATTGAATGAAATTACACGCCAGCTTACATCCACGCTGGACCTTGACCCCTTGCTGCAAAACATTCTCGAAAACGCGGTGGGGATTTTGAATTGCGAGGCCGGTAGTTTATTTTTAGTGGATGACCAGACTGGCGAACTTGTATTCAGGGTGACGGTAGGCCCTGTGGCAACGAACCTGATCGGTAAACGCCTGCCGCCGGGCACCGGTATTGTGGGGCGTGCTGTGCAAACCCACGGCCCCGTCATCGAAAATGAAGATCAGCATTCAGCTTCACGCTTCAAAGGGGTGGACCAGCAGACCGGCTTCGTCAGCCGCTCGTTGATGGCTGTGCCGCTGCAGGTAAAGGATCACGTCACCGGCGTGATCGAAGTAATCAACCGTCGTGACGGTCTCCCATTTGTCCAGGATGACCAGACATTGCTGAACGCATTTGCCGGGCAGGCTGCGGTTGCGATTGAAAACGCCCGCCTCTATACATTGACAGACCAGGAGCTTGCCGCGCGCGTGGAGGAACTCTCGGTCATGCAGAGGATTGACCGCGAACTGAATGCCAGCCTTGAAATGGACCGCGCCATGCGCATTACGTTGGATTGGGCCTTGAGGCAATCTGGCGCGGAAGCGGGTTTGATCGGCATGTTGGAGGAGGAAAAACTCCGTGTCATGTCGTACGTTGGGTTTGACGATTACATCGCCGCCTTGCAGGATCAAACAATGAAAGTTGAATTGCCCGCCATGACTCGCGCAGTGGAATCGAGCCTGCCGCAGCAATTGACCGTTGCCGCTTCAAAGGACAAACTGCTGGTTACCTCGCATACGCAGATGGTCATCCCCATCCGCCGTGAGACGACGGTGATCGGTCTGCTGTATCTGGAAAGTACAAACGACTCGCAGGTGGATATTGATTTCTTAACCCGCCTCACCGACCATGCCGCCATCGCCATTTCCAATGCGCAGTTGTACGGCGAAGTACAGCGCGCCAACCTTGCCAAGAGCGACTTCGTCTCTTTTGTGGCGCATGAATTAAAGAACCCGATGACCTCGATCAAGGGCTATACCGAATTGCTGGCTGGCGGGGCAGTGGGGCAGATCAACGAAATGCAGACCAATTTCCTGCACACGATTAAGTCAAACGTCGAGCGCATGTCCACGCTTGTTTCGGATCTGAACGACAATTCCAAGATCGAAGCCGGCCGGTTGCGTTTGGAATATAAAGCCACTAGCGCGGCTGACCTTGTGGATGATGTTGTCCGTACCATGAGACGGCAGATCGAAGATAGAAACCAGACCCTGGAAATTATCATTCCCGAGGATTTGCCGCCCATGTGGGCAGACCGCATCCGTGTTGGACAGGTGCTTACCAATTTGCTCAGTAATGCCTATAAATACACCCCCGAATCCGGAGCGCTCCAGGTGGGTGTGGAAGAAACAGATAATCGTTGGGATGATGATGGCGCACCGCGTGTCATCCATCTGTGGGTACAAGACAATGGCATCGGCATGACTGTGGAAGACCAGCAAAAAATGTTCCAGAAATTCTTCCGTTCCGATGACCCCAAGGCGCGTGAAGCGCCGGGCACCGGCCTGGGTTTGAATATCACTAAGAGTCTGGTTGAAATGCAAGGTGGTCGCATCTGGTTTGAGAGTGAATATCGCAAAGGTACCACATTCCACTTCACGATCCCGGTTGCTGAAGGATGATGAGGTAAGATGACAATGAATGCATCCGTGGGATCGGCGCAGGCGCTCGATGGCCGCGAAGCTGGTTTAAAAGCGGCGCATAAAGCCTTGAACCGCCTGGGCGCAAACGTACCGGGTTTGGCGGTGGTGATCGCCTCTCATCAATACCAGCCGCGCGAAGTACTAAACGGTGTCACCAGCCTTCTGGGGGATGTGCCCATGATCGGGTTCAGTTCACCCGCCGGGTTGACGGGGGACGGACATCATCCACATGCCGTGGTGGTGGCCTTGCTCAGCGGTGACTTTGAGACGGATACGCTCTGGCTGCCGGGTTATGCCCAGTCTGGACGTGAAACGGCCTCAAAGGTCGAGCAGCATGTGTCGGCGCGGGTTGAACGTCAGTCCATGATATTTTTTGCGGACGGTTTCAACGGCGATGCCGAGCAGTTTTGCAGCGGCATCACATCCGCATTAAATGCCACGGGCGCGCTTTCCAGCGGGGACTTGCATACCGGCAATACTTACCAAATGACCGGCAGTCAGACGGGCACCGGCGGTTTGGTGGCGGCTCTGCTGCGTGGCAATTTGAAAATGGGCGTTGGCTACGATCACGGCTGGGACCCGGTTGGGAGTCAATTTCGTGTCACACGTTCCCGCGGGTTTTGGCTCCGCACCCTGGATGGCCGCCCTGCTTCTGAAACGTATTCCAGTTTGTTCGGCTACCCTGCTCGCGATTGGGCATTCCCTCCTTTAAGCCACCTTGCGCGCTTGTATCCGCTTGGCGTGGAACAGGGTGAAAGCTTGGTGGTTCGTGCGCCCATCCGTGTGGAAGCGGACGGCAGTTTCCGCATGAACGCGACCATCCGTGATGGCATCGACGCCTTTTTGCTGGTGGGCAGCCGCGCCGCTTGTGAGCGTGCGGCAAGGCAGGCTACCCAACAGGCCCTGATACAACTTGGCAGCGCCAAACCCGCCCTGGCACTTGTGCTTGTGGATGTTGCCTGGCAAATGCTGCTCAAAGCCCAACCCGGCGCGGAGATTGCCGCAGTGCAGGAAATTTTGGGCACAAACGTGCCCGTTGCGGGTGGTTATACCCTGGGACAGATCACCTCAAGCGAGGGCACAACGCCCAAATTTTTGAACCAGCACATCGTGGTCATCGTTTTCGGGGAACCTGAACAAAGCTAGACAATTTAGTAATTTTGAAAAATTAGAACAGAAGCCCGCCTTTTTAGGTGGGCTTTTTTCTCCGCTAACCTGGCGAATTTTCAAAACGATTAGCGTAAACTCGCGGTGAGTACTTAAATGTTAAAACTACCTTTCAATTTGGTAAAGACCGGTTAACTCGAATTATTGTATACTGCCTTTAACCAATGAGGCCGGGCATGACCGAAAAGAAAACACCTTCCAAAAAGACCACGAGACAAACAAAGTCCGAAACTGATATTCAGGCAGGGGACCAGAGTATTGCCGTTGGCGGCGCAGTGACGGACAGCGCCATCATCCACGGGCAGACCATCGTCCTCGCGGACCGCTTCTGGCGTGACCTGACGCCTGCTCTGCCAGCCGAGACGATTCGGGAATCCACTGCGGCATATCTCAATTACCTGGCAGATCGTCATTATTATCTCAGCCTGAAAGGCATGGGGGTTTCAGACCGTGTCCCGTTGAAATTAAAACTTCTTGATTTATACGTCCCGCTCAAGGCGCGTATGGAACTCCCCGAAGGCGATACCTGGAAGCGTGACCTCAGCCTGGCCGGACGCGAAATCACTGACCACGAGCAGGAAATCCTGCACTTTGGCGAACCGGTCCCGCTTTTGGATATTTTACAAAATCATTCGGGCATGATCGTGCTTGGCGACCCGGGCGCAGGCAAAACCACTTTTGTAAAATATCTCGCTTTGCGCCTTGCGCGCGGGGAAGGGGAAAAGATCGGGTTGGATGATTTCCTGCCCATCCTTTTGCCTTTGGCAGCTTTTGCAAACGCGCTTCAAACCCGCGAAATCCCTTTGGACGATTTCATCGTTGAATATTTCGACGGCATCGGCGCGGATTTGCCGGTTGGCCCCATGCTGCATGAAGCCCTCAAAGCTGGACGTGCGCTCATCTTACTGGACGGACTTGATGAGGTCCGCGATTTGAACATGCGCAACACCGTGGTAGAGCGCGTGGTGGATTTCTTCGCTTTCCATCGCCGCGAGGGAAATAAATTCGTGCTCACCAGCCGTGTGGTTGGGTATCGCGCGGTGCGTCCCTCGGCGGAGGATTTGGTGGAATGCACCATCGTGGATTTCGAAGAGGATGAGATCGAGCAATTTGTGGGGCATTGGACGACTGCCCTCGAAAAACAAGCCCAGGGCAACACAGCCGTTGCGCGCGCCGATGCTGAAACCGACCGCCGTGAACTGCTGGATGCCATTCAACAAAACCCCGGCGTGCGGCAGTTGGCATCCACGCCGCTGCTGCTTACCATCCTTGCGTTGATGAAGCGCCAGGGAGTTTCATTGCCGGAACGCCGTGTGCAGCTTTACGATCAATATGTGAATACTTTGCTTTCCACCTGGAACCGCGCCCGCAGCCTCAGCGGACGCGCGCCCGGGCGCGACATTGACGAGATTCAAACCATACGCATCCTTGCGCCGCTGGCCTTGTGGATGCACGAGATCAGTCCCGGCGTTGGCCTGGTGGGACGCGAAGATATGCGCCGCAAGCTGGAGGAACTTTTCCTCGAACGCGGCGACCCGTCTCCTCACCAGGCGGCGCGCCAATTCATGACCGATGTGCACGATCACGCCGCCATCCTCCTGGAGCGAGGCCCGGGCGAATATGGATTTATCCACCTGACCTTTGAAGAATATCTCGCCGCTGTTGCGCTCGCCTTGAAGGGACAGGGCGACTCTGCACCGATCCTGGAGACTCTCTCCCGCCATGTGGGCGAGCAGGCCTGGCGCGAAGTGACCCTGCTCACCATCGGCTATCTTGGCATTCGCCAGCAACTGCCCAAGGTTGCCGGTGAGGTTGTGGAAGCTCTCGTGGATAAACAACCCGGTCCGCTCGGTGAAGCGGTTGTGCTGGCCGGCGATGCCGTTTTGGATACCTGGCCGGGCGGCGTCCCTTTGCAGAGCAGGGAACATGTGATTCAATCCCTGATTGTCACCATGCAGGGGACCAACATCCGCCCTGAGATACGAAGACACTCCGGTCTCCTGCTGGGGCGGCTGGGCTGGCGGCCCGGTGACCTGGATCGGTTTGTGGAAGTGCCTGCTGGTGAGTACCAGGCCGGGATCAAGAAAGAGGCGAGAGAAATCCCGTACATGTATTTCATCGCAAAGTACCCGGTCACCAATATCCAATTTGCGCGTTTTGTCAAAGAGGACGGCTACCAGACCCGCGAGTTTTGGAGCGAGGAAAGCTGGGAATGGCGCACGGGAAAATTCGACTCGCGCACAATGGAGGCGGTCTCGCGTGACTGGCTGGAACATCGTCCGCTCCCAAAACGCAACGTGCCTTATTACTGGCATAACATCGAGTTGAGCAACCCGATCGTGCCGGTGGTGGGGGTGAGCTGGTATGAAGCGGAAGCCTATTGCAAATGGCTTGCGAAAAAGATCGTGGCTGTGCCGGAGGGCTACACCATCCGCCTGCCGCGTGATGATGAATGGGAGCGCGCCGCGCGCGGCGATCAAGGCCGCGAATATCCGTGGGGCGAAGGTTTCGACAAAGCCGCAGCCAACACATGGGACAGCGACTCAACAGGCTCCGGCCTGGGCGGTACCACCGTCGTCTGCACATTCCCACAGGGCGTCAGTCCAACGGATGCCTGGGACATGAGCGGCAACGTTTGGGAATGGACAGGCTCGTGGTATGATGAGGACAAAAAATACCGCATCGTGCGCGGCGGCTCGTGGATCGGGTATCAATGGTTTGCGCGCTCGTCGTTTTGCAACTGGTCCATTCCGCTCATGTTCAATGACGATCTCGGCTTTCGCGTGGTCATCGCGCCGAAGGATGTAAAGAATATAAACCTGTAAATTTATTTGGAGGAAACCATGGCCGGCAGAAATAAAAAAGATAGTTTGCGCGCAAGAGATAACAGCATCGTCATCGGCGGCAATGTGCAGGGGAGCAATGTGGTAGTTGGGAATAACAATAAGGTTGTCAACCAAACCATAAATATCGCGCCGCTTTTTGATGAGATTTATAAAAAGGTCGATTTAAAAAAGGAACTTAATTCTGACGAGAAAAACGATGTAAAGGCGGAATTGCAGGAAATCCAAACCGCGCTTGAACAGCCCAACCCCGATGAATCGTTTCTTGCGCGCCGCTTCCGCAACCTCAAACGCATGGCCCCTGAAATTACCGAGATCGCCTTTGAAACGCTAAAAAATCCGATTGGCGGTGTGGCAGAAGTTATCAAACGCATTGCAAAAAAAGCAGCGGAAGAAGCCGCCGCAAGCGCAAAATAGTACAATGAACTGGCGGATACGCTCCGCCAGTTTTTTGTTGAAAGGAAGATTGAAAATGAGAAAGCTCCTTTTTTTGCTGGTGATTTTGACTCTTGCAGCCTGCGCTCCTCCGGTGGATGAACCTCCGCCTCCCACCGCCCTGACAACGGATACTGCCCAAGCGGCCTTGATCCCATCCCCAACATTCACTCCCATCCCCGCGCTGACACAACCCCCTGTGCTCACGCAAACTCCCATCCCAACCCAGCCCCCCGATTTTTGCGCCGACATCCGCGGCACGGAGTTGATCAACTCCTTCAGCGAAGCGGTTGCAACCAAAGACGGTGCCCTGCTTGCATCCCTTGTTTCTCCATCGCACGGCATGGCTGTTCAATACTATCGCGATGGCAACGTGGTTAATTATGATGTGGAACATGCAAAGTTCGTCTTTGAAACCACCTTTCAAGCCGACTGGGGACTCTCCTTTGGGAGCGGCGAACCGACCCTCGGTTCATTTCAGGATATTATCCTGCCAACATTACAACAGGTGTTTACACCAAAGTCCCTGATCGTTTGCAGTCAACTGCAAACCGGCGGCACAACCTACATCCCTGAGTGGCCCTACCCGGAGATGAATTATTATTCCGTCTATTTCCCCGGCACAGACGAATTCGGCGGCCTGGACTGGCAGACCTGGGCAGTCGGCATGGATATTACCGGCAAACCATACATCACTGCGCTGGTCCACTACGTGTGGGAGCCTTAAATCCCCATTAACTTTCTTTCCTCTTTCTTCTGAAAATGTAGAAAGAGGATTTTTCTTTTTAAGGTAAGAATCACTTGCCCATGCTATTCTAGAAAATATACTATTGCAAAAAGTTGCAATAAGGAAGACCATGTCCTGTGCAGAGGAATACACCCCCCAACTCCGTGCCCGTGGATACCGCATGACCCAGCAAAGGCTGGCGATCCTACATGTTTTGCATCACTCCAGAAAGCATCTTACTCCCGTCGAAGTTTATGAACAGGCGCGCGCCGATGTCCCCAGCCTGACCGAAACCACCGTATATCGCACCTTGGAATTTCTGGCTGAGAACGGGCTGGCGCATCCTGCCCACCTGGGCAATGGACATCTCGTCTATGAAATTGCAGGTCATGAACACCACCATTTGAAATGCAGAAGCTGTGGCAGTGAAATGGAGGTGGAGCACGCTTTACTGGAAAAACTCTATCGTCAACTGGAGTTTGAAAGCGGCTACCGCCTGACCGACAGCCACATCACCTTCTTTGGTCTTTGTCCCGATTGTCAGAAAGGAAAATGACATGCATTTTTCCCCCATACCACTTCACATTCCCGATGGCTTTCTCAGCATCGCAATCTCGATCCTCTGCTGGGTCATCACCATTGTTATCCTCGGTTTTGCCGTATCCAAAACGAATAAGGCCCTTGGCGAAAAGCAGGTCCCGCTCATGGGCGTGATGTCTGCCTTCATCTTTGCCGCGCAAATGATCAATTTCCCCATTGCGGGGGGCACGTCCGGTCATTTGCTGGGCGGTGCGCTGGCTTCTGTTGTGCTGGGTCCCTGGGCAGGGATGCTGGTAATGACTGCCGTGATTGCCGTGCAAGCTCTGCTCTTTCAAGATGGCGGTTTGCTCGTGATGGGCGCGAACATTCTTAACATGGGGTTGGTCACCGCTGCCATCGGCTACGGACTGTACCGCGGGGTGGCTGGTCGATCCAAGGTTGTTAAACTTTCCGTGGTCGGAGTGGCTGCATGGTTATCTGTGATGGCGGGCGCGTTGCTCACGGCTCTTCAATTATGGCTAAGCAGTACATCCCAGTTGGAAATCGTCATCCCCGCCATGCTTGGTGTCCACGCGGTGATTGGTTTGGGCGAGGCGCTCGTTACGGTTGCCGCGCTGTCCTTTATTCTGCAAACCCGGCCTGACCTGTTGGGAGAAGACTCTGAGTCTGCAAAGGGGAGCCGCAATTGGGCGTATGTTGGTGGGGCGATAGCGCTCATTGTTATTTTGCTGTCGCCACTCGCATCCACCGACCCCGATGGGTTGAATCGTGTTGCCATGGATTTAGGCTTCATTCAAACAGCGCAGTCCGGCAGCGGGCCGTTGGCGGGTTATGTAGTTCCGTTTTTTAAATCTGGACCGGTATCAAAAATTGCTGCTGGCTTAATCGGCCTACTGGTTGTTGGCGCAATCGTCACACTCATTGGCCGCGGCATGAAGGCGAAGTCGCAAATCGTAAATCATAAATCGGGTCTCGCTACGCCCTCTGCTACCGCTTCAGGTTACTCGACCGCAAATCAAAAACCGCAAATCAAAAACCGCAAATCGTAAATCATTATGCATTTCAACGCTTTTGACCGGTATCACGAGAAGGAAAGTTTTATCCACCGCCTTGACCCTCGCGTCAAAGCAGCGGTGACTGTTGTATTTATCATTTCAAATGCCCTGCTTCCCGACGGCGCGTGGGTGGCATTTGGGTTTGCGTGGCTGGTTGTATTATTGGCTAATTTACTCTCCCGTCTCGGTTTGGGGTACACGCTGAAACGTTCCATCATCGCCCTGCCGTTTGCATTGATCGCGGTAACAGTTTTATTTTCCATTCCCGGCAAACCGCTGTTCGCTTTTCATCTTTTTATGTCAGACTTCACCATAACGGATGCGGGACTCCTGCGTTTCGTGAGCATTCTCATCCGCTCGTGGCTTTCGGTGCAGATGGCAATCCTGCTCGTGGCGGTGACTCGCTTCCCCGATCTCATTCATGCTTTGGAGCATTTGAAAGTCCCTGCCATTCTCACCACGATCATTGCCTTTCTTTATCGTTATCTCTTCGTGCTGACGGATGAAGTCTTCCGTCTGCTGAGGGCGAGGGAATCTCGTTCGGCGGCGGCGGCAGGTAACAGGTCCGGTGGAGGCGTTTTTTGGCGGGCCAGGGTGGCGGGCAATATGGCGGGTCAACTCTTTTTGCGAAGTTACGAGCGCAGTGACCGCATCTACAATGCGATGATGTCGCGCGGGTATTCGGGTCATCTTTATACATTGAATCCGCATGAAATGAAGCCCGGCGATTATTACGTCACTGCATTTGCGATTGCGATTATTTTTATCGTTCAAGTTCTTGGAAGGTTGTGATGCCTGTTACTCATATTAAAAATAATTTTGAAATGCCTGAATGTGATGGCGATGTGTTGACCGTGAAGGATTTGCACTTCTCCTACCCCGATGGACATGCCGCCCTGCATGGCGTTTCCTTCAACTTGTGCAGTGGCGACAAGGTGGCCCTGGTGGGGCCGAATGGCGCGGGCAAATCCACATTGATGCTGCACTTGAACGGGATATTGAACGGACATGGTGACATCGAGATTTCGGGCAAGCCCCTCACACGCAATAATTTATCTGTCATTCGCGCGATGGTGGGGCTTGTTTTCCAGAACCCGGATGACCAGCTTTTTTCACCCACTGTGTTCGAGGATGTGGCCTTTGGTCCGCTGCATATGGGGCTGCCCGAAGCGGATGTCCGTGCGCGGGTGGATGCGGCGCTCGAAGCCGTGCGCATGTCCTCGTATCGCGATCGGTTATCGCATCACTTGAGCGTCGGCGAAAAGAAACGGATTGCGATTGCAACCGTGCTTTCGATGAACCCAAGTTTGTTGATTTTGGATGAACCCTCTGCAGGGCTTGACCCGCGCGCGCGAAGGACGTTAATTAATTTGTTGCGCGAACTGCCCATCACCATGCTCGTCTCCACGCATGATATGGTGCTGGTGAAGGAACTCTTCCCGCGTGTGATCGTGATGGATGAGGGGCGCGTCGTGGCGGATGGCTCCACGCGCGAGATTTTGGAAAATGAAGAATTGTTGACAGCGCATGGGTTGGAAAAACCGTAAGCAGTAGATCACGATTCTGGACTCCATCAGCTTGCTGATGGGAATTTTGGGCAGCAAGCTGCCCGACTCCAGAGTTTTTCGTGAAGTACTGATAATTAACCTACCCAAACGTCCAGTGCCAAACAATCCCTTTCGGCGATACACTCTGAACACGCCTTCGCTATACTGGCGTCAAGGAGATTACCGATGAGCAAAAATATTTTTACCGAACTTTCAGACGCAATGGCATCCGCCGCGGAACAGGCGGGCAAATCCACGGTGATGGTGGATGCGCGCCGCCGCCTCCCTGCCAGCGGCATTGCGATAGCCAAAGATATGATTTTGACCGCCGACCATGTTGTTGAACGCGACGAGGATATCAAAGTACTGTTCGGCGATGGGACGGAACTCACAGCCCGCCTCGCCGGTCGGGACCCGGGAACTGACCTGGCCGTTTTGAAATTAGACCCTTCGACAAACTCAGGGCAGGCCGCCTCAGCCACTCCCGCTGAAATTGCAAAGACACCCGCGCGCGTTGGGCAATTTGTTTTGGCAATTGGCCGCCCTTCCAGGAAAGGAATTGAATCCAGTTTTGGAACAGTGAACGCCTTTGGCGGACCTGTCCGCACGGGACGCGGCGGTATGTTGGAAAGTTACATCAAAACCGATGTTGTTTCGTACCCCGGCTTTTCAGGCGGCCCGTTGATTAATGGCGAAGGCCAGGTCTATGGCATCAACACTTCGGGCTTTGGCAGTGGCGGAGCAATCACCATCCCGGCGGATGTGGCCTGGAAAACTGCCGAAGTCCTTGCAAAGCATGGCAAGATCAAACGCGGCTATCTTGGAATCCGCAGCCAGACGGTGAATATCCCTGAAGACGGAGAAAAACAATTGAACCGCAAGCAGGAGACCGGTCTCTTGATCGTTGGGCTGGAGTCTGACAGCCCGGCTGGCAAAGGCGGTTTGATGGTGGGTGACATCCTGGCGGGTGTGGCGGGTGAGGTCATCGAACATCACGATGAGCTGTTCACACGCTTGAGCGGGGACGTGGTTGGCAAATCCACGCCGCTGGATGTGCTGCGCGGCGGCAAATTGCAGGTTGTGAATGTGGTCGTTGGAGAAAGATAATTGATCCGGGTCACAATTGTTTCGCCGAATCATGCCTTGCGGGTTGGCTTGCGTGAAATGTTAAGCGGCCATTCCGGGATCAGCGTGGTGGGGGAAGCAGTTAACCTTGAAAGCATGAATGAAGAAGAGACCGAGGTGGCGCTGCTTGCCTCGGTCTCTTCTGTCTCTTTAATGGCGGGAAAAAAGAATTATGCGATTTTGTTCCTGACGGATGATGTTGATGCGGTTCGTTCCCTCTTGAATTCAAAAGTGCGTGCATGGGGTGTGCTCTCCGCTGAAGCAACGGAGGATGAGTTGGCGGCGGCAGTCCTTGCAGCGGGGGAGGGGCTTTGGGTCGGCGCACCAGGCCTGGTCGAGGGGTTGATGCGTTTTCCTCGAGGAGAATCTGCGGGCGATGATTCTTTGATCGAGCCGTTGACTGCGCGGGAGAAGGAAGTCCTGCAATTGATGGCGCAGGGGCTGGCAAATAAACAGATCGCGCTTGCGCTGGGCATCAGCGAACACACGGTGAAATTTCATCTTTCGTCTTTGTATGCAAAGTTGGGGATTTCAAGCCGTACCGAGGCGGTGCGGCGCGGGATCGAACTTGGGTTGATCTCGTTATAAAAAAAGACAGCGCCCGCCTTTTTATTTTCCTTTTTTACGAAACAGCAATGGCAGGGTGACGATCAATACGATCACGATGCCCATGATAAGAATCCCATCTGTGGAGCCGATTACCGATACATCTTCTTCTGCCGGTGGAGTGGGGGTGGTCTGCAGGGCCAGCCCGGCTGCGCCTTGAGCGGATACGGCAGGCTGATTGAAATACACAAACGCCAGCGCAAAGACAATGATGAAGAATAAGATGGCAACGATGGCAGGGATGGGGGATGTTTTCATCGGTTTATTTTGCAATTGTATCATGTGTCTAAAGTGTATAATTTAACCCTTGTATGTACTTTTTTACACTTTCGTTGTATAATGCGCCGAGTTATTTGCTGGCGGGGTTCAGCAATTGATCAACTATGGAGAGTGTCATGGAAGTACTCATGAAGGTTATATTTCCTATTCTCGTCCTGATATTTATCGGGACGGGTTTTGTATACATTCATGCCGTGATGGATTCCTCTTCAGCTTTCTGTTTGCATTGTATTGAGTAAGTAATTCAGCCTTTGCCGCCGCTGCCAAACGGCGGCATTGTGCTTAAGTTCATTTCAGGAGAATCCATGATCAAAAGAATTTTTGACTGGCTGAAACAGCCTCTCGGTCTGATCGCGGTGGGGATTGCTTTCCTGGCGTTGTTCAGTCTTGCTGCGTATGGTATCTACGCAACCCAGCAACCGCCTGAGCAGCCTATTCAGTTCCCACATCAAACGCATGTTGCCTTTGGGATACAGTGTTTGTATTGCCATCCCGGCGCCTCCAAGGGACCGGCGGCAGGCCTCCCCTCACAAGCCAAGTGCTGGGGTTGTCATAATCAGATCGCCAAGACACAGACAAGCGCGCTCCTTGCGCCGTTGAAAAATGCGGTGGAGAGCGGCACACCCATTCAATGGGTGCCGGTGGCGCAGGTGCCGGACTTTGTTCAGTTCAATCATCGGGCGCATATTGCGGCGGGGAAAAACTGCGAAGATTGCCACGGTGACATGTCCAAGGTGACCGTTGCCCAAAACCCACAGGTGTTCAACATGGGGTGGTGTTTGAACTGCCATATTGAAACCGCTGGCGCAGACCAGGAAAAACTGGTCAAACTCAGCGATTGCGGCACGTGTCATTATTAACCGGGTGAGAGGAATCAATATGAGCGAACAATTTTCCCGGCGTGATTTTCTAAAACTGGCTGGTGTGGGTGCGGCAACCACTGCCATTCTCACCGGTTGTGGGCCTGCCTCGCGGTACGTCAAACGCGAACCCTACATGCAGATGCCCGAATACAACTACAACGGCCAGAGTACCTATTACGCCACCACATGCCGCGAATGCGCGGCAGGCTGCGGACTTATTGTCCGCACGATACAAGGGCGCGCGATCAAGACCGAAGGCAATGCGAATAATCCGCTGAACCTCGGCAAGACCTGCGCTCGTGGACAAGCCACCCTGCATGGTTTGTATAACCCAGACCGCGTCACCGATCCAGTAAAACGCAGCGCACGCGGCGGCGACTCGACCGAGATCGTTGAATGGGATGCCGCCATTCAGACTGTGGCCGATGCCCTCAAGAATAACAAACCCGAAGAGATCGCCTTCCTGATGGGCATGGCTCCCGATCATCTCTTTGACCTGGTAACTGATCTTGCAAAAGCAACCGGCATGAACACCCCAGTCCGCTTTGGCGCATTGAGCATGTTCGAGTCTCGCGCCACGTTGAGCAAGGCCGCTGAGAATCTTTTTGGCCAGGCCAGCCTGCCTTTCTTTGATGTGGGTGGGGCGCAGGTGGTCTTCTCCTTTGGCGCAAACTTCCTCGAAACCTGGCTTTCCCCGGTTCCGTACACGCGCGGGTTTGCCGGTCTCCGTGAAGCAAAAACAAAACAGCGTGGCAAATTCGTGCAATTTGAATCACGCATGTCTCAAACGGGCGGCAAGGCGGATGAATGGGTTCCGCTTCGTCCCGGGACCGAGGCGCTGGTTGCCCTTGCAATCGGCAAGCTCGCCTCTGAGATTCGCGGTGGTTCCATGCCGAGCGTCTTCGCCGATGTGGACCC
The DNA here is from genome assembly GCA_016191985.1 of Chloroflexota bacterium. Taxonomy (GTDB): domain Bacteria; phylum Chloroflexota; class Anaerolineae; order Anaerolineales; family Villigracilaceae; genus Villigracilis. The sequence continues at coordinate 167 of JACPVB010000063.1, read as the reverse complement.
AATCGATGTTGCGTCGAAGTCCGGTATCAAGCTCGAAACGCTTGAACGCCTCGCAGAGTTGTTCGCCGGTTCAACGGGCGCACTCGCCATCCCCGGCGGCCCGGCGCTCGGTCAGAGCAACGGACTTGCTGTTGCCGAAGCCGTGCTTGCATTGAATGCCCTCTCCG
>JACPVB010000035.1 GCA_016191985.1 Chloroflexota bacterium | reverse complement strand
TCTTATTTTTGCTATAATCCCAGCACCCACCCTAAAGACACAACGCCAACAGGAATTAAACATGCCCAACTGCATAAATCGAGGCGATTATCTTTTCGTTGAAAACTTCGAGTCCTTTTCATCGAAAGCCCTCTTTGGACTTATCCAGGAGATCAGCGAACACTGCAAACGCGAATCGCTGGACAAGGTGCTTGTCGATTTGAGGGAAATTCGCGGCCACATCAGTATTGTGGACCGCTACGAACTTGGAAAGGAAATCGCCAAAGTCATTGGTCCTAAAATCAAGGTTGCGGCGGTGGCGCAAATGAATTTGATCAACTACCTGATGGAAAATTCCGCTGTTAACCGCGGCGCAAAAATCAGGGTGTTCACAGAAATAAAGAAGGCGCTGGAGTGGCTGGAGGTGAAAGAACAGCAGGAAAACCCCAGCACCATCTCACCCCCAGCGGGATGATCCAAGCCCAGTCAAATGAAACCGAGCCTCGCAAGGGACTCGGTTTTTGATTCCCGTTATGCTACAATAATTTCATGAACGCGCTCAACCTCCGCCCCTCTCCGATAGCAGGCACATGGTACGAAGGGATGCCCACTCCTCTCGCCGCCCGCGTGGACGAATACATCGCCGATGCACAACTCCCTGAAATCAGCGGACAGGTTATCGGCGTCATTGCCCCTCACGCCGGGCATAAATATTCAGGCAGGGTGGCCGCCCATGCCTTCGCCGCACTGCGCGGACTCAGCCCCGACCTCGTCGCCATCCTTTCGCCGTTTCATAATTTCGCGCCGTATCAACTCATCACCACCAGCCATCAAGCCTACGCTACGCCGCTGGGCAACATCGAAGTGGATCAGCCCGCGCTCGAAGAATTGCAAAAAAATCTCGACATCCCCATCTCCCCCATTCCAAACGACAAGGAACATTCACTCGAAATCGAACTTCCCTTTTTACAGCGCATCTTTCATAACGGTTTCAAGCTATTACCGGTCATGGTCCACGCGCAGGAGGAGGAAGTTGCCAAAAAACTTGGGCTGGCCCTGGCGCGTACCCTCAAAAAGAAAAACGCCATCATCGTCGCTTCCACAGATCTCTCCCATTTTTACGACCAGCAAACCGCCCACATCTTCGACCATGAAATGCTCCGGTGTTTCGAATCATTCAACCCGTATTCCATCTTTGAGGCCGAGCACACCGGCAAGGGTTTCGCCTGCGGTCACGCCGCAGTTGCGGCAGCCATGTGGGCATCCCAAAAACTTGGCGCGGACAATATTCAAATTTTAAATTACGCCACCTCAGGCGATGTCACAAAAGATTATTCATCTGTCGTTGGGTATGGCGCGGCGGTCATCACCACCAAACGCAATACTTCACGGCTTAAACAAAAATAATGGGAGTCACGAAACTCCACGTATAATCAACTCATGTTCGCCCGCCTCGCCGTCAACATCCCCGCAATCTCAGGTATCTTCGATTACATAGTCCCATCCGAACTCGCCTCACAAATCCAGGCGGGTTGTCTTGTCGTTGCGCCATTTGGGAATCAGACGGTGCAGGGCATTGTCCTCGAGTTGACAGACTCTTCTCCCATACAGAATCCCAAAGCGATCATCGACCTGCTCGACCCTGCCCCCGCTCTGACTCCGCCGCAAATTGCCCTTGCCATTCGTCTGGCAGACTCTACGCTGAATCCGCTTGCATCCATCGTGAACCTGATGATTCCCACAGGCCTCAGCCAACAGGCAGACATCCATTACGAATTACGAAAGCCCACCCTGAGCAAAGACGAAGGGACAAATTACTCAGAACCATCCTCGAAAATCACATCACGACTTCTCGCCCTCCTCAACGAACGCGGCGCATTGCGCGGACGCCAGATCGACAGTCACTTCGCCAAAGTGGACTGGCGCAAGACTGCGAATATGCTTGTCAAAAAAGGCGTGCTTTCCGCAAAGAATGTCTTGCCCGCCCCCCGCGTGAGACCAAAGTTCGTGCGCGTTGCCCAACTGTCGGTTAAGCCTGAAGCGGCAGAAGTAGAGATGGAGTCCCTCGGCTCCACCAAACAGACTCTGGCGCGTCGTCAGGCCGCTTTGCGCTTCCTTATCCAGCAGCCTGAGGCCATCAACCTTTCATGGGTCTACGCCGAAACAGGCTGTAACCTCGCAGATTTGCAGGAACTCGAAGAGCGCGGCTTGATCCGCTTATTCGAGAATGAAATTTTTAGAGACCCGTTGGGAAAGATCGAGAAACAAGCAACGAATAACGAGTTAAATCTAACCCCTGAACAAAACGCGGCTTTGCAAAAAATTACTTCAACCTTCAACCTTCAACCTTCAACCTTTCTTTTATACGGCGTCACCGGCTCGGGCAAAACCGAAATTTATTTACGCGCCGCGGAAGAAGTAATTCAAAACGGCAAACAGACGCTTGTATTGGTTCCTGAAATTGCGCTCACCCCGCAGTTGGTGCGCCGCTTTTTATCACGCTTTCCCGGGCAGGTGGGATTGGTACATTCAAAATTATCGGAAGGCGAAAGATACGACACCTGGCGGCGTGCGCGTTCTGGAAAATTAAATATCATCATCGGCGCGCGTTCAGCCTTGTTCACACCTTTGCCAAATATCGGCCTCATCGTCGTGGACGAATGCCACGACAGTTCCTATTATCAGGCCGAGCCGCCGTATTACAATGCCGTCAACGCCGCGCGGGAATATGCGCTTTTGTGCGGCGCGGTCTGCGTCCTGGGCTCCGCCACGCCGACCGTGGAACAGCGTCACTGGGCGGAAATTAAACAGATTCAAAAATTGGAATTGCCCGAACGCGTAACTGACTCAGCCCTGCCGCCCGTGCAAGTGGTGGACATGCGCGAGGAATTGAAAAACGGCAATCGCGGAATCTTCTCGCGCAGTTTGTCCGAGTCACTCGCAGAGACAATCTCGCGCGGCGAGCAGGCCATCATCTTCCTCAACCGTCGCGGGACGGCCACCTACATCTTCTGCCGTGAATGCGGGCATGTATTGAAATGCCCAAATTGCGAAACGCCCCTTACATTGCACACCGGTTTACCTGAGTCTCGTAATGCCAAATCCACAACGCGTAAAGAAAATCACGAATCACGAATCACGAATTACGCAACACGCAACACGCAACACGCATCAGGCATCACGCAGCCCCACCCTGAGCATAATCGAGGAGACGTTTCACTGCTTTGCCACCGCTGTGGATACACCCGCCAAATGCCAAAAACCTGCCCGAATTGCAAGAGCGACCAGATCCGTGAATATGGGCTGGGCAGTGAAAAAGTGGAAGCGGATATCAAAGCCATGTTCCCACAGGCGCGGACGCTGCGCTGGGATTGGGATACCACCCGTCAAAAAGACGCGCACGAGATCATCCTCACGCATTTTGCAAATCACCAGGCCGATGTGCTCGTTGGCACGCAAATGCTCGCGAAGGGACTCGACCTGCCCATGGTCACATTGGTTGGCATTGTGCTGGCGGATGTAGGTTTGAATTTGCCCGACCCGTTTGCAAGTGAAAAAGTTTTTCAAACACTCACCCAGGTTGCGGGTCGAGCGGGACGTTCGGCGCGCGGGGGCAAGGTCATTTTGCAGACCTTTATGCCAGAGCATTACGCCATTCAATTCGCGGCAGGGCATGACGTGAATGGATTTTACGAACGCGAATTGGACTATCGCAAAAAATTGGGCTATCCGCCGTTTGCAAAGCTGGCACGCCTCGAATACCGCCATGCGGAAAATGACCGGGCGGAGGAAGAGGCCAATAAACTGGCAGGCAGGCTCAAGGTTAAGATCGAAGCGGAGAAACGTCGCCAAACGGAATTGATCGGGCCTGTCCCATCCTTTTTTTCAAAAGTGGATGGAATCTATCGCTGGCAAATCGTGGTGCGTGGACCTGACCCCGCTTCATTTTTACAAGATTTAAAATTAAATGATTGGCGGGTCGAGATCGACCCCATCAGTTTGTTGTGATGGTGGAGACACCCATCCCTGCATGTACGCATGTTTCCTTTCTTTTTTGGGTCTTTAAGAGTTGCCGTGATTCTTGTCCACAGGACTGCTTCGCTGGTACACGGATAACACGGAAATTACGGAAAAGCCTTTTTAAAATCCGTCCTTGTCCCGTGTTGTCCGTCAAATCCGTGTCCCAAAAAGGTTTAATCACGGTAAATCCCATAAAGCCTCTTTTTTCGACAGGCTTTTTTGCATCAACTTTGCTATAATGAAAGCATCTTTTATGCTGGAGAGTGTATTATGCAAAGTTTTTCACGCGGTTGGAATTTTCTAAAGCAAGCCTGGAGCATGGCCTTCAAAGATAAAGACCTGCTCAAACCTTCATTGTATGCGCTGATTGTGGGGATGGTTATTTCAGTCATTGGCATCATCCCCATTATTCTGGCAGCCGTTACGCTCGGTGACAGTCAATTTGGACGGATCGTCATGGGCGTTTTGGGCGCCATCCTGATGTTCGTACAATTCACAGTGACCTATGTTTTCTCCGCCATGACCATCCGCCTGATCTACGGATACCTTACCACAGGCGATGGCCGCATGGATCAAGCCTGGGACATCGTGCGGCGTGACTTCTTCGATATCCTCACCCTTGCAGCGGTATCCACCATCGTGGGCGTGCTGCGAAACATGGCGAATAGCAACAGAAAAAATAATGTTCTGGGCAGCATCCTCCGCACCGCCATGCGCGCCGTTGAAGCTTTGTGGACCGAGGCCGCGCTTCTCGTCCTGCCCGCCATGGTTATCGACGACCTGAATCTCAAAGACGGCCTCGCGCGTATCGTGAAAATTACGAAAGAAAATCTTTTACTCATTGGCATCAGCTTTGTCGGTGTTCGCTGGGTCACGGGTCTTATTAGCTTTGTGTTCACCATAATCGGCCTCCTGCTGGCCCTTGCCATTGGCGGCGGCATTGCCTACGTGGCTGGTGGCAGTACGGCCATCGTCGTGATCGGCATTACTATCGGCGCTTTGATCTTCTTCAGTTTCGTGATGGTCGCCAGCCTTTTCAGTTCCTACACCAGCACCGCTTATCACACCTGCCTTTACATGTGGGCAAGGGAAGTGGAAGTAGCCCAGACTGAGGGACGCCCAGTCCAGGTAGCGGCTCCTGCTCCGCTCGCAGCTGCTCTGGCCTAATCAACATTCGCCACGCTGATAAAGTACCCAACAAGGAATTGCCTTCATGCCATCCGAACCCCGCCGCGAAATGATCTCATGGGAAGAACTGGATAAATTAATAGACCATCTGGTTCCCCAATTCCAACGTGAATTTACCGCAATGGTGATGATCACACGCGGCGGGATCATCCCCGGCGGTATGCTCGCCGAAGCCATGGACATTACCCACATCCTCACCGCCGCCGTGGACTTCCCCGCGCAAATGCAAAGCCAGAAATCGTCCGCGTTTATGGCATGGCCTGAATTCATCCAATTCCCCGCCGACGATAAACTGCGCGGACGCCCAACTTTAATTGTGGATGATGTTTGGGGGTCGGGACGCACGATCACAGCCGTGAAAAACCGTGTCTCTGTGGCGGGCGGCTTCCCTGAAACCTGTGTATTGCACTTCAACCCCTATCGGAATTTATTTGGCAGTGTGCGCCCGGATTACTACGCCGCCATCACCGACGCCTTCATTGTATATCCCTGGGAAATCGACCGCGGCACAGACCAGGTACTACTCGGCGAGATTTAAAGTTAAATATGAAATCCATTGAATCAAATCTTAGTACAAGGATCATGATCTTGCGGGGAAACGAATATTTTGATGACCTTTCGGACACCATGCTAAAAGATATTGCCGAACACACCCATCTTCGCGAATACCAGCGTGGAGATGTATTGTTTTGGGAGGGCGACCCAAACGACGGCTTGTATATCGTCGAGCAGGGCATCGCCAAGATCTTCAAACTCTCCCCGCAGGGACGGCAGTACATCGTCCGCATTTTGCAGGAGGGGGATACCTTTGCCGAAGTGCCCGCGTTTGACGAAGGCACGAACCCTGTCAACGTGGAGGCGCTGGAGACCTGCCGCGTGTGGGTGATCGACAGCCAGAAACTCCACGAATTGGTCGTGTCCCATCCTGTGTTTGCGCAAAAGGTATTGGCAAATTTCGGAAGAATGCTGCGCGGTATGGTGAAGATGGTCAGCGAGATGGCGTTTTATCAGGTCACCCATCGCCTCGCACGCTTGATCGCTGAATTGCCGCAGGAAAGATCGGCGCCGCATTGGACGCAGGAACAACTCGCCGCCAGGCTGGGCACCGTCCGCGAGGTGGTGGCAAGGTCGCTAAAGGAAATGGAAAGAAGCGGCGCAATCAAAATGGAAGATCGGCGCATTCAGGTTGTCAATCGGGAAATATTTAACCAGTGGATGCAGTGATTTACACTCTGGAGTCGGGCAGCTTGCTGCCCTGTGGGTGTTGCCTAAAAACCCAGGAGAGTCTAGAATAAACAAAAAGCGGCCATTTGCAGGCCGCTTTTTGTTTATTCCAAAATTTCAAAATTTGAAATCTGGAGCGAGAGTTCATCATCTATCGCTTCCTTGATTACGTCAACGGAGATGCTGACGGGGAAGCCGTAGGTGGGGTCGTATGTCACAGCGACTTCGTCTGCCTCTCCTGCAAGATCAGCTTCCAGCTTAAGAAAGATGCGGTCAATCGTCGAGTAGGGTTGGTAAAATTCGTAAAAATTATCCGTCGTGCCAACCGTTGCTCCATCTGCGCGGGTGATCGAAACAACCTCGCCATCTTTCACTTCAATGGTCAAAGGCATCTGATCCATGAACACGCAAAAACAACCGATAAACAGGGTGTAACGATAATGTAAAATGTTCGCGTCTTCCCATTTGGAAAGGTTTTTATCGAATTCAGAAGGCGCTGCAACAGAGCAGGCGGTGAGGATCATGGCAAGCGCCAGCAAGATTATCTTTTTCATTTTATCTCCTTGCCCTGATGGACGATCTGATTTTGTAAAATGTTCCCATAAATAAAGACTCCCCGCCATTGCTGACGGGGAGCGAATTTCATAAATTTTTACGGGGTCGTTTCTTCAGCGGGATAATATGTACCCGTCTCAAGCAAGGACGTATCCCCTACAGATTGCGCGGCCAGCATTTGCGCCTGCCTTGCAAGATTCGCAGATTTAGCCAGCACTTCCAACGCATATTCGGGGTTGTGGAAGCCTGTACTGTTTTCGGCAGAGATAAAGTCCCACATGAATTGCGCTTCGCGGTGTAATTTGCGGGCTTCATCAAGCAGGGTTGCATCCGCATTTCCTGTGGCCGCCGCTGCTTTAATCGCAGTGATCGCATCGATGATTGCGTCTTCCGTATCGATCTTTGTCTCTGCCACTTGCTTTTGAATACTGGCGACACGATTGATTACGTAATCAGTATCCGTATGGCACTGACCGCAAGCCTGCTCCGGATTCAGCAATGGGCTGTGGACATCGTGCGATGAATACTTGCTTGCGCCGTCACGCACGTAGGGCATGTGGCAATCGGCGCAGGAAACACCGGCTTTGTAATGGGTGGAATCGGCTGTGAAGAATTCAAATTCAGGATGCTGGGCCTTGAGCATGGGCGTATCTGTTTCGGGGTAGGCCCAATCCTTGAAACCTGATTCTTCATAATAGGAAATGATCTCTTCCACCTTTGTGCCTTTATCCCAGGGGAAGGTCAGGTATTTGCCATCGCCTTTGAAATAATATTCAACGTGGCAGTTCGCGCAGACCACCGTGCGCATTTCCTGGCGGGTGAATGCCGTCCAATCCTTGCCCTGGCGTTCAAAGGCTTCTTCGAGCGCGGGGTTGGTCACGATCAGGCGCATGGTCTCGGCTTCGTGGCAGTTGGCACATCCAATGGATTCGTTGATGTTGGGCGTCATTTCATTAAATGACATGGCATCATAGGCTTCCATACCCAATTCCGCCCACAAACCCGGGTTGGCAGATGACTTACAAGAATAGCATGTTGCGGGTGTATGTTTGGGATCTTCATCGTTCAAATTCAAACGCTTGGTCGCGCGCACATCGTCCAGCGCGTTGGCGTGGCCGCGGTCATCGTTGTAATCCTTGCTAAAAGGATACCCGGCAAACAAAATCACCTGGCGCGGATCGCGTTCCAGCCATGAGAATTGAGAAGAACCGGCATACGTTGTATCAACATTGTTCGTCTTTGTCTTCATGAATGTATCGAGCTGGTTTGGGAAGTTCACTCCCCACAAGGAAGAGTCGGCTTCCATTTCTGCGATCTCCACCAATGGTTCAACAGTGCGTACTTCCGTGGGCTGGTTTTTGACATAGGTCAAAACGCCCACCAGTGCGGCGGCCAAAACGATAACAAGGCCAGCCAAAATCAAAGTGGTGTAATTTTTCATGGATTTCATTCTCCTTATTTGGTCGGGTAAAGATTGGAGTCTTGATAGGGAAGCCCCGATCCCCCACGGGCAGTATGGGCAACATCGCGGTGACAATCCCAGCAATAGCGATCAAACGGCTGCGCCCCCATCACAATGTTTTCGACAGAATCCTCGTGGCAGTGGATGCAATTGGCTTGCACGATGCCCTTGGTTTTGTCGCTGGCGCGGATCGCAGATGGGATATTCCCCGTCACAAAAGCATAGACATCCTTCGCACCCTGCCTGCCCTTCTCGGCGTAATAGACCGCAAAATTATCGTGCGGTAAATGGCAGTCAGTGCATTTTGCCCAGCTTTCATGCGCGCCGTGATACCAGCTTTCGTATTGCGAGTCCATCACGTGGCAGTTCGCGCAGGTCTCAGGAGCACTCCCGCCATACGAAGCGGCATCCGTGACAAATGCAAAATATCCCATGGCAAGGACGGCAACCGCAATGGCAATGATTGGAATTTTCGACATAGACTGACCTCACATAAGATTAACGTGCGCTTAATATAAAACAAGATTCAAAAATAACTTGTGACTTTTATCACATTATAAGGGAGTGGAATCAATACCAACCATTTTATATATAACCAAAATTGTCCAATTTCCAAAGTGACTTTTATCCTCTATTTGAACTCCCGCCTCTCCCCTACGGGATAACTGCTTCGCTCCATTTTGCATTTGTCTACATCCAGGCTGCTGTAATTTATAATCGGAAATCCTCTACCGTACATGGAAACCCTAAAGGTCTCCTGTGCCTTCGTAAAATCCCGATTTGCAAAAAAGACCTAAGCCCTGTGGGTTAGGGTTTTTCGCGAGGGATTTGTACGGTAGCAAAATCGGAAAAAATTTATTGACTTAAGAATCGAATGGAGAACCTATCATGACATTAGAAAATTATCTGGCAGAAGCCGGGGCGCTTGCCGGGCTGGCGGGTGTGCTGGCTGGGTTTTCACTCTCTGCGGTGGTGCAATTCCTGACCGCAGGTGAGAAAACAAAATTGGAAACCGCCGAGGTTGTAATTTTTTCGGCTGCTTCTGTAATGTTTCTGTATTCCCTTATCGTATCCGTTCTGTCCTTTTCCGCCGCCGCGGAATTGAACCGCGTGCCGGAAGAATTGACATTGCTCGTCACCGGCGCGTTTTTGATCCTATATACTGCGATCTATGTTTTCCTGGCAGGCATCGGCGTAGCGGGATGGATCCGCTCGAAGGCGGCTGGAATTTTGACCACGGCCTTTGCCCTTATCTCCTCCTGCCTGGTATCTTATGCCATTTTCGCAGTCGTTTCACTCTTTACGACTTAAGAAGCTCACCTTGTGCAAAATGGTTTTATGACCCCGTAGGGGTCAAATGATTATAGATTTTGATGTGCAATCTATTTAACCCCGAAGGGGTGTTATAGCTCGTAAAATCCATGCCATCTGCTTCGGCACGGCTTCGCCAGTCAACACACCGCCTTCGGGATTTGGTTTCCATTCACTCAATGTCCTATAATCCTGCCACCTGTTTCGACAGGGTCTCGACAAGCTCGACCACCAGCTCAACACATCGCCTGCGGGGTTTTGAATTGCGCAAGGTGAATTAAGAAGGATTCACGGAAGAAAAATCATTCTGTACAAACCCTATTAATAGGGAATGTCCCGCCGGGCAATAACCCAGCGGGACGTTTTAAGGAGAATGCACCGGCGAAAGTGCGAATTCTTAAGGCATCGTATTCTGGCCGTCCATGCCGGAGCCACCCATGTCTGCGGCATCCTTCACGGGGATGGTCAGCGTAATATCTTCATGGTTCTGGAAATGCAAGGTAAGGGTGATTTCATCGCCAACGTTCAGGTCCTTCATAAGGCCGATCAGCATGACATGATAACTGCCAGGCTTTAATTCCAGCTCACCGCCTGAAACAATTGCAACCGATTCCTGCTTCATCATCTGCATTACACCGTCCGCACTCATCTGGCTGAGGTGGATTTCCACAGCCATCGCAACATCCGACGAAGCGCCGATCAGTTCATCATCCTGCCCCGTACCGTTGACAAGCATCATATAAGCCGCGCTATTTCCATCCTTTAACCCCGAACGCGCCCAAAAATCACTGGCCTCGATTGCACCGCTTTTGGGAGCGCCGCACGCACTCAACCACAACATCCCCGCCAAAACAATCACAAATATTCTCTTCATTTCCTATCTTCCTTTGTATGTTTATGATATTCCTGAATCATGCGTCCTGTCTGTGCGCATGTATCATTCATGCAAATACTGAATGGCCTCTTCCATATTCATTAACCTACCGCCAAATCCCTTTTGGAATTTTTCCGCCTCCTGCTGAGACCCGAAACTCAAAACACTTGGCACACAACAGATATTTAATTCACTGCCAGTGACATAAATGGCCTGGTTCGCACTGACCATGTAACCGTGCAAATAATCTACTGTGAGCGATTGCCATACATTGTTGCTCTGGCTTTGGGTCATCAACCCGCAATGGGCACAGCAGGCTGGTTTTTTCTCCCCCGTTTCAAGCTGCACAATAAACATCGTCCGCTCTGAAGCGGGTTTATTACACATGGAACATAATACGTCTCCGGTTGAGCTGGTTTTCCCTGCCAGTGTCACACCGCCATGTTTCTTTTGGATCTGCCCCGCCTCTACCAGCTTATTTAAATCGCGGTGAATGGTCATATTGGAAACCTCAAAAGCCTCCACCAGTTCCTGAATGGAGGCGCTGCCCTGTTTTTGAAGTAATTCCAATATCTTCTTTTCCCGGTCTATGGATGTATAAGACATATGTTATATTTTGTTACCTTTAACAAGAGATGACAAAATATAACAATTAAGGAATAAATCGTCAAGTTACTTTCGTCACTAGTTTGGGCGGTAGTTTCGTCCGCGCCATGTCACCCCCTGGCCTGAGAGCACCTTCCACGCGGATGTCAACATCATGGCGGCAAACACTCCTGCGCCAAGCGGAGTGGTCAACGCATACCATGCAGAAATTTTCATCCCGCGCGCAACTCGTATGCGAGCGTATATCAAAAATCCCCACACGATCAATGATTTTATAATTACACCGATTGCCATCCAACCACCCCCATTGAAATACCAAGCCAGGCCAAGCAAAGGCCAAACGGGCAGGAAGAGTGCTGCAATCAAAGCGAGTATGGCTCCAAATACTCCAAGCAACAACTGGGCTGGATGGTCGCGCAGGCCGAGATAAATGTTCTTCGTCCAGCCTTCCCACATGCTCGCAAGAGAGGTGTACATACGTGTGCTTACCACCTGCGTTCCATCCGCAACCACCAGGCGATACCCATTCCATTTCACCTGCTCGGAGATGGCCTTATCTTCCACGATCTGGTCTTTGACTTTTTCATGCCCGCCGATGGCATCATAAACACTGCGTTTGATCATGATGAACTGTCCGTTCGCAATCGCATCGCGGCGGGATGGGTCATTGACTTTGCGCGGCGAGAATCCAACCGAAAGCGCGGTCATCACCAAAGGCATGATGACTTTTTCCCAGAACGATCCAAGGATTTGCTCGGTCATGACCGTGAAAAGGTCTGCTTCTGTTTCGAGGGCTTTGGCATACACTGACGAAATGGCCTGCGGCCCGAGAAAGGTGTCCGCATCCACAAAACAAAGCCACTCGCCGCGGGCAATTGCCGCAGCCTGGTACAGTGCATGGGGTTTGCCTGCCCAGCCGTCGGGTAGGTCTGAGCCGCTGATAATTTGAAGTGAAGGAGCTTGCTCCTTTGTCTTCGCCAGCAAGCTGGCAGATTCCAAAAGGATTTCATGAGTCGCATCGGTGGAACGGTCATCCAAAACAATGACTTCGATGTTCGGATAATCCTGCCCAAGTGCAGATTCGACACATCGGCGAATATTATTTTCCTCGTTACGTGCGGGGATGCAAATGGAAATAAGCGGCGCGCCAATTGGTGGCGGCGCAGGGGTAACGACAATATCGAGATGATATTGATTGTGAACCCAATAAATAATAATGAGGCCGAGGAGAAAGAGGATTGTGGAAGTGATGAAATAGGGCATGGAGATTAATACGTAATACGTGATGTGTGATTCGTAAATTACGTATTACCAATTCTTTATATAATTTTGACAGTACTACCGCGTTCCGTCTTTTCCACTTCGATGCGATTCGGGAAGGCATCCTTAAGTTCATCGAGATGGGTGATGACGAGGATTTTTGCAAAATCATTTTTGACAAGATTGATGGCCTCGATGAGACGCTGGCGGCCTTGCACATCCTGCGAGCCAAAACCTTCGTCAATGACCAGGGTTTGCAAACGCGCCCCTTTGCGTTGGGCAAGGATTTCGGAAAGCGCGAGCCGAATCGCGAAATTGACTCGGAAGGCCTCGCCGCCTGAATACATTTCATAATCGCGTGTGCCAGCCAAATCGCTGATCTGAATATCGAGCGTTTCCTTGAGGTCTTCGCGTTTTTTATCCTTGTATTCCGCCTGCGTGACAAAGCGAATGGACATCTGCCCGTCGCTCAGACGGTCGAGCAGGTCATTGGCTTTTTGTTCGATTTGCGGCAGCGACTGTTCGATGAGCAGCGCAGGCACGCCATCTTTGCCAAAAGCGCGCTCGAGAGTTTTGTGCTGAACAATCTTTTGATTTAATTCCTCGCGCTGAATTTCGTAATCCGCTTTGCGCGCACGCAGGGTTTCGAGTGCCTTTACCTTTTGCTCCGCCCCCCCCAATTCACTGCGAACCTGGTTTTCATCCTCGCGCAGGGAAAATAATTTACTTTCCGCTTCCTGAAGGTTTGGCGCGCCCGCCTCAGATTCGGCTAACGCCTTTACAGCACTGTCATAGTTTCTTTCATGTTCCCCCACTTCCTCTTTCTTCTTTCCTCTTTCCTCTTCCAGTTCTTCGATCTCTTTTTCGATCCGCTTGTTTACTTCACGCGCCGATTTCAAACTGCTGTATTCATCTTCCACACTGCGGACTTCCACTTCCTGCCTGCGAGCGGCATCATGTGTGGAGGCATCGTAACCGAGTTTCTTTAATTCTTTATCCAGTTTGGCAAGTTCCCTGCGTGCTTCGCTGGCATATTTCTCGGTTTCCAGTAATTTTGTGATTTCCCTCAAGCGTTTGGCGCCCAACTTTTCCCATTCCGTATTCTGCTGTTTGATGGAATCCAATTGCAAGGTGAGCTGGGAAATGGAGTTGGAGAATCGCAGACGTTCATCTTCGGCGTTTGCGTAATTCGTAATTTGTAATTCGTACCTGGTAATTTGCGATTCGATTTCTTCCGTTTCCTTTTTATTTTTACGGAACTGATCGCCCTTCTCCTTGCCCTCGCCTTCCAACTGCTTTAGCGTAGACTTGCGATGGGTATCGCTTAACGGCTGTCCGCAAAGGGGACATTCCGCGCCCTCTGCCACTTTCAAGGCATCAATGCGTTCCTTGAGTTCATCCATCTCCCGGCGGAGCGTTTCATTCTCGGCTTTCAAAGCCGCGTGTTTCTCCCGTGCTTCGTTGCGCGAGTTTTCCAAATCAGCTCGTTTTGCGATTTGCGTTTCCATTTCACCCAGCGACTCTTGTGCCGCCTCTAACTGACTTTCCAACTCACCGCCGCTTAATAACTGTTCACTGACAACTGCTGACTGTTTTTCAAGCGCATCAAACTCCTGCTCCAGCTTTGCCTTTTCCACTTCGATCTCGCGCAGCAGAGGCTGGCGTTTCTCATCGTGGTCGCGGAACTGTACAGAGATTTGGTCCAGTTTCTCCACTTCTGCGCGGATTTTTTGCCACGCTTTGTACACGGATTCAATTTCCTTTGCGCGATTAACAAGGTCGGCATACTTTGCCAGTTCAACCTCTTTTTCCGCCAGTCTTGTTTCAAAACCTGCCAATGATGAACGTGAATTGCCCAGCGACCTGGCCAGAGTCTCCACCAGCTTGCGTTGTTCATTCAAAACCGCCGCAGTTTTTTTGATGTTTTCGAGAATCGTTTCCTGTGCAGCGCGCGCGCTGGTCAACTGCTTGAGGTTGGTCTCAAGTTCCTGCAAACGTGATCTGCGGACATCCTCCTCCGCAAGTTCCGCATCGATCTCGGCAATGCGTCCGTCAATGGAATTGACTTCATTCTCAATCGCCTTGCGTTTTTCAGCCGTGCGTTCTTTATAGGTATCCCAAATCTCCAGGCCTAAAATCGTGCTCAACACGGCTTTTCGCTCGCTGGCTTTCTTTTGCGTGAACTGATCCGCCTTACCCTGCAAAAAGAAGGAGGCATTGATAAAAGTCTCATAATCCAGCCGTAGAGTCTGCTCGATCCGTGCCTGGGTATCCCGCGTAGTCTTCTCAGTCAGCGCTTTCCACTTTGCACTTTCTATCTTCTGCCAACCGCCTTCCACCTTCCGCCCTCCACCGTCCAAAACTTGAAACTCCAACACTGTACTTTTCCCACGCGGCAAAGTTCTTTGTACACGATAGATGTTATTTTCATAGGCAAAGGTCAACCCAACCTCTGCGGCTTTCACATCCTGATTTAAATTAATCACGTCCGCGCTTTTGCCACGCGCTTCGCCGAACAATACCCAGGTGATCGAATCCAGCAGGGATGATTTCCCCGCGCCGTTCTGGCCTGAGATACACGCGAGTTCAAAAGATTCAAAATCCAATTCAATGGGATCACGATAAGATAAAAAGCCTGAAATACGAAGATGAAGGGGAATCATAGCGGAGCGTATCCTGTGGGTAGCAAAGCGTATCCTGTGGGAAGTGTTGTATCCTATAATTAATGATGGATTATAATCGAACCATTATGGTAGATTCCGACGCGCCCCGCACACGCCGCCGCATGAGCATCCTCGCGGTTATCATTGCCACAATCCCCTGTTATTGTGCCGGGTTTATCGCACTATCATTCGCTCCCGATGCGCGTGGAACCACAACACCCACCCCAACTATTACCGTAACCAGCACACCTATCACACCCACGCTCAGTTTCACGCCGGTAATCGTAACAGGCACCATCACTCCCACATTTACCCCAAGCCCCACACTCACTCCCAGCTTAACCTCCACACCCACAGCTTCCTTAACAAGCACATGGACGCCGACATTCACGCTCACACCATCCAACACACCAACCCAGACGCCATCCAACACACCGACGTTCACACTCACACCATCCAGCACGCCAACCTTTACACCCACACAAACACCATCCATAACACCTTCCGCTTCCCCAACAGCTTTTGGAGAATAACCACCGAGAGACCTTCAAGGTCTCTCATTATTATCTGGAAAAATCATCAGAGTTAACTATGAGCGACATCCTGCCCTTTCTAAAATCAATCATCTCCGTCGCTGGCTTATCGGGACACGAAACCCCCGTTGCGAATCTCATCGAACAAAAGTGGACTCCGCTGGTGGATCAACTCACGCGAAGTAAACTCGGCTCGATTCATGGACTGAAAACTGGTTCGCTAAAGAAAAGCATTCGTTCCGCTGACAAATCCCCCCGCCCCTCCGTGCTGATTGCCACCCATATGGATGCCATTGGCCTGATGGTCTCGCGCATCGTGGACGGGTTCATTTATGTCGCTGCCATCGGCGGCATTGATTCGCGCGTGCTGCCTGGCACACCTGTCCTTGTCCACGCTTCGGGGACGAGAGAAGACTTGTACGGTGTGGTTGTAATGCCTCCCGCGAATCTACTGCCCGAAGGCGAAGGCAATGGCGTCATCCCTTTGAAATATCTCATGGTGGATACCGGACTCACCCCCAGCGAAGTCTCGAAGCGAGTCAGAGTCGGGGACAGAGTGGCCTTTAACACAGAACCAGTTGAAATGTCAGGTGGATGCGTCAGCGGTCACACGCTGGATAATCGCGCATCCGTCGCGGCGCTCACCGTCTGCCTCGAAGAACTGCAATCCAAATCCCATGCGTGGGATGTATGGGCGCTAGCTTCGGTGCAGGAGGAAGTTTCATTCGGCGGCGCGTTTACCTCCACATTTGAATTGAGACCCACAATTGCAATTGCAGTGGACATGACCTTCGGCAAAGGCACGGGGTCGAGCGGATATCAAACCTTCCCGATTGGCAAAGGCGTGACGCTCGGCATTGGGCCAAGTATTCATCCGTTTTTATACAAGCGTTTCAAGGAAGTTGCCGAGCGCATTGAAATTCCCGTGGCGAATGACATGATGCCCGAGCATTCATCCACCGATGCCGATGCGATGCAACTGGTTGCCGAAGGCATCCCCACCATGCTGGTGAGCATCCCGCAAAGATACATGCACACGCCCGTGGAACTGGTGGCAATCAAAGACATCCAACGCGCAGGCCGCCTGCTGGCTGAATT
>JACPVB010000179.1 GCA_016191985.1 Chloroflexota bacterium | reverse complement strand
CATTTTTCTGGCAAAAGATAGTTTTGCGATATCACTACTGCGTAGCGAAGTCCAAAAAAGTTCACAATGTCGTAGAAATAGCATATTTGAGAGTAAATTCAAGCGTATTCTGCTCTACAAATGGATAAAGTCTAGCTAAGAAAATGTTTGAAAACCCGGCGAATCCCACTTATCGATTGCACGCTGTTTTGCCTGTGCTTGCGACTTCCATCGTAAACTCCCTTATAGACCTTTCTCTTCGAGTAGCTCGGCGGCGTAATCAGCTAATAGGGCATGCATCCAATAGCGATTGTTTTTAGGTTCAACTAAGCCACGTTGAATCAAATGAGATAATGTTTCTTCGGCATCTTCAGCAGTACATTCCCATACGGCTGAAGCGGCTTTTATTTCCCATGTGTGTGGCTCACTGCCAAAAACTGAAAGCATTGCGAAACGCTCTTGATCCTGTTTGCTAAGTCGCTCTACGCTCATGCCTAGAATGGCTTGCAATGAGATAGGCTTTCCTTCAATTACGCCTGGTCGGCCCTCGGATTGCGTCAACTGTAAACGAACTTCTCGGCGGTCTACCAACTCATTTAGCAATCGATTTAACCTCATTGATATATCCGATTCATTTGCAAGCATACGGCCTGCAAGCGATAATCCTAATGGAAGAAATTCCAGTTTTTCACAGAGACGCATGACGGTTTTCTTATTAACTTTAGCTAATTCGGGAGCTAGCTTTAGTAGAAGATTTCGAGCTGCATCTGGTTGAAGTACATCGATTCGAATGGTTCGCTCGCGCGTAGCTAAGTCATTTGCAATTGGTACCTCGCGAGTAGTAAATAATGTGCGACAGTATGGGCCTCCTATTGATAATAAGCTAACCCCACTTGTTTCCCAGACATCGTCAATGACGATAAACATGTGCCTATCCCGAAGCACAGTTTTCAAAAGTTGATGACAGGATAGTTCATCCGTTTCTTTCCATAAATCTATTCCCAATGCTCGCCCCCACTCATTGAGGATAAAACGCATATTTGGTTTAGGGCCTAACGATGCCCATAGTACACCCTCGGGAAATATATAGCGTATCTTTCTTTGATTGACTAATGCGATGGCTATAGTTGTTTTGCCAGTACCACCCATTCCCCTAAGAACCACTGGAGGAATATTCACTGCTCCCATCGTATCGAGAGCCAGTAAATTTCCAATCTTTGTGATGATATCTTTACGTCCTATGATTCCTTGAGGAGGTAATGATGGCCCCATAAACGGGGATTGCAGTGTTGTAAATGCTGATTCGGCTTGAACAATAAGTTTCCGTTTAAATATAGTAAGTGTAAATCGTTGGTGTCTCGAATCATTTTCAATTGTCAAGCCAGGGGATCCATCGCTAAATACTGATTTGTTGTTCACAAGTTCGGTTCTAATTCTGAGGATGCCTCCGCCTTCCCGCTCATTTAAGCGCGATTTATTCATTGCCTCAATTAACCTAGGGTTTCTTTTATAAATAGGCCTGACTGGAGCAATTGAAGTTAATAATTCTTGAGGTGAAAACTCGCTTAAACCTGGATTAGTGAATTCTACTTTATCAGGATAGATAGTAATAAAACCGATATCGTCAACAGAATAGTCTCTATGAACAAGGAAATTAGTTAATGCTTCACTAATTACTTTTTCAGGATAATCAAAAAAGAGCTTTTCCGCACCCGACTCGTCACGCACGTCAGGTGACCCCATGCGGCGTTGGTACAGTGGCTTCAGGCGCTCAGATAGCTCATAGTACAAATACAGTACTGAGCCAAATAACTCTTCATGTAAACTTTCTTGGCCCGAATCTTGTTTGAACTTCACGTGGATGTGATATTGGTCACGAGGAATTATTTTTCTTTGACCACATAGCAATACTCCTTCTCCTGTAAGAAAAGCGCGCCCATTTTCTAAATAGGCAAGTCCACTTGATATTAAGTAATCTCTTACATTTACCTCGTTGTCTGTGATATCTTTAAATATTTCGGGATCGTATTCTGCACACTTCTCAAAATAAATATGCAACAACTTGGAATCGCGATACTCCCACCCTATCTTTGGAGCCTCGTTATCTTTCATAATTGACGGCGAATCGCTGCTCAGATTGGGACTTCTGCTTTCTGTCGAAACTGGGATGTTAATTGTAATTCCGCCGACTTGCGGCCCATGTATCGGTGCGTTAACTTCAAGACCCGAGCTATGATGGTCAACAGTATTTGTTATGACATTATTTTTAGAATTAACTGAAGAAGTGTCAGTGGATGTCTCAAAAGCTTGCCTGACCCCAGCTAAGAACGATACTACTCCACTTATTACGATCACTAACAAGGTTAACAAGAGTCCCCAAGAGTAACGCCATTCGGGATAAAGTAATAAAGTTAAGCCATATGCAACTATGGCTAAGAAGACACCAAAAAATAAATAGCCACGATGGAATTTCTTTTTCATAACTAATATTCTATCCCTAATGTGCTAACACTTGACCGCGATTAGACTGCCACGAATTTAGTTCCTTTTACACTTCTCACTTCCCCGCAATCTACTCCCTCAAATTAATGTAGGAACTAGATTGCAAGGAGCATATATTCTACAGCGCAGAATTATACGCCTGCCCTCACTTCTCCGCCTTATCCAAATCTTTTCCAATATCGCGCTGGAAATCCCATGTCAAGTAATCCAGATTGGAAGGGAGCGATAGTTCCAGCGTGTACAGATATTGCAGTTCCAGCTTGATCCTGCGCGGACGGCATTCGAGTAAGTGTCCACCGCTGGATTTGTCGTCGGTGAGGAAATGCAGATGCACGCCGGGCACGCTGAGGGACGCCATGAACGAAGGTGTGTAAAAGCCGACCATCACGCCGCTCACATCCTTAAACTCGAAAGTTGGTTGCTCTTTCGCCACTTCCACCAGCGGACGGTAGTTCTCCTGCTTCGGCACCGAGCGGGTTTTGACATAACCGAATTCGCCTGTGATACGGAAGGCGTAAAAGATATTCGGCGAAGGCATGAGCTCGACCATCCATTTTAGGAAGTCGGTGTAGGACAATTCGCGGTCAAGAGTCTCTTCGCTGGCTGGCTCGAATTTCGTGACGCAGGCGAACGGGGTGCAGGTATCTTCGTCTGTAACTTGATTCACCCTCCCGTCGGAACCGACGCGGTAGATTTCGCCGTCCAGCATCATCATCTCGCCGTCGAGGTCGTTGAAGGTGCCGAGTCCAAAATCCCCGTGCTTTTTGATTTCATAAAAAGGGATATTCTGCTCGTAAATCCCCTCCACCAGTGAGTTGACCGGGGCGCACAAATAAACTTTATTGTCCGCTTTTCGTTTTCGTATTCTGCGTAAAGTTGTTCGTTCCATATTGTCTCCTGTGTCATTGCGAGGGCCGGTGGTCGAGTAGGGCGAGCGCTTTTCTCGCCCGTACCGAGACCACGCCCGAAGCAATCTCCTGTTGATGTAATTATTCTCTTTCACCGGGAGATTGCTTCGCCGCCGATGCTTCGACTACGCTCAGCACGAACGGCGGCTCGCAACGACATGATGCCTATTTACTTGTCTACTTCTTTACCCATACTTCGGCGTATCGCCGATGATTTCCCATCCGCGCTGGATGGCAATCTGTTTTAACTTAACATCAGGGTACACGGCCACAGGATACTCGGCATGTTCCAGCAAAGGGACATCTAAAATCGTATCGCCATAAGCCACATCTACACGGTCCACGCCGAGGCGGCTGAGAACCTGTTCGATCTTTTTTTCATTTGCCACAAGTTCACTGGTCGAGCGCCACTGCCCATTGACAATGGCGGCAGGCGTACCGATCACCTGCGCACCGATGCGCTGTGCAAATGGCTCGATGAACGACTCGATCAGACTGCTGGCGATGTAAACCTGTGCGCCATTTTCACGATGCTTCACCAAACGCGCCACCACATCCTCACGCCGTTTCTTCCACAAGTTATGTTCAACTGTCCATTCGGAGGCATGTTTGATATTTTCAGAAGTGGGGTTTCGGACGTAGGCCAAGCTTTTCACCATCAGCCTCTGTCCCCACGCCTGCCAGTCAATGATTCCATTTTTTGCCAGCAAATAGCCCGGCATAATGGATGCCGTATACCAATTGGCGCGCAGTTTGCTTTGATTATGTTTGACCCAATCCACCAGCCCTAAAAACTGCGAGCCGGTGGTGAGCGTACCCATCATATCTGATACGACGATCATGTCTGCTCCTTATTTGGAGTCAGGGAGCTTGCTCCCGAGTTTCGGCACCCACAGGCAGCAAGCTGCCTGACTCCAGAGAATTGCTGGATTATATCTTTACTGAGCCGTATTCCCTCCATCCACCAACAGCAAATGACCCGTCACAAAAGATGACTCATCCGAAGCTAAAAATAAAACAGCATTCGCAATTTCTTCGGGTTTTCCAAAACGTCCCATCGGAATATATTCGCTTGATTCTTTGATCGCCTCTTCCATCGTCACCGGGTCCGAGTCTTCAAAATAGCCCTTCTCGACCCAACGCTCCACAAACGTATCACCGGGGCAAACCGCATTCACGCGGATTCCCTCGCGCGCATAGTCCAACGCCATGGCCTTCGTCATCATCCCCACCGCGCCCTTGCTCATGATGTACGGAAAAGCATCTTTCCCCGCCACCACAGACCAATCCGAGCCGTTGTTGACGATCACGCCGCGTCCTTGCTTTTTCATGTGAGGAATCACCAGCTTGCACATACGCCACACCGCAGTGACATTAATATCCAACGTGTTTTGCCAAACCTCTTCGGGCGTCGTGTCTGCTGTCCCTTTGGTGACGATGCCCGCGTTGTTAAATAAAATATCAATGCGATTAAATTCCTTAAGCGCGACATCTACAACTCTTTGACACTCCTCTGTCTTTATGTGATCCGTCTCCACAAACACGCATCGGACTCCTTTCTGCCTGCATTCTGCTTCGACAGCTTCGCCCAGGCTGAGACGTCTGCCCGTTAAGACCAGGTCAGCTCCCTGGTCCGCAAAAAGAAGCGCGGTGGCTTTTCCAATCCCTGATGTCGCGCCGGTGATGATCGCTACTTTATTTTTGAGTCTCATTGTTTTTCTCTCCTCTGGAATCGGACAGCTTGCTGTCCGCAAGCAGCAAGCTGCTTGACTCCAAAGTATAATCCCCGCTATGGACAGCAAGACACTCAACGTACTCGAATATCCGAAGATCCTCGAACGGCTGGCAGGCTACTGCGATTTTTCAGCTTCGATGGAATTGGCGCGCGCCCTTGAACCAACCGACTCCTTCGAGCTGGCAACCGCCCGCCTCGCAGAGACAACCGAAGCGCGCAAGGTATTAGCCGTGCAGGATATTGGCATCGGCGGCGCGCATGACATCCGCCCCGCCGCAGACCTGGCCGCGCGCGGCGGTGTGCTCGACCCACAGCAATTGCTGGATATTAAATCCACGCTCATTTCGTGCCGTGAAATTAAAAAATCGTTAGACCGCAAAACAGACGAATTCCCACGCCTCGCAAAACTTGCCACTGCCCTGCCCGATTCCCACGGCATCGTGGACGCGATCACACGCATCCTCTCCGACCGCGGCGAAGTGTTGGATTCCGCTTCTGTAAAATTGGGAGCCTTGCGCCGCGAGATCAAAATCGCCCACGGACGCTTGATGTCCCGCTTGCAGCGCTACCTGACCGAGTCCGCGAAGAAGTTGCAGGAACCGATCATCACCCAGCGTGATGGACGATATGTGATTCCACTGCGCGCTGAATTCAAGGGCAGCATCAAGGCTGTCATTCACGATCAATCATCCAGTGGCGCAACTTTGTTCGTTGAACCATTGCCCGTTGTAGAACTCAACAACGAAATGCGCGAACTGGAATTAAAGGAACGCGACGAAGAACGCCGCATCCTTGCCGAGCTTTCGGGTCTCGTGGGTGAACATGCCAGTGAATTGAAATACGGTCTTGAAAACCTTGCCATGCTCGATTTG
>JACPVB010000178.1 GCA_016191985.1 Chloroflexota bacterium | reverse complement strand
TCCACAAAAGTGAAGATGCGACCCTCCAGTGTGTACGCCCCGGCATGGACAATGCTATCCGGTGAGCCATGCGAGGCGTTATATGATCCGTCGCTGTTGATAATAATAAAAAGATCGCCGCGCTCCGGGTCGGAACGAGTCCATATGCCGAGAATGTCTTCAAGTAAAAAATTTGCGGTTGGGATAGGCGTGGCTTGTTCTTGGGTTGGCGCTGGTGTGGACGTGGGCGAAGGAGGTTCCGGCGATGGTGACGCAGGGGCGGCAGTGTCAGGGGCTGGTTGGCAGGCAGACAAAGCAACGATCAATACAAAACTGAACAGATAACGTGAAATACCAGTAAACATTTTGCCTCCATAAGCAGAAATGTGAGTTACTTATTTTCCACAAGCACCTTCAATACACCGGGCTGGGCGGCTTTCTCGAAAGCCTTCAAAACATCTCCCAACTTAAATTCATCCGCAATTAACACGGTGGGGTCTACTTCGCGTTTTTCCAGCAACTGCAAGGCAGGCTCAAAAGGGCCGCAGCGCGAGCCGAGGATGTTGATCTCGTCCACCACGATGGAGGAAAAGTCCACGGTCATTTCGCCCTTGTATGTGGATTTCAACACCAGCGTTCCGCGCGGACGGATGGCCTTTCTCGCAAGGTTGAACCCATCCGGCGAGCCTGTCACTTCCACAACGATGTCCCATTGATGCGGCTTTATCTCTTCCTCGGACGTGATACGAATTCCCCGCGCTGTGAGCAGTTTCTTTGGGAATGTATGCCGTGCAACGACGCTCAAGTTACAACCTGTTAACGCCAAAGTCTGCGCGATCAATTGTCCCAGCCTGCCTGCGCCAACCACCAACACACGGTCTGTAGATTTGATTTGAATCTGCTCCTGAATCTCCAACGCGGCGGCAAGCGGCTCGGTAAAAACAGCCATTTCATCGGAAACAGAATCGGGGACACGATGTAAATTTGCAAGCGGCAGGGTTGTGTATTCCGCAAATACGCCATCGCGGTTGGATATCCCCAGCACAGTGCGGTTCTCGCAATGCGTGGGACGTCCATTCAAACAGGCTTCACATGCGCCGCACACCGCATTGATCTCTCCAACCACGCGAGCGCCAACCCAGGTTGTATCAGGCGATTCCACTACTTCGCCCACAAATTCGTGGCCGAGAATCCCGGTGTATGGATAATATCCCCTCACCAGCTCAAGGTCGGTGCTGCAAATCCCCGCCTTGCGGATTTTTATCAATGCCTCGCCGGGTTTGACTGGCCTTGAAACCTCGCGTAGTGAAATTTGATTGTTCTCAAGCCATAACGCCTGCATACTTACGCTCCGTTTTTCCAAACATTGATTTTGTTTCGTCCCATATTTTTCACGGTATACATGGCGCGGTCGGCGTGATCCATCAACATATCGATATTCTTGCACGACTCATCGCAGGCCGCCACGCCCACACTCACGGTGACTTTCACCGCATCCTTCTCGATCCTCTCGCCGGTTGTCACTTCAAACAGATGCTCGGCCTCTTCGAGATTTGCCTCTTCCACCAGCCTGCACAAACGGGTGGCCACCTGCACAGCCTGCTCCAGGTTCGTACCTGGCAGGGCCACTGAAAATTCCTCGCCGCCCAGCCTGCCTAATATATCCACATCCCTCAGGGACGATTTGCATTGAGACGCAACCAGTTTCAAAACCATGTCGCCGACCTGGTGGCCGAATCTATCGTTGAATTTTTTAAATTCATCCACGTCCAGCATGATGACCGAGAGCGGCTTTTTGTATCGTTTTGTGCGGTTGAACTCGCGCTCTGCCAATTCAAAGAACTTGCGGCGCGTCAGGATGCCGGTCAGCGGATCGGTATCCGCCAGGTATTGGATGGTTGTAAAAAGACGCGAGTTTTCGATTGCAATCGCCGCATGAGACGCCAGCAGTTGGAGCAAATACAGGTCGTCGTTTGTGTAGGCATTTTCCTTGTACGATTGCGCAGAGATCATTCCAACAACTTTTCCATGCAGGATCATCGGCACCGCCAAAATGGACTGGGTGGCGTCCGGCTTCGCGCTTCCATACAGCTCAAAGCTGATCCCACTGACGTTCATTTCCTCTACACTGTTGAATAAAATGGACGCCTGTGTGTGGACGATCCTGCCGGCCATGCCGTGGTCGGCAAAATATTTTTCCGTGGTAACCCGCTTGCGCGGATATTCAATGGCGTAAATCGGCAGAATCTCATTCGTTTTCGCATCGTATCCGTCGATCACAAAATCATCGCAGGGCATTACCTTTTCAACGGTGCGGTGAATGGCGTCACAGAGTTCGTCCATATCCAGGCTGGCGCTGACGGCGTGAGCGGCCTGGTACAACACCTTTAATCGTTCCGCCATTAATGTCAGGGCTTCCTGGGCCCAGATCCTTTCCATGGCGCCAGCGCAATGGTTGGAGAGAGTCTTCAGGGTTTCGAGTGAACTTATTGTATAGGCATGTTTGCGATAACTCTGAATTGAAAGCACGCCAATCGTGCGTTCGCCGCTGCGCACCGGAACAAATAATTGCGACAAAGTCCTTTGTCCCCGGTCCCCAAAAGACAGGGATGGAGCAATATCAAACACCTCTTCGTATAAAGACATAAAACCGTCCTCCCGAATTGCCCGCAGCATATTTTCACTTGGCTTTTCAGGGACAACATCATACTCAACCACCCGCTCATTATTGATCGTGTCTATGGCCAGCAGGGGGCGCGGCCTGCCGCCCTGTTCCGGGTCGTACAAAATAAGGTAACAGGCATCCCAACCGATCAAATCATTTGCGGCGTTTAAGATGATCTCTGCGGCGGCAACCGCACTTGCAGTTGCACTCAACTCCTTCCCCAATCGGGCGAAAACCAATTCAGATTGTGGTGGGACAGGCTTGCTTTCTTTCATTTTCGGGCAATTCTAATCCCTTGTTGGCAAAAATTGCCTGCTATTTCTTTGCCTGACAGATTCGTAGGTTATCAGTGCCGTTGCAATCGAAACATTCAGCGAATTAACCTTCCCCAACATGGGGATTTTGACCTTCAGATCCGCATTTTGCATCCAAAAATCGGTCAGCCCTTCATCCTCCGTGCCGACGGCAATTGCGATGGGTTCCCTGAGATCGACATCGGTGTACAACGTCTCAGCAGATGGCGTGGCCGCCAAAACCCGCATCTTTCTTAATCTGAGCCATGCCAGCGCATTCGGCGACTCAACCTCGACGGTGGGTACGGCAAAGACCGCCCCCCGGCTGGCGCGGATGACGTTGGGATTCCACAAATCCACGCGCGGGTCACAGACGAGGACGGCATCAACCTTGGCGGCATCCGCTGTGCGCAAGATCGCGCCGAGGTTGCCGGGCTTTTCGACAGACTCGGCCACGATCACCAGCGGCGACTCGGATAATTTCAAATCATCCAATGAAATTTTTGGGATGGGGAAAATGCCAAGCCAGCCATCGGGGTTATCACGATACGACATTTTCTCGAAGACCGCGCGGCTGACGGTGGTTAATTCAGCGTTGGGAATATCAATAGATCGGCTGGCAAGCTCGGGCGCGGTCAGAAGCGTTTGCGGTCGCAGTCCAGAATCGAGGGCGAGAGTCAACTCATCGTGGCCTTCCACAAGAAACAACCCGTCGCGCTGACGCGCGCGTTTATCCTCGCGGAGTTTTACGATGTATTTCACTTTTGGGTTTTGCAGGCTGATGATGTCCATATTTGTAGCGCAAAATTAATTTTGCGTTACTTTACCAGAAGCAGGCAGGCGGCCTGATGTGTTTTGCTGAGCGTTACCATGGGCGGGTCGCTGGCATTGCAGGTTGCAAATGCAACCGGGCAGCGCGGGTGAAAACGGCAGCCTGTTGGAATGTCGATGGGGTTGGGTGTTTCACCTTGCAGAATGATACGCTCACGCCTCAGGCGCGGGTTCGGCACAGGAATGACAGAGATAAGCGCCTTGGTGTATGGGTGCTGTGGCTTTTCCAAGACTTCGAGCATGGTGCCAATTTCGACGATGCGGCCAAGATACATCACGGCCACGCGGTCAGCAAAAAAGCCAACGGAGCCGAGATCGTGTGTGATGAAGATGACGGCGATCTGGCGCGTGATGCGAAGCTCAGCCAGCAGGTTGATGATCTCCGCGCGGATCGAAACATCCAGCATCGAAACAGGTTCATCGGCGAGGATGATCTCAGGCTCAAGCACCAATGCGGCGGCGATCACCACGCGCTGGCGCTGTCCGCCGGAGAGTTCGTGGGGATAACGTTTTAAATAAACCTCGGCGGGTTTTAGGCCCGCATCTTCCATGGCTTTCTTTACGCGCTCGTCACGTTCATGCGTCAGCCCATGCACAGCCAACGGCTCGGTAACAATCTCTTCAATGGTTTGGGTCGGGTTCAGGGATTCGTACGGGTCCTGGAAAACCATTTGAATTTTGCGGCGCAAATCCTTGCGTTGATGGTCGCCCAGATGCGTGATGTCACGGCCTTCGTACATGACTGTGCCTTCGGTGGGGTCTTCCAATCCCATCAATAAAAGCGCCAGTGTCGATTTGCCGCAGCCGCTCTCCCCCACCAACGCGATCACTTCGCTATGCCGCAAGGTGAAGTCAACGCCATCCACTGCGTGCAGGCTGCGGGACTGACTTGAGAAAAGTGTGGAACGACCCACATCGAAGTATTTTTTTAATCCGCTAACTTCCAGAAATTTTTCTGTGCTCATCTTGAAGCCTCGACGATGTGGCAACTGGCGATATGTCCATCGGCCAGAATGTGGAGGGATGGTTGTTCAACGTGGCAGCGCTCAAATGCGGCTGGGCAGCGCGGCGCAAAACGGCAGCCCGCCGGCAGCGCCTCGAGGCGTGGAGGATAGCCGGGAATGGACGATAATTTTTTCTTTGGCTTTGTCAGGTCTGGGAAGGCTTTCAACAATTCTTGGGTGTAGGGGTGTTTTGGGGTGTTGTAGATCACATCTACGTCGGCGTATTCAGCCGTCACACCGCCGTACATCACCAGAACCTTGTCGCACATTTCCGCAACAACACCGAGGTCGTGAGTTACGAAAATAACGGCCAGCCCCAGTTTCTTGCGAAGGTCATCCAGCAATTCAAGGATCTGCGCCTGGATCATCACATCCAGCGCCGTCGTCGGCTCGTCGGCGATGATCACCTGTGGGTTACAAGCCAGCGCCATCGCGATCATGGCGCGCTGGCGCATCCCACCGGAATACTGATGCGGGTAATGATCTTTATGATCAGAGGCAATGCCCACAAGCTCCAATAGCTCGATCACGCGCGCTTCAACTTTTTCTTTTGAAGAGTTTGCCAGGTGTCTGGTGATCGCTTCACTGATCTGCTCTCCAACAGGCCGCACAGGGTTGAGCGCATTCATCGCGCCTTGAAAAACAATCGAAATTCCACTCCAGCGGATGTTGTTCAATTCATCATCACTGAGCGTGACGAGGTCCCTGCCGTTGAAGAAAACTTTTCCATTTACGATCTGTCCCGCGGCGGGCAGTAAACGCAAAAGCGCAAGCATGAGCGTCGTTTTCCCGCATCCGCTTTCACCGACCAGGCCAATCAATTCACCTTCCTTCAACGTGAAGCTGACATTCTCAACAGCACGCGCGGGAGGTTTGCCCTCGTTCACATAATTAATGGATAAATTTTGGACTTCGAGCAACGTGCCCTTTTTGACAACTTCCCACCCCGCCTCTTTCTGGACCGAAGGCCTGCCCGGCATCAAATGATGGGTTTCAAGCCTTGGGTTTAAGACCTTTTCAAGTCCCTGCCCAAGCAGGGTTAATCCCAGCACCACCCAAACGATTCCAAAGCCCGGGACAACCAATGCCCACCATGCCCCCGTGGACATGGCCCCGCGCCCGAAGGCGTAGTTGAGCATTTGTCCCCATGAGAGGGTGGTGGGATCGCCGAGGCCGAGAAACGACAGGGCGCTTTCATTCAGGATCGCCAGTGAAACTACCAGCACAGCCTGCACAACCAGGATTGGCATTACCAAAGGCAGAATGTGACGGGCAACGATGTGCCCCCTGCCGGCGCCAATGGCGCGCGCGCGTAAAACGAACTTTCGAGATTTAACCGCCAATGTCTGGGAACGGACAACGCGCGCAGTGGTCGTCCACCCAAGCAGGCCAATCACAAAAATAATATTAAGCAGGGCGGGTTTTGTCAACGCCACGATCACAACCATGAGCGGCAGATCTGGAATGACGAGCATAATATCTGTAAAGCGCATGAGGAAATTTTCCCAGCGCCCGCCGAAAAAGCCCGCCACCAACCCGAAGATTCCACCAACAATGATGGAGATAAATGCTGCGAAGAAACCGACTGTCAACGAAACGCGCGCGCCGAAAATGAAATTCGAGAAGACGTCCTGCCCGGCGTCATCTGTCCCAAACCAGTGAGTTGCGCTGGGCTGTAGATAAATATCGCCAATTTCCACGTTGGCAGATGAGGAAGAGTCGTGGGGCGCGATCAACGGGGCAAAGACCGCCACAAAAATGATAAGGATAAGCATCCCCAGCCCGATAAGGCCGCTGCGGTTTTTCCTGAATACCTGCCAGAAACCCAAAAAGCGGGAGACCAACTGGTTTTGTGGTTTAGTGGACTGTACTGTGCTCTGCATCAGTTACTCCGTTTGCACGCGCGGGTCGAGATAGGCATAGGTCAGGTCCGCAATGAGGTTGGCAAGGATGACTGCCACGGCGATCAAAAGAAAGGCCCCTTGCAATAATGGGAAATCACGCCGCCCCACAGCTTCATAGACGGCGATCCCCAGTCCCGGCCATGAGAACACGGTCTCGATTTGAATTGCGCCCGCCACAGTGAAACCTAAATTGATGGCAATCACCGTCACCAGCGGGAGCATGGCATTTTTGAGCGCATGGTCTTTCAGGATTTGAAAAGTGCTCAGTCCCTTGGCTTTTGCCGTCAGAATGTAATCCTCTGAAAGCACATCCATCAGGCTGGAGCGCATGATGAGCGTGTATTCGCCCATGTAAACGATGGTGTACGTCAGAGTCGGCAGAAACATGTGATGGGCAATATCTCCCCATTGTTGCAGTAACGGCATGGAGCTCATGCCAGGGGTCGCCTTGCCGGCCAATGGAAATCCGTTTGCACTGCCCCAGAAAAGCAAAATAATTCCAAGCCAGAACGTCGGCAGACTCCAGGCAATAAGACTGCTGGTCACAGCCGCATAATCAATCGATGTCCGCGCCTTCCACGCCGCAAAGATGCCAAAAGCCATGCCGATGAGGATCGAAAGGATCTGTCCCGCGCCAATCAACAGCACCGTGTTCCACAACCGTTCAGCGAGAATCTCCGTCACCGGACGATTGGTATGGTAGCTGATTCCCAACTCTCCTGTGAGGAGGTTTTTCAAATAAATGAAGAATTGAGTATCCAACGGATTGACGCTGCAACTGCCGAATTCAACCGGGTTCAGCGACTCGAAGCAATTGATGACCGGTTTATCCAGCCCGAAACGTACACGCAGCGCCTCGATGGACTCCTTTTTCAGGCGGGGATCATGCACACCGGCCCGCGCCGGATCGCCCGGCAAAACGCGGAATAAAAAAAAGTTGAGCACAAGCACGAACAGGATCGTAGACAAGGCCCAGCCGATCTTTTTTAGAAAATATCGTAAGCGATTCAAAAGATTCTCACTTTGATGGGTAGAACCAGGGGCGGCATCATTTGCCGCCCCTGGCGTTGTCATTCTCCCGGCTACTTCACAGGTTCGATGGCTACCAGCGAACTGACATCAGAAAGTTCCACCTTGCCAAGGTCCGTGACCCAGCCGGTAAACCGGTCGGTACGGTAAGCTTGAACGGCCTGGGCATAGTATGGGATGATGTACACGACATCGTCGAAGACGATCTGCTGGATTTGCCAGACGGTCTCCTGTCGTTTTTGCGGATCCAGTTCCCGTCCCTGTTCGATATTGAGCTGGTCCACTTCCGGGTTGGAATATCCCGTTTCGTTATAACCATTGGGGATTTCATCCGTGGTATACACCGAAAGCAGAAGGTTCGGGTCGGGGTCCGATCCCCAGCCCCATAGGATGATGTCGAAGTCGAAAGTAGGGCAACATTCCGCCGTCAAGGCGTCGGGGTCAACCGCCTGCAATTCGAGCGACACTCCCACCAATTCCCACATCTCAGAGAGCAACTCGGCCTGGCGCGGCGCATCGATACTGTCGCTGGGCCAGTGCATACGGAAGGTCAATGGGCGAGAACCATCTGGCATCTCACGCACTCCATCGCTATCCGTGTCAACATAGCCCGCATCGTCGAGGATGGAATTTGCCTTGTCTACGTCAAATTCAAAATCTGTGAGGGTGTCGTTATACCAATGTCCCAGGCCGTCAGGGATCAGAGTCAGGCCGGGGGTTGCAAAGCCCAACTGGACAACATCAATTAGTTTTTGTTTGTCCGTTGCATGGGCAAGCGCGAGGCGCACATTCCTGTCACGCAGAGCCGGGTGACCGGTGCAAAGTCCGCCCACATCGGTTGGGCATTTCTCCGGGTCAACCTGGTTAAAAATGACATCCGAGACATCCGGGGCGAAGGGAGCGCCAGTCACAACCTCTATTGTAGCTTCCCCTTTCAAGGTCTCCACGGCGGTTGCCGGCATTTCGGTGATCATATCCACCTGTCCACTTTTCAGAGACTGAACCAAAATGTCCTGGCTCTCGAAGGTTTGGAAGACAACTTCATCTATCTTGGGCGGATTTTGGAAATGATCCTTGTTGGCAGTCAGGCGGACAAATTCATTCTGGGCATACTCCGCCATTTTGAACGGACCGGTACCGATCATTTCAAGATTTTCAAATTCCACCGAGGCGGGCGCTTCGAAATGATCCTGCCAGATGTGCTGCGGCACGATGTAAAGATAGGAAAGCAGGTAGTCCATGTTTGGAACTGCTTCGAGCAATGTGATCACCACGGTCGTATCATCCGTCGCTTCGACGGTATCGAAGTTTGCCGTGTATGAATTGAGGTAAACATAATCGGGGTTCGATTTATACAGGTTGACCGAGAAGGCCACATCCTCCGCCGTCATGGATTCACCATCGTGGAATTTGATCCCATCGCGGATCTTGAAAGTCCATGTCAGGCCGTCGTCCGATACATCCGCGCTTTCCGCTACATCCAGTTTGTAGGTGCCATCCAATTGGTATTCATAGATCGTGTCGTACACCAGCGCAAAGATCGTGTACGCCTCTGAGAGAACGGCTGTGCCCGGATTCAGCGTATCTGGGCTGCCAGCCCAGCCAATGCGGACAGTAGCCGTTTGCCCGCCTCCCCCACAGGAAGCCAGTATCAATGAAAGAATTACCACCACGAACAAAAATTTGGATCTCATATTCTCTCCTCGTTGATTGAATATCAAACATTTGAAAACAACCCGCATCATGGCAGAGTCCTGCCGTAATGCGGGTTTGTTTACTCCAGAATGGCACATTCCAAACGTTTCAAGAGATTATCCTTTAAAAATTGTACTGTAATTTTAATTATTTTGCTATACTTGACACGAAACCGAACATGGCTTTCTCAAAGTCTAACCCATGTCACCCTGAGGGAGCGTTTTCCGCGACCGACACATGCACCGCGGTGCGGATGCAGTGCGGTGAGGGTCTCGGACATGGCTTGGTAGAGATGCTTCGGGGCAAAAACCGCCCCTCAGCATGACATAAGCCTTTGTCAAGCGACTTTGAGAAGACCATACGAAACCGAAAGGGACTCACATGGATAACCCTGTCAAACTCACTGAAAAATACGAACGGAACGGCTGGCCTTCATTAAAACGAACAGACCTTGATCCTCCTTCTGGATTAAACCTCTCGCTTCTGACTTCCCTTGAGCGGGTCCGGTCTCATTCGCTTTCTTCTCAGGGACAGATTGCCTGCATCAAGGACGGTGAAACACTCTCCGATGTATTCACCATGCCCTCCAACGGAGGCTGGCTCTCGCGCATCACTACCGACCGTCCCCTGGCTCCCTATTGGGACGATGAAACCCCGGAATGGTCGCCGGACGGAAACTGGCTGGCTTTTGGCATCAAAGGCCACGTTCACATTGTCCCTCACGATGGCGGCCTGCCCAAAAAGATCACAGACTTCACCGCAGCCGCGAGCGGTCCGCGCTGGATGCCTGATTCAAATGGTCTGATTGTCACGGTCGAACGCAACAACGCAGATCAGCTTCTGCTCACAGACCGCGACGGTTCCTGGCCTCGCGCCCTAACCACGGACACAGTTGGTGACCATTGGGATGCCCGCCCTTCCCCCGATGGAAATTTCATCCTCTTCAACTTGCGCCGCTTCGACGATCTCAATCGCCTCGATATTGTTTTGCTTGAAATTGCGACAGGTAAACAGACCACTTTGTATGGAAAGCCATCTGTCCGTGCCATGTTGTCCAAATGGTCACCCGATGGGCAGTGGATTTCCTTCATCGCCCAGGAGACTCAGCGAGAAGAACTATATCTGATTAAGCCGAATGGAGATGGCTTGCACCAACTTACCAAAGCGGGACGGGATGTTTTCCAATATGAATGGTCGCCTTCGGGAAATAGAATCCTTGCGGTGGTAAACAAAAACGGCTCGTTTGAGTTAATGCTTATAGAAACAGAATCAGGATTAACGTCTGAATTAAGAAGCGAGGCAGGGATTCATTCCAATCCAAACTGGGCGAAGGATGAATCCTTCATCACATTTGAATTTGAAGGGCCGATCACCCCGCCCGACATTTATCGCATGGATTTGAAAACCAGGCAGGTGACGCAATTAACCTTTTCCAATCCACCCGCGATGCAGAAGAATAAATTCATCGTGCCTGAACTTGTTTCTTACAAAAGTTACGATGACTTGGAAATCCCCGCCTTTTTGTACCGTCCTGAAAAATCAAACGGCGCGGCCATTTTATATCCGCATGGCGGGCCGAAGGATCAATATATTTATGGCTGGGACGAGATCGCGCAATATTTTGTTGCAAAGGGATACACCTACCTCGCGCCGAATTATCGCGGCTCCACCGGCTACGGCAAAGATTTTGAACGCGCCAATTACAACGACTGGGGCTTGGGCGATACACAGGATTGCTTGCACGGCGCAAAATATTTACAGAAAATAAAAGATATCAAACCAGATCGCATCGCAATTACTGGCGGGAGTTACGGCGGCTACATGACTGTGTGTTCCCTCTCGCGTGACCCTGAATATTTATTTGCATGTGGCATCGCAAAATATGGTGATTCGAATCTGGTTAGTTCGTGGGCACAATGTGAAAAGCGCCTTCGCCTGTACACAGAAATCTTCCTCGGCCATCCAGCGGAAAATTTGCAAACGTATCTCAAAGGTTCGCCGATCACAGAGGCAAAAAATATCCAAAGGCCTGTGTTGATCTTGCATGGCCTGCTCGATACCATTGTCCCGCCTGAAGCCAGCGAAGAATGGGTGGAGGCCTTGCGTCGGGAAGGCAAAACTTTTGAATACAAGACTTACGACGATGAGCCACACGGATTTTTGCGGCGCGAAAATTTATTCGATGCATATGAGCGCATGGAAAGATTCCTGGATTGGTACCTCCTGCCGAAATGAATATCTCTATCATCCGCCCAGAGAACCCGGTAGATTACTAAGCTGTGGAAAACATTTTGCTTTCCACATTCCCCTCCAACGCTGAAAGCAAGTTGGTGAACGCGATTCGAGAAAATGATAATGCCGTCATCTCGCTCGTTGCAACTTTAGACGAAAAAATAATCGGCCATATTCTGTTTAGCCCGGTAACAACTCACCCATCCACGCATGAAAAAGGACTGGGGCTTGCACCTGTTGCAGTTGATCCTGCTTATCAATCAAAAGGAGTTGGCTCTAAATTGATTCGCGCAGGTTTGCAAATGTGCATTGATCAACAATATGATTATGCTGTGGTGTTTGGCAATCCAAAATACTACACGCGCTTTGGGTTTCAAAAGGCAAGGGGCTTTGGTTTGCAAAATGAATATGGGGTGGATGATCAATTCATGGTGGTAAAGTTCAAGTCCCTGCCTGTTGGTGGGTTGGTGAAGTATGTAAGTGAGTTTTCTTTGTTTTTGGTGTAAATACTTGAATTAGGAAAAAGCGAGGTGTTAATTTGGCTACGCGAAATACTGTTTTTTTCAATTACGATGAGTTGACTTGGGATGCCGTTGCGGAACTTCCTCGCGACACACCGCTCATCCTGCCTCTCGGCTCGGGATATAACCTCGATCTGCTTGCTGACCAACTAAGTAATCCGCCCCGTGTCGGACTCCTGCCATCCTTCCCGTTCGGTTGGCGCAGCAGTGGACTGGCGCTTCCTGAACCAATTTTTTTTCAACACATCACCAACCTGATGGACAGTTTGCGTGATGATGGTTTTACC
>JACPVB010000177.1 GCA_016191985.1 Chloroflexota bacterium | reverse complement strand
CGCGCAAGTCCAACCGCTGGAATCAGGGACGCGACCTTTCGCCCCTCGTCCTGCGCGCCGCCGCCGATTTCATCCTGGAGCGTGACGCGGCCCGCGAAGGCAAAATGATCGTTGGAGATAAAAGCCCATCGTCCACGATCCATGGTCAGGTTGTGAAAGAGGCGCATGCAATTTATCCCGATGCAAAAATCATCTACATCGTCCGCGACGGGCGCGATGTTCTCATCTCGGAGCGCTTCCGTAATTTTGTGGAAGAATCCAAATTCCTGACCGCC
Source organism: Chloroflexota bacterium (assembly GCA_016191985.1). Taxonomy (GTDB): domain Bacteria; phylum Chloroflexota; class Anaerolineae; order Anaerolineales; family Villigracilaceae; genus Villigracilis. Next base: position 5,507 of record JACPVB010000177.1, on the reverse strand, counting down.
GCCGATAAACGCATCATTTCAGACCTGAAAGTTGACTCTGCTCCGTTTACAGATGGCCGCTGCTCGATCTTCACCGAGACCTTCATCCGCCGCGTGGCGCAGGGCTGGGTAAAAAATTTGCAAGAGACCGAGGATGAAGCGCGAAAACTTTACGGAAAAAATTATTTCGGAATGCGCTACGAAGACTTGCTCGAAAAGCCCTTCGATGAAATGAGCAAACTTTGGAAATTTCTTGGCGTGAAAAAAATCAGCAAGTCTCTCGAAAAAGAGATCAAAGCTGAAATGTCTTCCAACCCCGATGAGGAGTGGCAGGCACAACGGAATGGCGGCATCGCATCCTTCCTTCCCAAGGGACAGGCCGGTAACTGGCAGAGACTCTTTACCGAAAAAGACAAATCCATTTTCAAGGAAGTGGCGGGAGAGTTGTTGGCCAAATGGAAGTATGAGAAGGATTTGAACTGGTAAACCGACGAAATTTTTCGAAAAACAAACAAGGTTATAATTTGTCCGTGCCCGGTTTTGCCGAACATAATCAATTAAACAAAACGCACGTGCTGCTGCATGTGCATGATTTCTTACAGAGTGCCGCATCCTTACGTAAACTTGAAGTTTGAACTTTGGCTTACAAAACAATTCAGAAAGTTTACTTATTCATAAGACGAGCGGCAGGAAAGATGATATAGAGGTTATCGTGAATTTTTCGAGCCGTTTTCCTTCCCTAAAACAACTTGCGCAGGTTTATTCAGTTGTAGTGGTGGTTGTTTATGGGTTTTCAATGGTGAGGTTTTTCTGGAGAGTGCCCAGTCTGATCAATTATTCAACGTCCGGGCAGATTGGGGTCATCCTATCCTACATGCTGATCGTCAACCTGATTGAAAGCCTGATGATCGTTAGTGCGCCTGTTGTGCTGAGCGTAATTCTTCCGGGCAAATGGTTTTTTGATCAATTTGTGACGAAGGGCGTCCTGCTGGTTTCCCTCGCACTGGGGTATGCCGGGTATATCGCCAGCCATATTAATACAGAGGAACCCTTCCCTTATCCGTTATTCAGATGGGCGCCCCTTGTTTTTATCCTGATCCTTGCCCTGGTTTTTCTTCTTGCCCGGGTAAAATTTGTAGCAAAATTTTTGGAATGGGCATCTGAACAGCTTGAAGTTTTTCTGGTGGTTTCCATCCCGCTCACCGCGATTGCTCTTATTGTGGTGCTTGTTAGAAATATTTTTTAATCCGAATGTGCGAAAAGGTTAAGCAATGTCTAAATTAAGTCGTCGTAGTTTTTTGAAAATAGCTGGAGCGGCGCTCCCAACCATTTTTTTCCCGCAGGCCGCTTCATGGGCAGGCAAAGCCCTGGGGCAGTCCGATGCATCCAAACCGAATGTGATTATCTTGTTGTTCGATGCAATGAGCGCCCGAAATCTCTCGGTGTATGGATATCCACGTCCCACCTCTCCCAATTTGGAGCGGTTTGCGGAGCGCGCCATTGTGTATCACTCCCATGCGGCGAGCGCAAATTTCACCATCCCCGCAACTTCCTCTTTGCTGACGGGCACCTACCCCTGGACGCACCGCGCCATTAACCATCGCGGCATGGTCACCCAAAGCCTGGTGGACAAGAACATTTTCCGTGCCGTCGGGACGGATTACCAGCGCATGGCTTTTCCACAAAACGTCTGGGCAAATTTGATCACCTCGCAATTTGCAAACGATATAGACACTCTTTTACCTTCCAGCACATATGCCAGCGTGGATTACTTAAAAGGCGAATCTCTCCCGAACGACACGAACATGGCGCTCCGTGCTCTGGATGATTTTGTGTTCAAGGAGAATGAACAAGCCTCCATCTTTTTGGCCCCCTTGTTAAGCGCCATGTATTTCAGGGATGCCGCCCGCCTTTCCAAGGAGGGCTATCCACGTGGCGTGCCGAACAACGAAAATTATCCGCTGTATTTCAGGCTGGAGGATGTATTTGACGGGCTGGCTTCCATTTTGCCGGGGCTGCAATCGACGTTTGCATATATTCACCTGTACCCGCCTCATGCGCCCTACCGGGCAGCCAGCAGGTTTTACGGTGAATTCAACGATAACTTCCGTCCCATCATAAAACCGGTTCACCGGCTTTCCGGTCATTCCTCCAATGCGCGGCTGGCTTCGGCGCGCAGATCCTATGATGAATATATCGCTTCGATTGATTGGGAAATCGGCAATCTTTTTGACATCCTTGAAAACGAGGGTGTCTTTGAGAACAGTTATGTGATTGTGACAGCCGACCACGGAGAGATGTTCGAACGCGGAGAAGTCGCTCATACGACCCCGTTGCTGTATGCCCCTGTGACGCACGTGCCCCTGCTGATATCCACACCGGGGCAAAAAACCCGCCGCGATGTGTACGCGCCAACCAACGCTGTGGATCTGTTACCGACCATCGCACAACTAACCGGCAATCCAATACCAGAGTGGGGAGAAGGTGTCCCGTTGCCGGAACTTGGCGGCGTGGAGGATTTCGAGCGCAGCACATTTTCTGTTGAGGCAAAAAGAGTTTCATCGTTTGGCCCGCTTGGCATCGCAACGGTTTCCATGTACAAAGGCCCGCATAAGATCATTTACTACACAGGGTATGGGGGGAAGGATTCGTATGAGTTGTACGACCTTGAGTCGGATTATGAAGAAATGAAAAATCTAATTCCCGTGCGACCCGCCATTGCAAAAAGACTGAAAGAGGAATTGCTCGATACGTTTTCGGATGTTAATAAGCCGTATATGAAATAGCAGTTGCTTGAATTTGAGGCCTTTAGGGGTTGCCGTGATTCTTGTCCACAGGACTGCTTCGCTGGTCCACAGGACTGCTTCGCTTGTACACGGATAACACGGAAATTACGGAAAAGCCTTTTAAAATCCGTTCTTGTCCCGTGTTGTCCGTCAAATCCGTGTCCCAAAAAGGTTTAATCGCGGTAAATCCCATAGAGCCTGAATTCGATTAAATTGGCCTGTAAAAGGTTACTGGTATAATGAATTTATTGATAATTATTTGCACGAAAAGGTACTCGATTTGAACTTTGCACAAAGAATCCCCAAATTAGAACAACTTGTCCCAGTCTATGCAGTGATCGTTGCGATGATCTACCCGTGGTCTCTCCTGCGGTTTTTTTGGAGACTCTCCAGTTGGCTTTATTTTTCGACGGTAGGAGAAATTGCGGTTATATTCACATACATGATGGTTGTCAATTTAATTGAAACCATTCTGGTCCTTCTTGCTCCGGTCCTGATGAGCGTCCTTCTCCCTCAAAAGTGGTTTTACGATAAATTTATAACAAAAGGGTCGCTGTTGATTCTGCTTGGCCTGGGCTATTTAATGTACTTCGATAATCATCTCAGCTTTGCGGCCCCATTTCCATTGGACCTGGTCTATTGGACGCCGGCCATAGCCGCCGCCATCCTTGCACTTGTGTTTCTACTCGGCTGGATCGGCTTTCTTGGAAAGATTTTGAATGAACTGGCGAATCGTCTCACCATATTTCTTTATATTTCCATCCCAGTCAGCCTGATCTCGCTCCTGGTTGTTCTGGTTCGAAATATTTTTTAGATTTTCAAAGGAAGTAGTATGTCCAAAATTAGCCGCCGCAGTTTTTTGAAGCTGGTTGGAGCAGCCACCCCCGCTATTCTTTTTCCTGCTGTTACTTCATGGGCTGAACGTAATTTAAACCAGGGGGATGCGTCAAAGCCAAATGTCATTGTTCTTTTATTTGATGCGATGAGCGCAAGGAACCTGTCGGTTTATGGATACCCCCGCCCAACTTCGACCAACCTCGAACGGTTTGCGGACCATGCAACTGTTTATCATTCCCATTATTCCGGCGGAAATTACACCATCCCCGGCACAGCCTCCCTTTTAACGGGGACCTATCCATGGACAAGCAGGGCCATTAACTACAGCGGCGGCGTGGTGCCCGGCGTGGCCGAGAATAATATTTTCCGCGCTTTTGGGGAGGACTACCACCGGCTGGCTTTTCCGCAAAGCATGATGGCAAACTTTATTGTGTCACAATTCAAGGCGGATATCGACACCTTTTTACCGGCGGGCGCTTTTGGAAAATTGGATTCCCTGCTGAGCGAATATTTTCCCAAAGACCAAAACCTGGCGTTGCGTGCGTTGGATGACTTTATGTTCAAGATGGACAACAAGCCTGCGTCCATGGTTTTGGGACCCGTCCAATGGTCGCTTTATTATCGGGATAGCGCCCGACTGCCCACAGAGGGATACCCAAGAGGGTTGCCGCATAATGTTACTTATCCCCTCTACTTTAGTTTGGAAGACCTGTTTAGCGGCGTGGCTTCATTGATACCCACCTTGCCCAAGCCGTTCTTCACGTATTTGCATCTGTATCCCCCTCATGCGCCCTACCGCGCAAGCGACAGGTTCGATAGCAAATTCATTGATGGCTGGTGGCCCGAAGCCAAGCCGGTTCACAGGCTCTCGGATGGTTTCTCCGAGTCGAAACTCACTTCCGCCCGTCGGTCCTATGATGAATACATCGCCTCGCTGGATTGGGAATTCGGCAAGCTTTTGGATTCATGGGAGGATGCCGGCGTGTTTGAAAACAGCTACGTTATCATCACTTCGGATCATGGTGAAATATTCGAGCGGGGCGAGGCGCGCCATACCACCCCGCTTTTGTATGATCCGGTGGTCCATATCCCATTGCTGATCTCCGCCCCCGGCCAGAAGACCCGCCGCGATATTTACGCTCCCACAAATGCGGTGGATATTCTCCCGACTCTCATGCAATTAACCGGCAAATCCATCCCGGCCGAATCTGAAGGAAAACCACTGCCCGGTTTTGGCGGCGTTGAAGATTTTGAAAGAAGCACCTTTACTGTTGAGGCCAAGCGTAACCCGGCCTTTGCCCCTCTTAAGCAGGCTACCGTTGCAATGAGGAAGGGCAATCAGAAACTTATTTACTATACAGGGTATGGCGGGAAGAACTCCTTCGAGATGTACGATTTGGAAAAAGATCTCGAGGAGTTGAACGATTTGTATCCTGCCCGGCCTGCGGTTGCCAAACGAATGCGGGAGGAACTGCTTGAAACTCTCCTTGCGGCGGATAAACCTTATACCAAATAATCGTTTGCCTCGTCTGTGGGGCATCTGATACCAACAGAGGAATTTCATGAAGTTCTTGATCGCAGGCCTTGGTTCCATCGGACGCCGTCACATGCGTAATTTAATTGCGTTGGGTGAGAAGGATATTGTCCTGTATCGCACACGCAAGGCCACCCTGCCCGACGATGAACTGGCAGGGTATCCTGTCGAAACCGATTTGCTTGAAGCGCTGAAGAAGCACAAGCCGAACGCTGTCATCGTTGCAAACCCAACCTCCTTGCATTTGCAAACAGCCGTCCCTGCGGCAGAGGCGGGGTGTGCCATCCTGCTCGAGAAACCGATTTCCAATTCCACCGATGAATTAAGTCAACTTGAAAGTGCTGTACAAAAAAGTGGATCGAAAGTTTTGG
>JACPVB010000176.1 GCA_016191985.1 Chloroflexota bacterium | reverse complement strand
TGCTAATTTTGGCTAATTCTATCCGAAAGTATTTCAGGTCAGAAGTACAAAATGTCACATTTTTTCACGCAAAAAAAGGACTCACAAACCGTTGAGTCCTTTTTGGAAAAAATCTATTCGGTTGGATTCTGATCCTTGACGAGAATCACGCGTCGCACCAAACGGGTTGGCTGATTCTGTTTAACGAGCAGAATCCAATCGAGCAGCATGATCTCATTCAGTCTGGTGCGACGCGAAAGAATGCCGGTCGCCTCATTCTTAACTGTGAACTGCTTCTTTTTCTTCGAGGAATCGCGTCGCCTGAATCGCTGCGGCTGCGCCCATGCCCGCGGACGTGATGACCTGGCGGAAATGTGGGTCGGCGATCTCGCCCGCCGCATACACACCATCGACGCTGGTTTCCATTTTGTCGTTGACAATGACGTAGCCGAGGTCGCTCATTTCGATCTGGCCTTTGAACATCTGTGAGTTTGGCGTGTGGCCGATGAAGATGAACAGGCCGTCGGTTTCAAAAATGGATTCTTCGCCTGTCTCAACATTTTTCAACTTTAGGGCTTCGAGTTTTTCCGTGCCCAACACGTCGGTGACGACAGTGTTGAGGATGAAGTTCATCTTGGGATGTTCCTTGGCGCGGTGTTGCAAAATTGCGCCCGCACGGAATTCCTCGCGGCGATGGATGAGGGTGACGGAGGAAGCATAGCGGGTGATGAAGAGCGCTTCTTCAAATGCGCTGTCACCGCCGCCGACAATGGCGACTTTTTTATCTTTGAAAAACCAGCCGTCACAAGTGGCGCAGTAGGAAACGCCGCGCCCGGTCAATTCTGTTTCGCCGGGAATTTCGAGATGGTTCGGGTTCGCGCCGGTGGTGACGATGAGGGTCTCGGCTTTGTAATCGCCGTCATCGGTTTTTACAGTGAAGGGGCGCTGGGACAGATCCACCTCGTGCGCCATATTGAATTCAACTTTCGCGCCGAAGTTTTCGGCCTGCTTTTGGAACAACTCACCCAACTGCGCCCCGCCGACGCCCTCGGGAAAGCCCGGATAATTTTCAATGACATGCGTCAACGCGGCCTGGCCGCCCAACTGCATACCGGTTAGAACAATCGGTTCCAACTCGGCGCGCGCCGCGTACAACGCCGCCGCCAACCCCGCCGGCCCCGACCCCAGCACCAAAACTTTTACATGTTTCTCATTACCATTAGACATTACGTTATCTTCCTTAGGCATTCCGCCTGAAATTTAGTTTATCGCTAGCCTTATACCTTGCTGAACTTATTGGAGAAAATCGCAGGTAAAAATTGCCTTTTCAGACTGGCAGTCCATGCGATCTTTCGCAACCACAGTCAAGACGACTCTTTTTGCTTCAATATTACTGTCCTGCATTTTATCAGATGCGCAAGGAGGCGAAAAGTTACAGGTGACATACAAATGTATATTTTTCATAAGATTTCTCCTGAAAGGCAGGGACACAGCGAGTCGATCTGTAATTTTGACCATTAATGGTTTCGCTGTGCCCCTACGAAGCCATATCTAAAACAGAAGTTTCGGACACTTTCTAAGATTTCACTCCTCTTGAAGTAGCCAGCCAGTTGACGTATAGTTTTAATGAAAGGAGAGTGGCAGATGAAACTTTCGAAAGGATTGAAAATCACGGCGCTGGTTTTGATGGGACTGGCGGCTGCCTTCTTTACCTTCATGGGTGTGGGCGAAATGCTGGGCGGGGACTTGAGCGGCATGGGGCATCTTCCACCTGTGGTGCTGATCGTTTTGTTGATGTGGCTCGGCTGGAGAAAGCCCATGGCAGGCGGCATAACCATGTTTCTGCTGGGTGTTTTAATCGGAGTCTATTTTTTCAGCCTCATGAACTCCACAGAAATAAAAATGGTTGGCGTACTTCTGATGAGCGGACCATTCATTCTCCCCGGTCTGCTCTTCCTGGCGGCTGGGGTGGTGGAAAGACCAAGGCAGGCGCAAAATACGTGACCCACACTCCAATGCCCCCGCTAAATAACATCCACAAACCCTGACGGGCTTCTCCACATTTCCTCCATAGTGGATTGATATTCTTGGGGCAAATAAACCCAAGGAGTCCTCAATCCATGAAAACATCCGAGACATCACAACTTACCTACGCGAGAGTCGCCGGGTTCACGTTCCTTTTTTACATCGTTGCCGGCATCACCAGTATGGCGCTAGGCAGCCAAGCGCAGGCGGCAGACTTGCTTTCCCTGCTGCAATCTTTTTCGGCGCTCGTGCTGGGCGTGACCCTCTACGCGCTCACGCGTGAGCAAGGACCAGTTCTTGCATTACTAGCTCTGACCTGTCGGATTGCAGAGGCCATCCAGTATGGGGAGAGCGCCATCTATTTTGCCGTGGGCAGTCTCTTCTTCTCGTGGCTCCTCCTGCGCGGACGGTTGATCCCTGTTTGGCTGGCTCAACTCGGTGTAGCCGCATCGGCTTTGCTCGTTGTGGTCCTCCCTGCGCAACTTGCTGGATTGTTCGGCGGACCCACGTCTTGGGCATCATCGGTCACCTGGCTGGTATGGTTACCCATGTTGGTATTCGAACTGACATTCGCTTTCTGGTTGATGATCAAAGGGATCAATGTCGGACAAATAGAAAAACAGACATTACCGTCCATCTAATCCGCAATTTTGAAATTAAGGAGACTACAAATGAAACGCGAAAATATGTTGATCGAAGCAGATGAACTGCTGAAAAAGGTCGGAGACAAGAACATCCGCATCTTTGACGCAACCATTACTGATGATGTATATCTGGAACAGCACGTTCCCGGCACGGTATATTTTGACCACGATAGATTTTCCGTTCCTGATAGTCCGTATACTTGCACCATTCTGCCCGTGGATCAACTTGCCGAACAGATCGGCAAGGCTGGCATTTCTAACGATTCGGAAGTTATCGTGTATGCGTGCGGGATGATCCCTTATGCCATCCGCGCGTGGTGGGTGCTGAGGTATGCCGGGCATGACAATGTGCGCATCCTCAACGGAGGGCTAACAGCGTGGAAAAATGCTGGGGGGACCATTGAGCAGACGTCCCGTCAGTATGAACCGGCTGTTTTTGCGAGTCATGTTCGACCTGGCATGTTCGCCAGCAAGGATGAAGTCTTCGCTTCCATGGAAAATAAAGATGTCGCGATTGTAGATGTCTTGCCGCCCGTAAGCTACGAAGCCTCGCACATCCCCGGCTCAATCAATCTTTCCTGCATGGATCTGATGGATGGCGATTTTTCCCAGGGGTTTGAATCTCTCAAGCCGGTCGAGCAACTGGTTCCCCATCTGGCGGAAGTTGCAAACCATAAACGGATCATCACCTATTGCGGGGGAGGGATTGCGGCGGCGGTCAATGCGGCGGCGCATTTATTGACCGGACACGAGGACGTCGCGGTGTATGATGGTTCCATGTATGAATGGCTAGGAGAAAAAATGCCGGTCGTCGGAACAGGCAAATGGGAAGTCTGGAAACTGAAATAATCTTTACCACAATCTCAGGAGAGAAATAAATGCAGACTCGTATGAGTGCCGAAATATCCCCGCAAGTTTACGCGCGAATTGTTGCGTTACTTTATCTAACCGTGATTGTCGCGGGAATCATTGCACAGATGGTCATCAGCGGCAGGATTGTTGTAGACGGCGACGCCGCGGCTACGGCAGCCAATATTCTGGCGCAAAGAGACTTGTTTCAATTGGGGTTCACTGTTTACCTCATTGAAATGTCTTCCCAGATCGCTCAGACTGTTGTCTTTTATATTCTTCTCAAGCCGGTAAACCGAAACCTCGCCTTACTTGCCCTGACCTTTAGTTTGATCGGTTGTACCATCAAGACACTAAGCCGTCTTTTTTATATTGCTCCCCTGCTTGTGCTGGGAGGTTCGCAATACTTGAGCATTTTTAATGCTGAACAATTGCAGGCGTTGGCGCTCTTCCTGCTCAATGTAAATAATCTGGCGGCAGGCATCGCACTTCCATTTTTCGGAATTTCCACCTTCATAAATGGATTCTTGATCTTCCGGTCCATGTTTCTACCTCGATTTTTGGGAGCATTGTCCATGGTGGGAGGTTTGGGTTGGCTGACTTTCATCTACCCGCCGCTTGGAAATCAGTTGTTCTCGTACATTGTGCTTGTTGCTTTGCTTGGAAGCGTGACCCAAATCCTATGGCTGTTGATCAAGGGAGTTAATGCCGAACAATGGAAAAGACTTGCTGTTGAATATGCCTGATTCGATGATTATGAACATTCGACAGTTAAAATCTGTTCTTATGCCGGAGGAATTTGATGCTTGAGCCAGCCAAATTTGGCCTGTTCGCTGCCATCTCCTGGGCGTTGATCCTTGCCCCGGGTCCCGATATGCTGTATGTGATTACCCGCGGCATGGCACATGGACGCAGAGCGGGCATCGTGTCCGCCGTCGGCGTCATTTGCGGGATTTTGGTTCATACGACGGCAGCCGCCCTCGGAATAACGCTGATCTTCCAGACATCGGCGTTCGCTTTTCTCGTCGTCAAATATCTCGGCGCAATCTATCTGATTTATCTCGGCTTTAAAGCCTGGCGGGACAAGATCACTTTCAGCCTCCAAACCTCAACCTCAGGCGTAAGTTCCAGGATTCTTTTCTGGCAGGGTTTGTTGTCGAATGTGCTCAATCCCAAAATTGCGATCTTCTTTTTGGCTTTTCTGCCACAGTTTGTCGATCAAGGGAACAATCAGGTGCCATTGCAAATGGCGATTCTGGGCCTGACATTTGCATGTTTTGGGTTGTGTTTTTTGGCAGTAGTTGGTTATTCCGCTGGAGCCATCGGAGGATGGTTAATGCGCCGACCATATTACACCCAGTTCCTACAACGTTTAGCTGGCGGCATTCTCATCGGTCTCGGAGTACAGCTGGCGTTCACAGAACGCTAATAGCAATTCTGATATTTCGTTTACACAACCTCCACAATCCCTGACAGGCACATCCATAATTCCTCCACAGTGGATTGATATAGTAAGGACGTAAGAACAAACCAAATCAATCAACCTATTGGAGGTAAATATGTTTCGCAACGGTTTCGTTTTTCGCTTGATTGGGGTCCTGCTATTGATCGGCCTCGTATCCGCCGGCGGATTCATGGCTTACAAAGCCGGCGTCGCGCAGGGAGTCTTACAAGCTCCCGCTGTGGCAACCGCCATCTCGGAGGCCGCCGAGAATGGACAGGCTCTCCCGCCTACGATGTACGGTCCTGGCTATGGGTATGGCTACCCTCCCTATGCCTTTGGATATCGCCATCACTTCGGCTTCTTCCCGCTGGGCGGCATCTGTTTCTCCATCTTCTTCCTGTTCCTTTTCTTCGGATTTTTGAAGATGATCTTCTTCCGCAGAATGCACCATGGCGGTCACATGCACGGACCGTGGGGCAGAAAATGGGAAGGTGGAGTCCCGCCCATGTTCAACGACTGGCACAAGCGCGCGCATGAGGCCCCCGAAGAGGGCAGTGAAAAACCTGCTGAGAGTTAAAAACTAACGGGTGATAAGTAATAAGTGACGAGGAAAAGCTTTGTGCTTTTCCTCGTCACTTACGGAGAAAACCAAATGACAACCCATAGCGCCGAATCTGCCTGCTGACCCATACCAATCTATCGCTTGTCTCATAATTAAGTAAACTTTTCGATAAAAATTGCGAAGGAAAATCGAAGTTTTTGTTAACCAAATTATGCGATACTTTGTAAAAGTGGTTGAATCAAAATAACCGTAAGGAAAGATACTCAATGAAAGCAATCGTATACACCCAATACGGTCCCCCGCATGTTCTGCAACTCACCGAGGTAGAAAAACCCACGCCTCAGGATAATCAGGTGCTTGTGAAAGTGCATGCGGCATCGGCCAATGCAATGGACTACCGGCGCTTCGAGAAGACATCGCTCCTGGGCCGCTTCATGGACGAGGTGGTTATCAAAGCAATCAACACGGTCCTCGGCACAGACGTCGCGGGGACGGTTGAAGCGGTGGGTAGCAATGTCACCGAGTTTCAGCCTGGAGATGAAGTGTTCGGCGTAGCCCCCGGTGCGTTTGCCGAGTATGTCTGTAATGGCGCAAGCAAATTTGCGCTGAAACCAGCCAATGTATCGTTTGAGGAAGCAGCGGCCGTTCCTGTGGCAGCATTCACCGCTTTGCAGGGACTTCGCGACAAGGGACAGATTCAACCAGGGCGAAAGGTTCTGATTAATGGGGCCTCTGGCGGCGTGGGTACCTTTGCTGTGCAAATCGCCAAATCCTTCGGGGCGGAAGTGACTGCCGTATGCAGCACGCGGAACCTGGACATGGCGCGCTCCATTGGGGCAGATCATGTGGTTGATTACACGCGAGAAGATTTCACCCAAAGTGGGCAGCGTTATGATTTGATTCTGGCCGTTAATGGACGCCATCCGATTCTAGCTTATCGGAGGGCATTAAGCCCCAAAGGAATTTGTGTTGTGGCAGGAGGTTCCCTGTCCCAAGTCTTGCAGGCGATGCTTCTGGGACCATTGATATCGAGGGTCGGAAGTAAGAAGATCGGTTTCCAGGGAATAGCAACAACCCCCAAAGAAGATCTACTTGTTATCAAAGAGCTTCTTGAAGTGGGCAAACTTGTCCCTGTTATCGATAAATGTTACCCATTGAGTGAGACAGCCGAAGCGATCAGGTATCTTGTAGCAAAACACGCCCAAGGAAAAGTCGTCATCACTGTGGAACATTCGGTGGGCAAAGAATAAACCAACCATGTAGGAGATTGGATTTATGAAAGCGATTGTGCACACCCAATACGGTCCCCCGCATGTTCTGAAACTCGTCGAGGTAGAAAAACCCACGCCCCAGGATAATCAGGTGCTGGTGAAAGTTCATGCCGCGTCCATCAACGCTGGGGATACCTTCGCGAGAGGAGGCAAACCATTCCTGTTTCGCTTTTTTACCGGAGGGTTTCTAAAACCAAAAAATACGCGCCTCGGAAGTGACATAGCAGGGCAGGTCGAAGCGGTTGGCGAAAACGTGAAGCAGTTTCGGCCAGGCGATGAGGTGTTCGGATGTGCCAGAGGTGCTTTTGCCGAGTATGTCCTTGCCAGAGAAGCGTATTTGGCGTTCAAGCCAACTAATATATCCTACGAGCAAGCGGCGGCTGTGCCCTGGGCGGCGCTCGTTGCATTGCAGACCATTCGTTATGCTGGTGAAATTCAACCTGGGCAAAAAGTTTTAATTCAGGGCGCTTCGGGAGGTGTAGGTAGCTTTGCCATTCAAATCGTTAAAGCATTCGGCGCTGAGGTGACCGCCGTATGCAGCACGCGGAACCAAGAGATGGCGCGCTCGATTGGGGCGGATCATGTTATTGATTACACCAGGGAAGATTTCACTCGGAACCCGCAACGCTATGATTTGATTCTTGCCATCAACGGATACCATTCCCTTTCCACGTATAAGCGCGCACTGAACCCTCAGGGGATGTATCTCTGTGGTGGTGGCACCATTAGCCAGATCTTGCAAGCCAGGCTCTTCGGGTCTTTTGTGTCCAGCAATGGCGGCAAGCAAGTGCGTATGATGGGAAGCGCAAAGATAATCCAGGAGGATTTGGTATTTCTTGCCAAACTTTTGAAAGAAGGCAAGATTATCCCTGTCATTGATGGGAGTTATCCATTAAGTGAGATTGTTGAAGCCTTTCGATATATAGAAGGTACACACGCCCAGGGAAAAGTCGTCATTAAAATCACATAAGGCTGCCAATACCGTCTTTTATCCTTCATCATTCACCCCTCATCCTTTATACTTCGCCCATGTCTCAACTCATCCTCGTCGTAGATGACGAACCCAAAGTTGCCCGCCTCGCCCGCGACTATCTGGAGAAAAACGGATTCCGCGTCATTACCGCCGCAGACGGTCAATCCGCCCTGACAATTGCCCGCCGCGAAAAACCAGACCTTGTCATCCTCGACCTTATGCTCCCTCAAATTGACGGGCGCGAAGTCTGCCGCATCCTGCGCCGCGAAAGCGACGTACCCATCATCATGCTCACCGCTTTATCCGAAGAGATCGACCAGGTGACCGGTCTTGAAATCGGCGCGGACGATTACATCACGAAGCCATTTTCCGTGCGCGCATTGGTGGCGCGTGTGCGGGCGCTCCTGCGCAGAACGCGCGGTGAAGTCAAAGCGCCCAGCATCGTTCGCGTCGGCGGGCTTGAAATTGACTCGGAAAAATATTTCGTGGAATTCAACGGCGTTCCCATCAAATTCACCCCCAACGAATTCAAACTGCTTTATCTGCTCGCCAGTCGTCCCGGTCAAACCCTCACCCGCGAGCAATTGCTGGAAGACCTGCACGGCAACGCATCCAGTATAGACCGCAGTGTAGACTCGCACATCAAGAATCTCCGCAAGAAACTGGAGACCGCCTCCGGTGAGTCCATGATCGAGACAGTGTATGGAATTGGCTATCGCTTTACAGAATATAAGTAACGAGGAACAAGCGACGAGCAAACACTCCCAGCCACCTATATCTTATTACTCGTTACTCGTCACCCAAACTCATGTCTCACCACCCTCCCTTCCATTTTCCTTCACCCAAACGACGGCGCAGCGCTGGCCGTTTTTTTCCGTTCGCGATTTTCTTCATCATCTCCGCCTTCATTTTCGTTGGAGGCATCGCGGCGATTCTCTATCTCCTCTTTTCGGAATACTCCGGCGTTAGAAACATTTGGATTCTGCTTTGCGGCGCGCCTGTCGTGCTGGCGGTATTCGCCATCCTTACCATCTTCAACCTGTACAACCGCTTCGGCAGACCGCTCGAACAACTCTTCAAGGCTATCAATGCCATCGAAGAGGGAGACCTCTCGGTGCGCGTGCCAGAGAAAAATTCCGATATTTATAGTGACTTGATCAAGCGCTTCAACAAAATGGTCGGCGAACTCGAACGCGCCGAACAGCAGCGCCGCAACCTCACCGCCGATATCGCCCACGAACTCCGCACTCCGCTCCACATTATTCAAGGCAACCTCGAAGGCATCGTTGACGGTGTTTACGAACCGACACCCGAACACATCAACAACACATTGGATGAGACCACCTTGCTCGCCCGCCTCGTGAACGACTTGCAGACTCTCTCCCTCGCCGAGACGGGACAACTTCCGCTTCACCCTACCCGCTTCCTGCTCGCTGACCTGATGCAGGACCTCACGACCAGCTTTTCCTCCCAGGCCGCGTCCGAAGGCATTGATTTGCAAACAAAAATCACTAACCCGAATCAAGAACTCAACGCCGATTACGACAGGTTGAATCAAGTGCTCTCGAATCTCATCTCAAACGCGCTGCGCCACACTCCCAAAGGTGGGACGATTTCTCTCGAAACAGACATCGTCCCCGTAGGGGGATCAATTGTCGGCGAGGAAAGAAGCGCGCGGATCAAGGTTAGTGATACGGGCGCGGGAATTGCATCCGATGATCTTCCATTTATTTTTGATCGATTCTGGCGCGGGGATAAATCGCGCAGCGGGCGGGCGAACAGCGGGCTGGGGCTTGCGATAACAAAGCAGCTCATCCACGCACATGGCGGAACAATTGAAGTGCAAAGCGAAGTGGGAAAAGGCACAATGTTTATCATTGAATTGCCAGCCTAACTCTGGAATCCATCAGCTAGCTGATGGATAAAAACAGGCAGCAAGCTGCCTGACTCCAGAAAATTTACCAAACAAGCGGTAGAATTGCCGCCAATGGAAATCTCTGAAAAACTCCAGGGCATTCTTGCCACTTTGCCCGGCAAGCCAGGCTGTTATATTTACCGCAACGTCGAAGGGACAATTATTTACGTTGGCAAAGCCATCAGCTTGAAGAACCGCGTGCGGTCCTATTTCCACGCGGACTCGAGCCACGATGCAAAGACCCGCCGCCTCGTGCGCGACATTGTAGATATTGAGTGGATCGTGGTTGGCTCGGAACTTGAGGCGCTCATCCTTGAGATGAACCTCATCAAGAAGCACCGCCCCAAATACAACATCCGTCTCAAGGATGACAAGCGCTATCCGTACATAAAAATTCATTGGAACGAACCGTTTCCAAAAATTACCGTCACCCGCCAAATGGCAGAGGATGGCGCGCGGTATTTTGGGCCGTACACTTCGGCGTGGGCGGTGTATCAAACGCTGGAAGTGCTGCGAAAGATTTTCCCGTATTTGACATGTGACCGCGAAATCACGGGGCAGGACAAACGCGCTTGCCTTTATTACGATATCAAACTTTGCAACGCGCCTTGCATCGGGGCCGTCTCGCAGGCGGGCTATCGCCAAATGATCTCCGACCTGATGGATTTCCTCGGCGGACACAGCGAAGAGATCGTCACGCGCATGCAAAACGAGATGCAGAAAGCCGCAGACGAAATGCGCTTCGAAAAAGCCGCTGCTTTGCGCGACCAATTGAAAGCCATTCAATCCATCATCGAACGGCAGAAAGTTGTCTTTGGCACGGATTATCTCGACTCGGATGTGCTCGCCATGGCCCGTACAGACGGAGAAGCCTGCGTGCAGATATTCTTCATCCGTGGCGGCAAATTGATCGGACGTGAATACTTCATCCTCGAAGGCACGGAAGATACCGCCGATACCGAGGTGATGTCGGAATTCGTCAAGCAGTTTTATACCGAGGCGGCGAACATTCCCGAACAGGTGATGCTGCCGCAGGAGATCGAAGAACGCATCATCATCTCGCAATGGCTGCGCTCGAAGCGCGGCGGCAAAAAAGTGGAATTGCTCGTGCCGAAGGAAGGTCAGCCACGGGATTTGGTGAAGATGGCGGCAGAAAATGCAACGGAAACTTTGCAGGCCTTGCGCGCTCAATGGCAGGCAGATGCCCACAAACAGGAGACTGCGCTCAGCGAGTTGCAGCAGGCATTGAGCTTGTCCACGCCGCCGAACCGCATCGAGTGCTATGACGTGAGTCACACCCAGGGTGTGGCGACCGTCGGTGCGATGATCGTGTTCGAGCAGGGTGTGCCGTCTAAAAAGCTGTATCGCAAATTTAATATCGAAAGCACAAGCATCGGCGCACCCGATGACTTCGCCTCGATGGAGGAAATGCTCACGCGAAGATTCCGAAGGTGGAAAGGCTCACAGGAGGTAGAGGTAAACCCCGGATCCAAGCCGGATGCGTCTTTTTCCTTTTTGCCCGACCTCATTATCATCGACGGTGGCAAAGGTCAACTGAGCCGTGTGGTCAAAGTCCTCGAACAATTTGATTTGTTTGGCAAGGTTCCAGTGGTGGGTCTCGCAAAACAGGAGGAGGAAATTTTCTTTCCGCACAAAAGCCAGCCGCTGATCCTGCCGCGTCACTCGCAGGGACTTTACCTCGTACAGCGCATCCGTGACGAGGCGCATCGCTTCGGGATCACCGCGCATCGCAAAAAACGCTCGAAGTTGGGTTTGGCATCCCAGCTTGATTCCATCCCTGGCATTGGGCCTACGCGCCGGAAAGCCCTCTTGAAACATTTCGGTTCTATGGATAAGATTAAGGAAGCCACAATCGAAGAATTGACCGCGGTAAAAGGCATGAACGAATCCGCAGCGGAAAGCGTGAAAGCGCACTTGGAATAGGAGTTGACATGACTACGGAAATGGTCATTATCCCTAAAGGGATGCATAATATTCTGCGAAGGTTGACGGGGCAATCACGCCCTGATATTGCATTGTCGCTTGCGATAAAAGATTTGATTCGACTTCGAATTGAAACCGCAGAGGCACGGATCGCCGCGTATGAACAAAAGTATGGAATGCAATTCCCTGAATTTGAACGAGCATGGAAGAATGGAGAAATCAAAGATCCATATTCCTATCCTGTTGAACAGGATTACATGCAATGGGAAACCGCAATTGCCGACCTTGGGCTGCTTCAGGAAATGCTGCAATGGCAGGCATAGCAATGGGGGAGTTTGAACAAAGGATACTCTCCGTTTGTTCAGGATTAGCTTTTGTCAAAAACGTATTCGTTTTCGCTTCAACTGAATCATCCAACCTTTGGCGGGTTACATTGGCGGATAATTCATTTGTGGACGTTTATTATAGTGAAATTACAGGGAAGATATCTTTTGCCCATATTAAAGATGAGCAGCGAGTATTTGGCGCAGATAACGCAGGCAATTGGCACTGGCGTCCGCATGAAAATCCCGCCAGCCATGTACCGTCTAAATCGGAAATTTCATTTGAAGAATTCATGGCAAAATTGGAAGCCAGTATAAAATGAAAGAAATCTGGATCGTTGACGATGATGAGGAGATGGGACATGCGGTCAGCCTAATGCTCAGGCTGTTGGACTGCCACACAAAGCATTTCCTTAATTCACGCGCCGCCGCACAAGCTCTGTTGGCGGGCGGACGTCCTGAGTTAATGATCCTCGATATCAACATGCCCGAAGTATCGGGGCTGGACATGCTCGAATTCCTGCGCCGCCGCAGGGAATGGAAGGATATGCCCATCATCATGCTCTCCTCCGAAGCGGCGGATGTGATGGTGGAAAAGGCCCTGCAGCTCGGCGCGGATGGCTACGTGATGAAGCCTGTTACAATTGAAGAACTTGAAAAGGTGATGTCTCAGGCCTTTTATAATCATATTAAGAAGTGAGTAGTGAAAGATGGCTGTAAAAAATTCAAAAAGCAGGAAACAAACGAATTCAGCGGAAAATAAAACAACCGCCCAGAACAACAGAGCGGCACAGATCTTGTTCGCGATATTTGCCGTGATTTTGATCCTTTCAATGGTGCTCTCCGCCGTTACCAGTTTCTAGCTCCCTGAATGGTATAATCCTGCCCGCGCGGCCCTTTGGAGCCGCGCTTTATTTCGCAAAAATATAAAATGTCGTTGCGAGAAGCGGTCTTTACGACGCCTGTCCTGAGCTTGTCGAAGGGAAGCAATCTCCTGTGCGTTGGAGATTGCTGCGGGACAAACGCCCTCGCAACGACATGAGGTAATCACATGCTCGACAAATTACAGGCAATTGAAGAAAGATTTGACCAGCTTGGCAGCGAACTGCTTGAAGTAGGCAGTGACTATCAACGCGCCGGTGAGATTAACAAGGAACGTGTGGACCTCGAACCGCTCATCGAAAAAGCGCGGGAATACCGTCAGGCAATGAAAAGCCTGGAGGAAGCCAAAGCAATCATCATCAACGAAAATGATGCGGAATTGATCGCCCTCGCCAAAGCGGACGTGGATGAACTTACCCCGAAAATTGAAATCCTCGAAAAACAGATCAAAGGCCTGCTCGTTCCCAAAGACCCGCGTGACGACAAAAACGTCATCGTGGAAATTCGCGCCGGCGCGGGCGGTGACGAAGCCGCCATCTTCGCCTCAGATTTGTTCCGCCTGTACACTCGCTACGCCGAAGATAAAAAGTGGAAGACCGAAATCATGTCTGAAAGTTCAATCGGTGTGGGCGGCTACAAGGAAGTTATCTTTGAAGTGCGGGGCAAAGGCGCTTATTCAAAATTAAAATATGAATCGGGCGTGCATCGTGTGCAGCGCGTGCCAGCCACCGAAGCGCAGGGACGCATCCACACTTCCACCGCTACGGTGACCGTGCTCGCCGAAGTGGACGATGTTGAAGTTGATATTCCCGAAAGCGACATCGAGGTCGAAGTTTATCGTTCCTCGGGTGCGGGCGGGCAAAATGTGCAAAAGAATTCCACCGCTGTGCGTTTGTATCACAAACCCACAGGCATGATCGTCACCTGTCAGGACGAGCGCTCGCAGTTACAAAACAAACTGCGCGCCCTCAGCATTTTGCGCGCGCGCCTGTATGAAATTGAACTTGCAAAACGGCAGGCCGAACTCGAAGCCGACCGCCGCTCGCAGGTTGGCTCCGGTGAGCGCTCCGAAAAAATCCGCACGTACAATTACCCGCAGAACCGTGTCACCGATCACCGCATCGGATATTCCAGTTACAACCTCCCCGCCGTAATGGATGGCGACATCGACCAGTTCATCGACGAACTCTCCACCCGCGACGAAGCCGATAAACTTGCAGCCACTGGCGTGGATGATGACGAATAAAAACCAATTTACCGCGAAAAGCGCCAAGAACGCAAAGAGTTAAAAGTTTTTTCTTAGCGAGCTTCGCGGCGACAAATAATTGGAGACACCGTATGAGCGCGGGAGAAATCCTCAAACAAATCACACCGCAGATCAAATCAGATTGGCCCGAACTCGATGCGCAGATCATTCTCGCGCATGTGATTGGACGTCCGCGCACATGGCTGCTTGCCCACCTCGAAACGCCTCT